>CALGNO010000078.1 GCA_937958625.1 uncultured Neomegalonema sp.
CGATGAACCGAGCATCGGCTTGCACCAGCGGGACAATGACCGCCTGCTAGAAACCCTCCGCAACCTGCGCGATCAGGGCAACACGGTCATCGTGGTCGAACATGATGAGGAGGCCGTCCGCACGGCGGATTACGTCGTCGATATCGGTCCCGGTGCCGGGGTCCATGGCGGCAAGATCGTCTCCGAGGGCACCCCCGAAGAGGTGATGAACGATCCGAACTCCCTGACGGGCCAATACCTCATCGGTGCGCGCGAGATTGCCATCCCCGGCACGCGCCGAAAGGGCGACAAGCGAAAGCTGCGCATCAGCGGCGCGAAAGGGAATAATCTCAAGGACGTATCGGTCGATATACCCCTCGGCACTTTCACCTGCATCTCCGGTGTTTCGGGGGGCGGCAAGTCCACGCTGATCAACGAAACCCTCTACAAGGCCGCTGCGCGCAGCCTGAACGGCGCGCGGACCAACCCCGCAGAATACGACCGGATCGAGGGCTTCGAGTATCTCGACAAGGTCATCGACATCAACCAGTCCCCCATCGGTCGCACGCCGCGGTCGAACCCGGCGACGTACACGGGAGCCTTCACGCCGATCCGCGACTGGTTCGCGGGGCTGCCCGAGGCGCAGACGCGGGGCTACAAGGCGGGCCGGTTCAGCTTCAACGTCAAGGGCGGTCGCTGCGAGGCGTGTCAAGGCGACGGTCTGATCAAGATCGAAATGCACTTCCTGCCCGACGTCTACGTCACCTGCGACGCCTGCCACGGCAAGCGCTATAACCGCGAGACTCTTGAGGTAAAGTACAAGGGCAAATCCATCGCCGATGTGCTTGATATGACAGTCGAAGATGCCGCCGTCTTCTTCAAGGCAGTGCCGTCAATCCGCGACAAGATGGTGACGCTGGAACGCGTCGGCCTCGGCTATGTGAAGGTCGGCCAGCAGGCAACGACCCTGTCCGGCGGCGAGGCCCAGCGGGTGAAACTGTCGAAAGAACTGGCCAAGCGCGCCACCGGCTCGACGCTCTACATTCTGGATGAACCGACAACCGGCCTGCATTTCGAAGATGTGCGGCGCTTGCTCGAGGTGCTGCACGAACTGGTCGAACAGGGCAACACGGTCGTCGTCATCGAACACAACCTCGACGTCATCAAGACCGCCGACTGGATCATCGACATCGGCCCCGAAGGCGGCGACGGCGGCGGCCAGATCATCGCCACCGGCACCCCCGAAGAGGTCGCAACGGTAAAGGGCAGCTACACCGGCAAATACCTCGCCGAAATGCTGAAACCGAAGAAAAAGCCTGCGGTGAAGAAAAAGGCCGTAAAAAAGAAACCTGTGAAAAAAATCGCGGCGGAATAGCCCGCCGCCGGAGAGAGCTTCAATGGAAACCCAGGCACTCATCATGTTCGCCGTGATCGGCATCGTCGCGGGCTGGATCGCCAGCATCGTGACCGGCGGCGGCGGCCTGATCCGCTATCTTATCACCGGCGTTCTCGGTGCTTTCGTCGGCGGATTTCTGCTCTCTGCGCTGGGCATCAGTCTCGGGATCGCCAATCCGCTCGTGGCGCAAATCATAACGGCAACGATCGGTGCGATAGTCGTCGTCCTGATCGCGCGGCTGATCGCCTGAGACCAGCCGCGCCCGCTACAACGCCCTAAAAGCCGATGATGTTGTCGGCCAGCGCCATGAAGACCGGGATACACAGGATCGCCACCGGCGTCCCCAAGCCCGTCGAGGTGCCGATATAGGCCGAGGGATTGGCCTCGGGCAGCGCAGCGCGCATCGTCGGCGGGCCGGAAATATCCGAGCTTGACGCGGCCATCACCGCCAACAGCACCACACCCCCCGCCGAAAAGCCCGTCAGTTCATGGGCAACCAACCCCGCGCCAAAGCCCAGCAGACCATGCACAACCGGCGCGGCCAGCCCATAGAGCAGATAGGCATGGGCCACCTTGCGCATCTCGGACAGCCGCGACCACGCCTCCATCCCCATGATCAGCATCAGAATGGACAGCAAGCCCCGGAACAGCGGCTCGTAAAAGCTCTCATAGACACTCTCGGCCCGGGCAAAAAGGCCAATGGCGATGCCGAGCAACAGGGCCGAAATCGCAGGACTGCGCAATGTATCGGTCAGAATATCCCGAACGATGCCGCTATTTTCACTGCCCGCCGAGCCACCGCCGCCCAGCGCCACGGTGCCGCCCCCGCTCGCATTCACCGACACCGCCGCCTGCCGCGCCGCACCGAGCCTTGCAAGGACGATGGCGGTCACCAGCGCGGCGACATCCATGAACGGATAGAGCGCGCCGATGAATCCTTCATAGGCAATCCCCTCGGCATCCAGCATCGCCATACCCGCCGCCAGCGTCGAGGCAGACACCGCACCGAACAGCCCCGCCGTCGCCATGCCATCCATCTTCGACACGCCCTTGCGCCGCGCCAGCGTCGCCCCGCCGATAAGCACGATGCCAACCCCCACCAGCACGGCCAGCACTGCCGGAACGGCGAGACTCAGCAGATCAGCCTCGCGGACGGAGATCCCCGCCGACAATCCGACCTTCAGCAACAGCACAAGCACGATGAACTTGTACACAGGCTGCGGCACTTCCAATCGACTGCCCAGCGCCGCGAGGACCATGCCGCCGATCAAAAAGGCGAGGGTCGGTTTCTGGAATTGCTCAACAACGGTCGAGGCGATTGAGACGATCATATCCATGGCAAAATCCTCCTGCGCTGGTCGGGGACAGATGGCGCAGGCAGCACGGAATAAAAAATATATATATTACGCGAAATCGTTCTATTATATAGAACAATATGCCATGGATACGCTGAATTATCACCACCTGCGCTATTTCCGCGAGGTCGCGCGCGAGGGCAATCTGACCCGCGCCGCCGCACGCCTGAACCTCGCCCAATCCGCGTTGTCGTCCCAAATCAAGCAATTGGAACAGCGGCTCGGCTATCCCCTCTTTGACCGGGTCGGGCGGCAACTCGTGCTGACCGAGGTCGGGCGCATCGCCCTCGACCATGCCGACCGAATTTTCGGCGCGGGCGAAGAACTGCTCGCCACCCTGCAACGCAGCGGCGAGGCGATGCCGCCCTTGCGCGTTGGCGCTCTGTCGACCCTGTCGCGGAACTTTCAGCTTAGGTTTCTGAAACCGGCGCTGGCGATGGACGGCGTCGATCTGATGCTGAAATCGGGCAGCGGCAGCGTCCTCTTCGACGCCCTCGCCTCCCTTGCCCTTGATGTGGTCCTGACGACCGAGCCGCCGCCCAGCGGAGCGGGATTTTACGCCCACAGGATCGCCGAACAGACCGTCGGCCTCCACGGCATCCCAGAGCGGATGGGGCACGCCTCGCTGACAGACCTCATGACCCATGAGCCGTTCATCGTCCCGACCGAAAGCTCGATCCGCACCGGATTTCAGAGCCTCACCGCAAAACTCGGCATCGCCCCGCGTATCGTGGCCGATGTCGATGATATGGCCATGGTCCGCCTGCTCGCACGAGAAGGCGCTGGCGTCGCCGTGACGCCCTCGGTCGTGCTGGCCGATGAGATCAAGGCCGGGATCTTGGTGACCGCGCCCTTCGACCTCGAAATCGCCGAGACCTTCTTCGCGGTCACAATCGAGCGCAGCTTTCCGCACCCGGCATTGGGGCAGTTATTGCAGGCGCGGGCGGACGCTTAAATCCAGGACCGTCGCGCTCGCCCCTGCCCGCAAAGATTGACATGCCACCCCCCGCCATGCCCGAAAGGCATCCCGTATGTCGAACCGGACGCCTTTCATGACCCAGACGCCGCCCTCCCCCGCCTATCCCCGCACCCGTATGCGCCGGACGCGGCAAGCGCCCTGGTCCCGGGCGATGGTTTGCGAGAATGGCCTCAGCGCCAGCGATTTCATCTGGCCGATCTTCGTCATCGAGGGCGAAAACCGCACCGAGCCGGTGGCCTCGATGCCCGGTGTCGAGCGCATGACGATAGACATTGCCGTGCGCCGGGTCGAGGAAGCCGCGAGCCTTGGCGTGCCCTGCGTGGCCCTGTTTCCGAATATCGACGCCAGCCTGCGCACCCCCGGATGCGAGGAGGCATGGAACCCCGATAACCTCGTCTGCCGCGCCACCCGCGCGATCAAGGCCGCGGTGCCCGAGATTGGCGTGATGGAGGACGTGGCGCTCGATCCCTATAACGCCCTCGGCCATGACGGAATCGTCGTCGGCGACAAGATCGTCAATGATGACAGCGTGGCGGCGCTCGTGAAACAGACCCTCGCCCAGGCCGAAGCCGGAGCGAACATCATCGGTCCCTCCGACATGATGGATGGCCGCATCGGTGCTATGCGCGACGCGCTGGAGGCGGGCGGGCATCACGACGTCATGCTGCTCAGCTATGCCGCGAAATACGCCTCGGCCTTCTACGGCCCGTTCCGGGATGCCGTCGGCGCGGCGGGCAAGCTGACCGGCGACAAGAAGACCTATCAGATGGACCCCATGAATACCGACGAGGCCATGCGCGAGGTCTCGCTCGACCTGTCCGAAGGGGCCGATATGGTGATGGTCAAGCCGGGGATGCCGTATCTCGACGTCTGCCGCCGGGTCAAAGACGCGTTCGCCGTGCCGACCTTCGCCTATCAGACCAGCGGCGAATACGCGATGCTGGAGGCGGCAGCGGCGAATGGATGGCTGGATCGCGACACGGTGATTATCGAGGCCCTCTCAGCCTTTAAACGCGCCGGTTGCGACGGCATCTTGACCTATCACGCGGTCGAGGTCGCCAAGCGGCTCGCCGCGCGGGCTTAAGATAGCGCGGATGGCGTGAGGCCCGAGGTCAAGCCCTACGGCACCCACACATCTCGTTTGTGTGCGCAAAATCAAAACATCTGGCGACGTATTCACGGCAGACGACTGTCATACCCCGCGCAGGCGGGGTATCCATTTTTCCGCCTCAAAAAACGAAGATGCTCGCGCATCACATAGCAGCAAGTGATTGTTTCGACATAGATTCCCCGCCTGCGCGGGGAATGACGGCGATGCACCCGCACCGCCCCCCCTCAAGCCGCCAGCTTCGACCGCCGCTCCAACCGCAACGTCGTCCACTCGCCCAACCGAATACGGTCCCGCACCGTCATGCCCCACCCGGCAAAGACCTGCGCCACCCCCGGTGCCTGTCGATGCAGCAACCCGGAGAGGACCACGGCACTGCCCGGCTCAGTCACCGCCGCGATCTGCGGCGCGAGGCGTTTCAGCGGTGCGGCGAGGATATTGGCGAACACAAGATCATAGGGCGCATCCCGCAACACCGCCGGTCCCGTCGCCCTGCCCGCCTCATAGACCCGCACCATCGAGGCCGCGCCGTTAAAGCGGATATTCTCGCGCGCCGTCGCCACCGCGACCTCGTCAATATCGGTCGCCACGCAGCGCGCCTTCCACAGCTTCGCGGCACCCATCGCCAGCGCCCCGGTGCCGGTGCCGAGATCGAGGACTTTGCCCGCAAACATCCCTTGCCGCGCCAGCCGGTCCATGGCGATCAGACAGCCGCGCGTCGTCCCGTGATGGCCCGTGCCAAAAGCCATCGCCGCCTCGATCTGCAACCGGATTGCCGAGGGCGGTGCCGCACCCAGATCATGGCCGCCATGCAGGGTAAAGCGACCGGCCTGCACGGGGGTCAGCTCCCGCCGCACCTTCGCGACCCAATCCTCGGGCGGCACTTTGGACACGACGAAGGACGCTTCGGAAAACGCCGCCTCCAGCAAGGTCAGCCCAAGGCCCGACGGATCGGAGGCGAAATACCCGCCGACTTCCCAGAGGTCATCCTCCTCGTCGATCTCGAAACACCCGACGCCCGCCGGTTCCGGCTGCATCTTTTCGACCGCATCGGCGAGGGCCTGCGCCCGGTTTTCGCCCGTGACAGTGGCGAGGACGGTATAGATCTCGCCCGCCTCGCCGCTCATGCTGCGGTGCCGATGGGACAGGTCACGCCCGTCCCGCGCAGGCCGCAATAACCGCCGGGATTCTTCGCCAGATATTGCTGGTGATAATCCTCGGCGAAATAGAATTCAGGCGCGTCGATGATCTCGGTCGTGATCGCCGGATAGCCCTTGGCGGTCAGTTGCGCCTGCACCGCATCGCGGGTGGCGAGGGCCGCTTCGCGCTGGGCCTCGGTGGTGACATAAATGCCCGAGCGATACTGCGTGCCGACGTCATTGCCCTGACGCATCCCTTGAGTCGGGTCATGGGCCTCCCAAAACACTTTCAGCAGCGCATCGACCGCAATTTTTTCGGGATCATAGGCGACCAGCACGACCTCGTTATGCCCGGTCCTGCCGCTGCATACTTCCTTATAGGTCGGGTGAGGCGTTGCCCCGGCGGCGTATCCGGCGGCGGTCGTATAAACACCGTCCAACTCCCACATCCGCCGCTCTGCGCCCCAGAAACAACCGAAACCGAACAGGATCGTCTCGATGCCCTCGGGATAGGGCGGTTTCAGCGGGGTGCCGAGAACATGGTGCTTTTCAGCGGTCGGAATCGGTTCCGCGCGGCCCGGTAGAGCATCCTCGGCGGATGGAACGGTGGATGGCTTGAACAGGCCGAACATGGCGCGCCTCCTTGATGTTACGTTGCCGCCTATATGGCGATGCCGATGCGCCGCGTCGAGGGGTAAGCCTCGGGCGACCGAGCCAAAAGCATGACAGGTTTTGCATATCCGCCGCGCGAGGCCCTATAAAGTCGACAGGGCAGACGGAGAGTGACCATGGCGCTCGTGACAGAACCAAAATCGCGGATCGACTGGCGCGACCGTCCGGTATGGCGGCAAGCGGGGATCAATACCTCCTGGTGCCTACTCGGCTGTTCTATCGGTGATTTCGGGACGATCCTGTTCTTTCAGCTTTCGGGCATCCCGTGGCCGACGCTGGCCATCATGGCGCTGGCCATCGTCAACGGCCTGCTGACCTCGATCGCGCTGGAGACGTTTATCCTCTCGCGGCAGATGGATCTGCGCAACGCCTTCCGCACCGCCATCGGCATGTCGATGATTTCGATGATCTCGATGGAGGTCGCCATGAACGCGACCGACTGGTTCCTGACCGGCGGGGCGAAACTGACCTGGTGGGTCGTGCCGATCATGCTGCTTGTCGGCTGGCTGACGCCCCTGCCCTATAACTACTGGCGGTTAAAGGCGCTGGGCAAAGGCTGTTGCCATTGAGTCTGAGCGACGCGGCCATCGCCGCCACCATCCTGACCCTGGTCGACAAACGCGGTGCCGGAAAGACCATTTGTCCGTCGGAGGCCGCAAAACGCCTGCTCCCGGACCCCGGCGATGGCTGGCGCGAGGCCATGCCTGCGGTGCGCCGGGTCGCCGCGGGTCTCGCCGATACCGGGGCGCTTTCCATCACCCAAAAGGGCCAGCCGGTCGATCCCGCGACGGCACGCGGCCCGATTCGCCTCGGAAAGAAAATCAAGCCTGTGAAATGACGAAAAGCCCCTGCGGCTCTGTGGCACATTTGCGTCATAGACCGGGTTAAGCGCGGCTGAGCACTATGTCTTAAAACATAGTTATTGACCAAACTGCGCCAACAATTTCACTAGGGTTCGAGGAACTTCGTCCTGTGACGAAGTAGAAGACTGGGGAAGACAAAGAATATGAAAAATTCACTGATCGCCTGTATCGCCGTTTCCGTCATCGCACTTGCCGGTTGCGCCAGCAACGACACGATGATGGAAAAAGACGCCATGATGGAGAAGGACGCCATGATGGAAAAAGATGCCATGATGGAGAAGGATGCCATGATGGAAAAAGACGCAATGATGGAAAAAGAACTGATGGCCGAGGGCGAAGTCATGGCTTCCAATGGCAACGCCATGGCTGACCTTTGCGTCTCGAAGGGCGGATCGCTCGGCGAATGGCCCGGCGAAGATTCCGCGACCGAAACCTGCCGCCTCGGCGACGGTTCCGAATACCCGCTCGCTTCGCTTTCGTCCTACGAAGCCTTCCAGTAACAGCGCGCACCCCGTGTAGCTTGTCTGCACATAAAGTGACAGATGCGCAGCTTGTCTGCACATCAAACCACAGACGGCTCTCCCAAATCGCGGAGGGCCGTCATTTTTTTGGGCCTCAAGTGACGGCACTCTTTTGGATCGCGCGACCGCGAAACAGCCGCCGCACTCCATTTTCCACCGCGCCTTGCCCGCGATTCCGGGCCGCGATACACCCAATCCGAAAACATATCGCGGGCCGAGGAAACAAATTTCGTTCTCATGCGTAAACCATATGAACCGTAGGCTGACTGAAACGGGTCGGCCGGGATCAATTTGGAGTATGAAATGACGTTTTCGAAACTGACGATGGCAACCGCAGCGATGGCTCTGGCCCTTTCGGCCTGTGCCAGCAACGACACCATGATGGCTGATTCCAACAAAGACGCGATGATGGCGGACAAGGACGCCATGATGGCCGACAAGGACGCGATGGTCGCCGTTGAGCCCGCCCCCGCGGCCCCTGCGGATACGGTCATCGTCGGAAACGCACCGATGTATTCGGATCGCAACGTCGTCCAGAATGCGTCGACCGCTGACAACCTGACCACGCTCGTCGCGGCAGTTCAGGCCGCCGGTCTGGTCGAAACGCTCGAGGGTCCGGGACCGTTCACGATCTTCGCGCCCGTCAACTCGGCCTTTGACGCCCTGCCCGCAGGCACCGTCGATACGCTTTTGCAGCCCGAGAACAAGGCCGACCTGCAGAGCGTCCTGACCTATCACGTCGTACCCGGCACGCTGGATAGTGCCTCTATCGTCAGCCAGCTCGGCGGCAATCTCAGCACGCCGCTGACGACGGTACAGGGCGGCAACCTGACCATCAGCCCCGCGGGCGACGACATCTACGTGATCGACTCCAAGGGCAACGCGGCCCGGGTCATCCAGTCGGATGTCTATCAGTCGAATGGCGTCGTGCATGTGATCGACAGCGTTCTTCTGCCGTAATCAGGCCACCACTTACTGTTCCGACACTCGGGGCGATCGCATCACGCGGTCGCCCCTTTTCATTTCGTCATTTCTGGCGATACTGCGCGCCTTGCAACCAGCAGATTGTAGGGAATGGAATGTCGATAGAAAGCGCGGTTGAGCGCCTGAAAGCACAATTCGGCGACCGCTGTGCCACGTCGGACGCCATGCGCAACCAATATGCCAGCAACGAGGCGCACCACGCCTCCGCCCCGCCCGACGCGATCCTGTTCCCAACCTCGACCGACGAAGTGCGCCAGATCGTCGAACTCTGCAACGCGGCCCGCTGCCCGATCATCGCCCAGGGCGCGGGCACATCGCTGGAGGGGCATACCGTCCCCGTGCGCGGCGGCATCAGCCTCGATATGAGCCGCATGAACGCGGTGCTCGCGGTCCATACCGAGGACATGGACGCCGTCGTTCAACCCGGCGTGACGCGCCGCCAACTGAACGAAGACCTGCGCGCCACCGGCTTGTTCTTTCCCGTCGATCCCGGCGCGGATGCCAGCATGGGCGGCATGGCGGCCACCCGCGCCTCGGGCACCAATGCCGTGCGCTATGGCACCATGCGCGAGTGCGTGATGGCCTGCGAGGCCGTGCTGGCCGACGGTCGGATAATCCGCGCCGGATCACGCGCCCGCAAATCCTCCGCCGGATATGACCTCTGCAAGCTGCTGGTCGGGTCCGAGGGCACCCTCGGCATCATGACCGAACTGACGGTAAAACTGTTCGGCCAGCCCGAGGCCGTCTCCTCCGCCGTTTGCGGTTTCGAGACCATCGAGGGCGCTGTCGACGCCGTCATCGCAACGATCCAGATGGGCATCCCGGTCGCGCGGATCGAGTTTCTGGACGAGCTGCAACTGCGCGCCGTCAACGCCTATTCCAAGCTCGACCTGCCCGAACGCCCCACGCTCTTCCTCGAATTCCACGGCTCCGAGGCCGGGGTCGAAGAACAAGCCGCGCGCTTTGGCGAGATTGCGGCGGACCACGGCGGCCTTGGTTTCAACTGGGCAACGCTGGAAGAAGACCGCAATCGCCTCTGGCGCGCGCGGCACGACGCCTATTACGGCGTCAAGGCGATGTGGCCCGGGCGCAAGGGCTATATTACCGACTCCTGCGTCCCGATCTCGAAGCTCGCCGAAGCAATCCTCGAGACCAAGGCTGAAGTCGCCGAGAGCGGTCTGATCGCGCCGATGGTGGGCCATGTGGGCGACGGCAATTTTCACCTCGCCATCATGATCGACACCGACGATCCCGCCGAGGTCGCCGCCGCCGAACGCCTGTCCCACTCCATCGCCGAACGCTCCCTGCGCCTCGGCGGCACCGTCACCGGCGAGCACGGGGTCGGCATGGGCAAGATCAAATATATGGAGGCCGAGCACGGCGCGGGGTATGGTGTCATGGCCGAAATCAAGCGCACGCTCGACCCGAACAACATTCTCAATCCCGGCAAACTGGTGTCCCTGAATTGACCGACATTTCCATCCCCCCCCTCGACCGCGCCCTCGAACCCGCGCTGCGCAAGCTGATCGACGAAAAGGCAAAGCCGGTCGGTTCCCTGGGCCGCCTCGAAGACCTCGCCGTCAAGATCGGGCTGACGCGCGGTGAACTCAAACCGAAACTCGGGCCTGCCGTTTCGGTAATCTTTGCCGGGGATCACGGTCTGACCGAGGAAGGCGTGTCCTCGCACCCGCCCGAGGTTACCGCCGCGATGGTCGGAAATTTCATCGGTGGCGGCGCGGCCATCTCCGCCTTCACGCGGCTGGCCGGGGCAACGCTGACCGTCGTTGATGCCGGGGTGCGCTTTCCGGTTGCCGATGGTCCCGGCCTGATCTCGGCACGGATTGCCGAGGGCACACGCAACGCCGCCCGCGAGCCAGCCATGACCCCGGCCCAGTGCGAGGCGGCCCTGGCAAAGGGCATCGAACTGGCGCGTGAGGCGGTCGCCGATGGTGCCGATATTCTGGCCCCCGGCGAGATGGGCATCGGCAATACGGCCTCCGCCAGCCTGATCACGCATCGGCTGGCCCCGGCCCCGCTCGACGATGTGATCGGACGCGGCGCGGGCCTCGATAATGATGGCCTCGAACGCAAACGCGCCGCACTCGCCAAGGCCGCCGCCCGCAGCGACGCAACCGCACCCATGGATGTGCTGGCCGAGTTTGGCGGGTTCGAGATCGTGATGATGTGCGGCTTTATGCTCGGCGGTGCCGCCGAGAACCGCATCGTCGTTGTCGACGGATTCATCGCCTGTGCCGCCGCCCTCGCCGCGTGCCGCATTGCTCCGGCGGCTCGGGAACGCATGGTATTCGCCCACCGGTCGATCGAACCTGGAGCGCGGGCGATCCTCGACACGTTGGAGGGCGATCCGCTCCTCGATCTTGATATGCGCCTTGGCGAAGGTTCGGGTGCGGCCCTCGCCATTCCGCTGGTCCGGGCGGCGGCGGCGATCCTGACCGACATCGCTGACTATCCACGATGAGGCGCGAGGGGCAGGCATTCCTCTCGGCTGTCCAGTTCCTCACCCGCCTGCCCGTCCCGGACCCCGGATGGGAGGAAGGCCGCCTCGACCGCGCCGCAAAATGGTTTCCACTGGTCGGCACGCTGGTCGGCCTGCTCGCGGGCGGCGTGGCGGCGTGCGCCTTGGCCATCGGAATCGATCCGTCGATTACAGTCTTGACGGGCTTGCTGGCGGCAGTTCTGATAACCGGTGCCCTGCACGAGGATGGTCTGGCGGACACCTCCGATGCCCTCGGCGGGGGCCGGGACCGCGAGCATCGACTCGCCATCATGAAGGACAGCCGCATCGGGGCCTATGCCGCCATCGCGCTGATCTTCGCCTTCGGCTTTCGATTTCTGTCCTATGACGCGGCTGCCCTATCGCCATGGCATGTCGTTGCCCTTTTCGCCGCCGCCCATTGCGTCGGGCGCGCCGGAATGGTCTGGATCGTCTGGTCACTCGACTATGCCAGAGCCGCCGCCGAGGCAAAGGTGCCCCCCCTGACCAAGACGGCCACCCCAAGCGGCGTTGCGACCGTGGCGCTCTGCCTCGCCCTGTCGGTTATTCCTGCCATTCTTGTGTTCGGAACGCTCCCCGTAATCATCGGCCTGATAATAGCCATGACAGCAACCCTCGCCCTGTGCGCGCTCTACCGTCGCAAGCTCGGGGGCTGGACCGGCGACACCGCCGGGGCGACTCAAGTGATTGCTGAAATCGGCTTTGTCCTCGGAGCGACCGCATGGATCTGATCCTTATCCGCCATCCAAAAACGGTCGTTCCCGATGGCGTCTGCTACGGCTCAAGCGATGTCGAACCGCACCCGGATCATCTGGCGCGCGATGCCGCCCGGATTGCACCCGTCCTGCCCAAGGACGCCCGCATCACCGCCAGCCCGCAACAGCGGGCGCAGCGCCTCGCCGCGCATTTCGGAACGCCGGAGACTGATCCGCGTCTGGTTGAGATGGATTTCGGCGCGTGGGAGATGCAGCGGTGGGACGCCCTGCCCCGCGCCGAAATCGATAGTTGGGCCGATGACATGACGGGATACACGCCGCCGGGCGGCGAGTCTCTCGGTGCGGTCGCCGCGCGGGTGATCGACTGGTGGCAGGACCAACCCCGCGAGGGCACGCTGGTCGCCGTGGCCCATGGCGGACCATGGCGCTGCCTCGCCGCACATCTGCTCGGGATACCGACGGAACACTCGATACGGATGGAGATTGAATGGGGCGGTCGGGCGCTGTTTCGCATCTCGGACCACGGCGCACAGTTACGCGGCTGGAACCTGTTTTAGCAGGCTGCGCGCGGCCTCCCGCGCCTCCTTCGTCACGGTTTCACCCGCCAGCATCCGCGCCAGTTCCGCCACGCGCTCTTTCTCGGACAGCAAAACAACCTCGGTCGTCGTCACCTCGCGGCCCTTTTGTTTTGTCACCGCCTTGTTGATGCGCCAATGGCGGCTCGCCTCCGCCGCGACCTGCGGCGCATGGGTGATAACGAGCGCCTGTCCCGCCTCGCCAAGACGCCGCAAGCGCACGCCAATCGCCGCCGCCGTGGCCCCGCCGACCCCCCGATCAATCTCATCGAAAATGATCGTCTTGCCGTCCTCGCGCCGCGCCAGACACACCTTCAGCGCCAGCAAAAACCGCGATAACTCTCCCCCCGACGCCGTCTTGTCGATGGGGCCAAAGGGCGAGCCGGGGTTGGTGGCGACGGTGAACGAGACCCTGTCGATCCCCTCCGCCGTGCCGCCCTCTTCATCGGTCGCGATCTCGGTGCGGAATTTCGCGCGCTCGAGTTTAAGCGGCGGCAGTTCTTTCATCACAGCGCGGTCCAGCCCCGTCGCCGCCTTCGCCCGCGCTGCGCTAAGAGTGCGGGCCTCGGCCAGATAGGCCTCGCGGGCCTGGCGGGCGGCGGTTTGCAGCGCGATCAGCCGTTCCTCGCCCGCCTCGATAAAGGCCAGCCGCTCGTTCATCTTCGCGCGCAGGGTGGCCAGATCAGTGACGCTCATCCGGTGCTTACGGGCCAGACCGCGCAGAGCAAACAGGCGCTCCTCGATCTGCTCCAGCACATTCGGATCGACCGCGAGGGCCTCCATCGCCGCATCGACCTCACGCAACGCCTCGGACATTTCAGTCATGGCGCGGTCCAGCGCCGCCAGCGCCGGATCAAGCCGACCATCCGCCTTTGGCGCGGCAGCATCAAGCCAGCGAACGGCCTCGCTCAGCCGCCCCTCGGCACCCTTCGCCCCCAGCGCGTCGGCGGCACGGGAGACATCCTCGGCGATGGCGACCGCCCGCTGCATCGAGCGGCGCTCGGCATCCAGCACCGCCTCCTCGTCGCTTTCAGGGGCCAGTTCTTCGAGTTCCTCGACCGAGTGACGCACGTAATCGGCATCGGCGCGCGCTTCCTCGATCTCGGCCCGGCCCGAGACCAACTCCCGCTCGGCCTCTCGCCACGCGGCGTGAAGCTTTCGCACCGCGCGGCCACGCCCCTCCAACCCGGCATAGGCATCCAGCAACAGGCCATGGGCCGCCGGATTTGTCAGGCTGCGATCGTCGAACTGGCCGTGGATCTCCACCAGCATTGACCCGAGGCTACGCAGGGCCGACACGCTCGACGGTTGATCATTGATAAAGGCGCGGCTGCGTCCCTCCTCGCCGACAACCCGGCGCAAGATCAGGGTTTCATCCTCGATGTCATAGCCCTGCTCGCCCAGCCAACGCCACGCGGGGTGATCCGCACCGATCTCAAATTCAGCGGTGGCCGAGCCGTTCTTCGATCCGGCACGCACCAGCGACCCGGCAACCCGCGCGCCAAGGGCCGCCCCGAGGGCATCGAGCAAAATCGATTTTCCCGCGCCGGTCTCACCGGTCATCGCGCCCAGCCCGGCCCCGAATTCAAGGTCGAGGACGTCGATCAGGACAATATCGCGGACCGAAAGGCGGCGCAGCATCGGCTACAGCCACTCCCCCTTGATCACCTGACGATAGGCGCGCGAATACCACGCATCCTTGTCGCCGCCGACCACGGCACCGCTATCGGTCAGCATGTCATAGCTGGCCGTATACCAGTCCGACCCGGCATAGTTGTGACCCAGGACAGCCCCGGCGGATTTCGCCTCGTCCACCAGCCCCAGCGCCAGGTTGGCCTCGACCAGACGGTGTAGCGCCTCTTGCACATGGGATGTCGTATCGTATTGCTTCACAACGGTTTTGAACCGGTTGATCGCCGCCAGATAATCGCCGCGCTTGAGGTAATAGCGACCGACGGTCATCTCCTTACCCGCAAGCTGATCGAGCGCCGTATCGAGTTTCAGACGCGCATCATCGGTGTAATCGCTCTTTGGATGCCGCGCGATCAACTCGCGCAGGGCCTTCAGCGCCTCTTCGGTGACGCCCTGATCCCGGCCCACATCGACGATCTGTTCGTAGTAGCTCTGCGCCACCAGATAGCGCGCATAATCCGTGCGCTCATCGCTGGGATAAAAACCGATATAGCGTTCAGCCGCCGTAATCGCCGTGTCGTATTCCGCCGCTTCGTAGGAGGCAAACGCCGACATCAACATCGCGCGCTTGGCAAGGTCGGAATACGGATAAAGCCGCTCGATCTCGTCGAACATCCGCGCGGCAACCCTCGGGTTGTCGTCGGCCAGCTCTTCCTGAGCTTCGGTAAAGATCTGTTCCGGCGGGCGGGTTTCAATCGGGGCCTTTTCTTCGCCACCGAAAAAGCTGCCACCGCAGCCAGAAACACCCAAAAGAATGGACCCGAACAGGACCGCGCGAAGCGGCGATGCAAATCGTGGGGCAGTCATGGGCCTCTCCATGAACGAACACTACGCGAAGCGCGGCGATGCACGCCAACCCGAAGGTCATACCTGCCAAAGACGCGGAAGCCAAGGGTATCTATAGACTATGTTCGCAAGAAGTTCCGCGCCACGGGGCCGATGGCCGTGCCTGTTCAGGCCCCGACCGCAACCGCCATCGGTGCCGCGACCGATGCGGCATAGTCCGGCACCATGCCCGAACGGTCGCTGATTTCTTCGTAGCACCACGCATCCGGGGCCGCGAACAGCGCGTGAAGCAAGCGGTTCGTCATGTCGTGCCCCGCACGAATACCGCAATAGCGCCCGACAATCGGTGCGCCCGCAAGCGCCATGTCGCCAAGGGCATCGAGCATCTTGTGGCGCACGAACTCATCCCGGTGGCGCAGGCCGCCGGGGTTGAGCACTTTCGCGCCATCCACGACGACGGCATTTTCCAGCGACCCGCCACGCGCAAAACCGAGGGCGCGCAGTTTCTCGATGTCTTCCAAACGACCGAACGTGCGCGAGTCCGCATAATCGGCAAGGAACTCCGTGCCCGCAAAGCAATCGACGCGGTGCTGCGTACCGATGATCTCGTCTTCGAAATCAATGCGGAAGTCGATCTCCAACGCCTCTGCCGGGTGCAGTTCAGCAACCCGCCCGTCATGCTCGACGCGCACGGTCTTCAGAATGCGAATGACGCGCAGCGGCTCGTCCTGGTCGATAATGCCAGCATTCAGGATCGACCGTACGAAGGGGGCCGCACTGCCATCCATGATCGGCACTTCGGGGCCGCTCATTTCGATCAGCGCGTTATCGACGCCGCACCCCGCAAGGGCCGCCATCAGATGTTCAATCGTGGAAACCGACACGCCGTCATCATTGCCGATGCGAGTGCAAAGGGCCGTGTCCACCACCGCGTCGAACCGAGCCTCGACCATCTGGTCGACGCCGATAACGTCGGTGCGCATGAACCGGACACCGTAATCGCAGGGGGCAGGCAGGATGCGGATACGGGCGGTTTCGCCCTGATGGACGCCGATACCGGTCATCACAACCGCTTTTGCCAGGGTTCTCTGCATCACAGCCTCGGGGTTTCTTGTTGTTGACCGAGGAGATAACGCGCAAGACCTAAGACGCCAAATCAAGCATTGTTGCACTCTGCAACATAAGCTCCGACATCCTGATAAAGGGTTAACGGCAGGTTAAGAAATCGCCCTTGCTGAAGCAGAACTGCGCGATTTCTTGCCGTTTTGACCCTTACGAATGCGCACAGTACGAATAAAAAGCCACGCGATTTGTGATCGCGTGGCTTCATCATTTCAGCATGGCGGTTCAGCGCGCCGTGATTTCGACGATCAATTTGCCTGACGGCGAAGGAAGGCCGGAATCTTCAGATCTTCCTCTTCATCCTTGTCGAGACGCTGCTCGCTATAGGGTTTTTCTTTCGGTTCTTCTTTAGCTCCGAAATTCGCAACCTTGCGGATCAGGTTCATCCCGCCGAAACCGGACTTCTTCGCGGGCGATGCCGCCGGCGCTTCCGAAGCGGTCGAGGCGCGGGACTCGGCGACGTTGGGATCAACGACCGTCGATACCGGCTTGGTCGATGCAGGAGCGGCGGCACTCGCCTGGGGCCGGGTGGCAAAGCTCGGCCCGTCGGTGCCCGTCGCGAGTTGCTGGGTCGCAACGGCGTCGGTTTTGACTTCGCGCGAGGCCGCGGTCACGGACTGCTCATCGATCTCGAAGTCGTCTTCGATATCGGCCTTCGCCGCAGCCGGGCGCGAAACGGGAGCCGTAGCGGATGCAGCCGGACGCTGGATCGCAGCACGGCGCACGGCATGGCGAGCGCCGGGGCGCAACTCGCCGCTTTCGGGGTTCAGGGCCGGGCGCGGAATGGCGCGGCGCACTGGCGCGGCAACTTCGGGTGCCTCTTCAACCGCCTGCTGACCACCTTCGGCTTCGATGCCCGTGGCAACGACCGAGACGCGCATCTGGCCTTGCATCGTATCGTCGAAGCAAGACCCGACGATGATATTCGCCTCGGGGTCGACTTCCTGCTTGATGCGGTTGGCCGCTTCATCGACTTCGAACAGCTTCAGATCGTAACCGCCGGTGATGTTGATCAGCACGCCGCGCGCGCCTTGCAGCGACACATCGTCGAGCAGCGGGTTCGCGATGGCTTTCTCGGCGGCATCGACGGCACGGGTTTCGCCCTCGCCCTCGCCGGTGCCCATCATTGCCTTGCCCATTTCGCCCATGACCGTGCGCACATCCGCAAAATCGAGGTTGATGAGACCCGGCATGACCATCAGGTCGGTGACGCCCTTGACGCCCTGGTACAGAACATCATCCGCCAGCTTGAAGGCGTCCATAATGGTCGTGTTTTCGGTGGCGATGCGGAACAGGTTCTGGTTCGGGATCACAATCAGCGTATCAACATACTGCTGAAGCTCGTCGATGCCTTGCTCGGCAAGCGCACCACGGCGACCGCCTTCGAACGAGAACGGTTTGGTCACGACGCCGACCGTCAGGACACCAAGCTCACGCGCCGCCTTCGCGATCACGGGTGCCGCGCCGGTGCCAGTGCCACCGCCCATACCGGCAGTGATGAAGCACATATTCGCGCCGGACAGGTGATCGATGATCTCGTCGATGGTTTCTTCGGCGGCTTCACGCCCGACCTCGGGACGCATCCCTGCGCCGAGACCCTGGGTGACTTCGTTGCCAAGTTGAATCCGGCGCGGGGCCGACGACCCTTCGATGGCTTGCGCATCAGTATTGGCGATGACAAAGTCCGCGCCTTCGAGGTTATTTGCGATCATGTTATTGACCGCATTACCGCCTGCACCACCCACACCGAAGACAGTAATCTTCGGCTTGAGCTCGCGCTCATCAAGCACGCCCAAATTCAAAGCCATGATCTTACCTGTTGTTAGAGTTGATTTATTTTTCTGCTCTTCTTGTGATTCGATTTAAAACGCAGAATTAACTATAAATCCAGATAAAATTTAGCCTTTTCGGGCACTTAACCACTGGTCAGTTAAAGTGATTTCTCACCAATTCCGGCGAAGCCAATCGAAAATACCGTTAAATCGACGCTCGGAATCGTCAACATTTTCCATCGCTTCAGCCCACGGGTTCCGGTCGCAACGGATGGCATAGGCCAAAGCGCCGAGGGCGGATGAAAACCGCACGCCAGCGGCATCGGCGGGCGCGCCCGGCACGCGCAGGGACCGCCCGAGACGCGCCCGCCGACCCAGAACCGCCTTCGCCACCTCGATAACACCAGGAAGTTGACTCGCCCCGCCGGTCAGCACGACCGGACGCGGCTTTTCGCCCTCGAGCTGGAGCCGGATTTTCTCGAATATTTCCTCGAGCCGGGGCCGGACAACGCCGACCAGAACCGTCGAGGTCTCGGACCCTCCCGACGCACCGCCGAGGACCGACGGATCAGCGGAGACCGGCCCGCCCGCCCGTACCTTCAGCGCCTCTGCATCGGCCATCGACAGGCTCAGCGCCGCCGCAAGGTCCGCCGTGATGCGCTCGCCGCCGATGGGCACGACGCCAGCGCCCTGAAACCGGCCCTCGCGAAAGCCCGCATGGACCGTGATCGACGACCCCATATCGATGCAGACCGCGCCCAGCTCCAACTCGTCATTGGTCAGGCAGGTTACCGCGCTCGCAATCCCCGACGACACGATGCCATCGACGCCGAGATCGGCCAGCGTTGCCGCCTGCATAATCGCCTTGAGCGCCTCTCGCTCGACGGTCAGCACGGACATCAGCATTCCGAGAGTCCGGGCAGGTTTGCCGCGCGGATCACGGATGCCGGTCACCCCATCGACCGTGAAGCTGTCCGGCTCCACAAGAATCGGGCGGCGCAGGCGCAGGGCGAGTTCGGGGCGGCAGGTGGCCATCAGGCGCGCGACGGTGGCGTCGTCCACCTCAGCGGCGGGGATTGCCGTGCTCGTGCTGGCCGTCAGGGTGCGCGGCTGGCCATCGCCAAGGCAAAAGATGGCACTGTGGACCGAGACACCCGCCTCGGCCTGGGCCGCATCGAGGGCCAGCCGGATGCTCTCGGCGGCGCGCGCGGGCGCTTCGACTTCGCCCCCCGTCGCGCCCGCAGCCGCAGCCGTCCCGGTGCCGATGACGCGCAGAGCAGAATATTCGTCCGCGTCCCGGCCCGTGCCCACCGCCGCAAGCCGCCCGAGATCGACCCGCGCGATCACGCATTTCGTCTCGGTATCGCCAAGATCAATCGCCGCGATCACGCCTTCGCGCAAGGCGAGGGCAAGCCGGTCGCGCAGGGCGCGCTGGGCCAGAACTGCCGGGTCGTTCATCACCGCTTCGGATCGGGCTTGCGCAGTTCGGCAAGGGCATCGAGACGCAGGTCGTTGGTGCCGTGCTCCAGGGACAAGACCGGCGGCTCATCGGGTCGACGCAGGTCAAGCGCGAGCACGGCCAGAGGCTTAAGCCGCTCGCCCAGATTGCTGCGGCCATAGGCGCGCAGGGCATCCAGCGCCCCCTCGGCGGGCAGCTTGATGACAAAGCCGTGGCGGCTGACCACATCCCAGCGACGGCCCCCCCGGCGCACGAGCGCAAGAATTTCCTTCGCCACATGGTTCGGCGCACTGGCCAGCAGAATACGCGCCTCGCCGACCGCCTCATTCGCACCCGTGCCGAGCAGATAGGGCAGATCGAGCCGCGCATCCGGCCCGTCGGTCGTGACCACCGGCTCACCCTGTTCGTCGATCAGCCAATAGGCCCCGCTGGCCCGCCAGATCGCCGCAGGTTTTCGCTCGCTGAGGCGCAGGCGCAGGGTGCCCGAAGGGTCAAGCGCCACCTTCGCATCGTTGATCCACGGCGATTCAATCAGGCGCGCGCGGGCCGCCGCCACATCGAGGTCGAGCGAAGACAACGTCCGCCGCTCTGCATCAATGCTGAGCGCATCCATCACGAAATCGCGCGAGGTCTGCTTGCGGCCTTCGATCTCGACCCGGCGGACGGAAAAGTCGGGATGCGAGACGACGGCCTCGCGGATTGCCTCCACCCGGGTCGCCGTGGCGCTGCGGATCTCGGTCCAGTAGGCGGCACAGACCGCCGCAACGCTGACGATAGCGATGGGCAGCCAAAAGGTGATCCCGTCGCGCACGTTCCAGCGCGGACGAAACCGCGACCAGAGGCTCGGCTGGGTATCCCCGGCATCGTCACTCAGGCGCTCGCGGCGTCGCGGCGCGGTGTTCGCTGGCGACAGATCGTCCCCTACCTCCCGCATGACGCATCCTCCACCATCCAGGCAACGAGGTCGGCAAAGCTGGTGCCACGATGGGCCGCCTGCTCAGGGACCAGCGAAGTCGGCGTCATCCCGGGCTGGGTATTGGTCTCAAGAATGATGACCTCACCCTTGTCCGGGTCATAGCGAAAGTCCGACCGGCTGACCCCCCGACACCCGAGGCAGCGATGGGCGCGAGCCGCATAGTCGAGGCATTGGGCCGTTATATCCTCGGGCAGATTGGCGGGGATTTCGTGCCGCGAGCCGCCGGCCTCGTATTTGGCGGCATAGTCATACCAGCCCTCGGCGATGATCTCGGTCACGGCTTGCGGCTCGCCATCCATCACAGCGACGGTCAACTCGCGACCGGGCACATAGCGTTCGACCATCAGATGCGCGGGGGCGTCAGGGGTATCGACTTGCGGGGACGTGTTCGCACCTTCGGTCACGACATGAATACCGACGGACGACCCCTCGTTATAGGGCTTCACCACATAGGGCAGCGGCATGACGTGGCGGGCGGCGATCTCTGCGGGGGTGGCGAGAATACTCGCGGCAACGGGCAAGCCTTCGGCAGCAAAGACGTTCTTCGCGCGCTCCTTGTCCATGGCCACCGCCGAGGCCATCACCCCCGAATGGGTATAGGGAATGCCCATCCATTCGAGGATGCCCTGCACGCAGCCATCCTCGCCCCAGCGCCCGTGCAAGGCATTGAAGACGGCATCGGGTTTTTCCGCGCGCAGCCGCTCAGGCAAATCATCGCCCGCGTCGATCTCGACCACGTCATAGCCTGCATCGCGCAGGCCAATCGCGCATTCCCTGCCCGAGACGAGACTGACCTCGCGCTCGGCAGAGGGACCGCCCATCAGGACGGCAATTCTGCTGTATTTCGCCACTCTGCTCGCGTCCGATGTTTTTGTTATCTATCGTGACGCACCCGTTATGCCTGACACGCGCCAAATGTTCACGCGGTATTTAGTCGGTGTGCGGAGGGTCGCGGCGACCCGTCAAAGCAGGGTTGCGATCCTTGCCAAAATATCGGCCATCAATTCCGGCGCGATCTGTTGCTCCGTTAACGCCAAGTTTCGCGCCTGCGCATCTATGGATTTGACCTGATCGACAAGAATGGCACCGGAGACGACTTGCCTTCGGGTAGAACGACTTTCCACGGCCAAGGCGCGGTATTAGACGTGATCGGGCATACCAAGACGCAGCTCGATACCGCATTATAGCTGGCCGGAGAGATGACGAGCGCCGGTCGACGACCAGCCTGTTCGTGCCCCTTTTGCGGATTGAAATCTACCCATACGATCTGTCCGCGTTCAGGTATCACAGACTTTCTGCACCCTGCGGAGCGTCATCGATCGCAGCGGGCGCTTCGAGGTTGCGTGCCTGACTCACCAGATCATCGAGGCTGTAAGGCTTATTGGACGGGCGAATAACGAGAGCGCCGTTTTCGATGTTCAGGCGAACCGTCTCACCCTCGTGAAAGCCAAGGCTTTCAACGGCCATCTTGGGTAAACGGATTGCACAAGAGCCGCCCCATAATCCGACGCGCGATTGCATAGCTACCCTGCCTCTCACGACAAAATAATATATAAAAGATATCACAGCTAGAGATAATTGTCGAACCTTACGACATCTGCCTCACGGATCACCCACCCGCCTGATCTCCCAATGCAGGTCATGACCGGAGGTGTCCGCGACCCGCGCCCGGATGGTTTCGCCCAGGGTCTCTAGGTCGGCGGCGGTGGCATTGCCTCGGTTGACCATGAAGTTGCAGTGCTTCTCGCTCATCTGCGCGCCGCCCACGATCAACCCGCGCCCGCCTGCCGCGTCGATCAGCTTCCACGCGCTTTCTCCCGGCGGGTTGCGAAAGGTGGAGCCGCCGGTTTTCTCCCGGATCGGCTGTGAGGCTTCGCGCCCGGCCATCAGGACATCCATACGCGCGTGGATGGCCGCCGGATCATCGGGCGTGCCCTCGAAGGTCGCCTCGATCACCGTGGCATCGTCGGGCAAGGCGCAATGGCGATAGGCAAAGCCGAGATCGGCATTGGAGAGCGACACGATCTCGCCACTTCGCAGCGCGACGCGCGCCTCGATCAGGCGGTCTTTCGTCTCGGTGCCATAGCATCCGGCGTTCATCCGAACAGCGCCGCCAATCGTGCCCGGAACCCCGCGCAGAAACTCCAGCCCCGCAATCCCGGCATCCGCCGCCGCGACCGCCACCTTCGCATCGAGCGCCGCCGAACCGGCCCGAAGGCGCGTGCCCTCAATGGCAATGCCGTTGAATCCGCGCCCGAGGCGGATCACCGTGCCGTCAATCCCGCCATCGCGCACCAACAAGTTTGAGCCGACGCCGATGGGCAGCACCGGGCCATCCGCCTCCGATAACAGCGCGGCCAGCGCCGCCTCGTCGAACGGCGTCGCCAGCCGCCGCGCTGCGCCGCCGACCCGGAACCACGTGAACGGGGCCAGCGCCTTGCGCTCCAGCACACGGCCATTCCAGTCGCCGCTCACGGAACCATCACGGGTTCGCGAGCGTTCGCCGGACAATATCGGAAGGACATCCCCATGAAACCTCTTCTCCTGCTCGCCGCATTGAGCATCGCCGCCTGCGAGCGGACCACGGTGATCCCGGGGCCGCCGCCGCCCGAAACGGGTCTGCCCGGATTTGCCGATGCGCCCGCCATCTATGGCACCTATGACGATCCTGACAAGTTCGGACCGGGGCGCGCCCGGATCGAGGGCAATACGCTCTATTTCGTCGCCGACCGCGAGATGACCAAGTATCAGAACGACTGGGACTACAATATTTTCTCGCGCCGGATAAAATACGATCCAACGGCCAAGACGCTCCGGTCACCGCATCGGGAACTCGCGCTGAGATACGATGCGGAGAAAGCGGCCTTTGTCGGTCAGATCAAGCACCCGCG
>CALGNO010000079.1 GCA_937958625.1 uncultured Neomegalonema sp.
GCCTCCAAGGATTTGCCGCCCGAGCGCCCGCCCCTGATGCGCGAGCACCGGATTTATCAGGCGGATTGGCTCTGGCGGTTCTATGGGTTTGGGCTTGAGGATCTGGCCCATTCGATGGAGGGCGGAATGTTGCCCCTCGACATCGACCCGAAGCTGGCCTGGGCGCTGAAAATGCGGGCGCAGTTTCCGGTGGATGTAAACCGCGCGCCGAAGGAGATGCTACTTCGGGTGCCGGGGCTGGGCACTAAGACGGTCGGCGCGATCCTGTCCGCCCGCCGCCATGCGCGGCTGCGACTCGAGCATGTGGGGCGGCTGTGTCGCAACATCCGCAAGATACGCCCCTTTATCGAGGCGGCGGACTGGCGGCCCACGGGCCTGACCGATCGCGAAGACCTGCGCGCGCTGCTCGCGCCGCCAGCAAAGCAGTTGGAACTGGCGCTGTGAGGGTCGAGGCACTGGATCATGAGACCGATTTCGACGGTTGGCGCGCGGCGGCGCGGCGGCTCTTGACCGAAGGCGTGCGCCCTGAGGATGTGCGGTGGCAGGTCGGGGATACCGGCGGCGATCTGTTCGATGGTATCGGGCGTGCGGTGCCCGCGGCCAAGCCCCGAACGATCACGGTGCCGAAAGCGTTTTTGGCCGATGCGCAAAGGGCCATCTGCCACCGCGACCCCGGGCGTTTTGACTTGCTCTATCGGTTGCTGTGGCGGTTGCAGCGGAACAAGGGATTGCTCGCCAATGCCGTCGATGATGATGTGCACCGGCTTCATGCGCTTACCAAAGCCATTCGCCGCGACGTTCACAAGATGCATGCCTTCGTGCGGTTTCGGTCGGTGGCGGGCGAGGCCGAGGAGACCTTTGTTGCGTGGTTCGAGCCGGAACATCGGATCACCGAGATCGGCACGCCGTTCTTTATGCGCCGGTTTGCGACGATGCGCTGGTCGATTCTGACGCCCGACCGATGTGCCCATTGGGATAAAGAGGTGCTGCGGTTTACGGAGGGCGCGCAGCGGTCCGATGCGCCATCGGGGGATGAACTCGAAGATCTCTGGCGCGGGTACTTCCGGTCAATCTTCAACCCCGCGCGCCTCAAGGTGAAGGCGATGACGTCGGAGATGCCGAAGAAATACTGGAAAAACCTGCCCGAGGCCGAGCTGATCGCGCCCCTGATCGCCGAGGCGCGGCAGATGGAGGCCCGTATGGTCGAGGCCGCGCCCACCCGCGCAAAACGCCTCGCGCAGTATGACTATGCCGAGCCGGACCTGCCCCCCGCCGATGCGCTGGCGGCGCTGAAACGAAAGGCCGCCGCTTGCGAATTGTGCGACCATGCCTGCCATGCAACCCAGACTGTCTTTGGCGAGGGGCCGCTGACCGCGCGGCTGATGGTGGTGGGCGAGCAGCCGGGGGACCGGGAGGATATTGCCGGGCGGCCCTTCGTTGGCCCGGCGGGGGCGTTGTTCGACGAGGCGCTGGCCGACGCGGACCTGTCGCGCGATGACCTCTACATTACCAACGCGGTCAAGCATTTCCGCTTTACGCCCAAGGGCAAGAAACGCCTGCACCAACCGCCCCGGGTCGGTCATATCGACCACTGCCGCTGGTGGCTGAAGGCCGAGCGAGCGTTGGTAAAACCGCGCCTGACGCTGGCCATGGGCGCGACGGCGATACGGTCCCTGCATGGCACGCCGCTGAAAGTCGCGGCGGCGCGGGCCGAGGGCTTCGAGTGTTTCGACGGCGGCAAAGCCTTTGCCAGCCTGCACCCGGCGGCGGTGCTGCGCCAGACCACGGCGGCGGATAGGGACCGGGCCTATCGCTCGCTGGTCGATGATCTGAGGCGAGCGAAGGCAGAAGTCATGGAGGCGGCTTGAGGGGCAAGAGGGGAGGTGGGGGGACACGTTTGCTTTGCAAACGCTATTTGAACCATCGGCTCCACCCTTCCTCGTAAAGCCGGGGCAGGGGGTGATCGAACAGGGTGTTCGGCGCCATCGCCTCGCGCGCCATGTCGGGGGGAAAATCGAACAGGCCCGCCGGTTCGCCTTCGGAGAAATACTGCAACCCTTCCGGCAATTCCCGTAGCGGCTCTTGAGCCAATCGACCCCCGGCCATCACAAATCCCCACTGGCCGAAACTGGGCACATAGGCGTGGTAGGGCCGCACCTGTAATGTCCCGTTCTCGGCATAGGGGTTCGCCGTCGCCTCCAGCGTTGCGGCGATTGTCCAATAGGCGCGGCGGGCGTAGATCGGCGAGGTGGCTTGGGTCACCATCACCCCGCCAGCGCCCAGCGCCCGCGCCATGTCGGTATAGAACGCGCGGCTGTAGAGCTTCGAGATCGCCAAGTCTTTCGGGTCCGGCAGATCGAGAATCGCGATGTCATATTCGCCCCGCAGGCCCTTCACATGCTCCCACGCATCGGCATTGACGATGCTGACGCGCGGGTCCGACAGCGCGCCGCCATTCAGCGCGGCCATGGTCGCATCATCCTTGAACAGACGCGTGACGGCTGGGTCGAGATCGACCAGCGTGATCCGCTCGACCCCCGGATAGCGCAGCACCTCGCGCACCGCCATCCCATCGCCGCCGCCGAAGATCGCTACCTGTGCGATGCGCGGGGCGCGGATCATGGCCGGATGCACGAGGCTCTCGTGATAGCGGTATTCGTCGATGGTATCGAACTGGATCGACCCGTTCAGAAACAGTTGCGTGCGCGCGCCGTCACTGCTCACGACGATGCGCTGATAGGGCGTCTGTTCAGCAAGGATGATCTCGCTGGCGTAGAGGTTGCGCTCCATGAAGCCGAGCATCCGCTCGCTTTGCACGAGGCCGACCACGACTGCCAGGGATGCAAGCACCAGCGCACCAAAGACGCTCCAGCCACACCGCTCACGAAAGAGCCACAGGGCCATCGCGGCCACCGCCAGATTGAGCGCCCCGAACAGGAGACTTGCCCCCATCAGGCCGAGATGCGGCACCAGAACAAGCGGAAACAACAGCGCGGCGGCGAGCGCGCCGATATAATCGGCGGTCAGTACATTCGACAGCGTGATCTTGAGCGCGTCCCGCCCCTCCAGAATTCGGATGATCAGCGGGATTTCGAGGCCCATCAGCGATCCGATGGCGATGCAGATCAGGTAGAGAAACGCATCGTAATTATCGATCAGGGCAAAGGCCGCGAACAAGATCGGGGCCGAAAACCCGCCGATCAGGCCGAGCAAAATCTGCGCAATGACAAACCCGCGCTCAGGGTCCGTCACATGGCGCGACAGATAGGCGCCGATGCCCATGGCAGACATGAACAGGCCGATGACCAGCGAGAAATGATAGACCGAATCCCCCAGCAGATAGCTGGAAACCGCCCCGGCAATCAGCTCGTAAACCAGCCCGGATACCGCCAGCACGAATGTCGCGGCGAGCAGCAGAATGTCGGTTCGGCGCGAGGGGGGCGGCGTTTCGGTCATGGATGCTGAGCGCTCCGGTGCGGTCGGGCGAGGCAGCGATGACGCTCGTCACCCTCGGGCTTGACCCGAGGGTCCAATCTAGGTCGCGCGAGATCCCCGCTTTCGCGGGGACGCGGCTTGCGCGCCATTGCACGCAAGCCTAGCTTCGGATGACGTTCGCGATCAGGATTGCCAGCGAGATCATTACCGATCCCATCACGATGGCGACGGCGACATTGGCCTTTTTTGATAGTTCTTCGTGCAGCGAGAACGGCGTTAGCTTGTCGATGATCGCATAGCAGCAAATCATCAAGAAGAGCCCGAGGAAAGCATAGAAAATCGTGCCGAGGACGGCTGCGATCTGAATTTGTGCGAAGATATCCATTGAAAACTCCCTGAAACCTGAATTCCGTGCCGCTCGTTATTTGACGCGACCGATATAGCCGCCGCCGCCGATTCGCCCTGCGCTGCCCGACCGGACCGACTGCGAAATCGCCGAGCTTTCCGCGCCCACGCCGGTCACGGTGGCATAGGTCGCGCCCCCCGTGGCGACGGTAAACACCACCAGCATGACTCTAGTCATCGTCGTCCTCTCCGCCCCAGCGTTTCGTCTCGAACATCATCTTGCGCAGGAACATCGACCCGGCGATTACCCCCGTCACCAGCGCGAGTATCCAGAAATAGCGCGATACGAACACGTTCTGCCGCACCTCGACCCGCACACCGCTATTGGTCGCATACTGGCGGGCATCGCTGGCGGTCAGGGTCGGGTCGTTCGTATCCAGCGGCGGATTTTTCAGGCGCAGGGTCCAGGTGCCCGGTTGGGTCGGCTTGAAGCGCATCGTGGCGCTTTGCGAGCCTTCGGACCAGCTTTCGCCGCCCTCATAGCCGGAGTAATAGGACAGGCCGTTGCCGAATTCGATCTCTTCGCCGGTTTCCTTGTGCACCAGCGCCAGATCGTACCAGGTCCACTGGTTCGAGAGGTTGGTTTCGAGGTTGATGGCCATCAGGCCGCTGCCCGCCTCGAAGGTCAGTTCACCGCCCTGGGCCGGGTTGCGGATCGTCTCTTGCGCGACAACGCCGCCGCCGCCGAAGATCGTCAGGCCCAGCGCCAGCACTGCCGCGACCGGAAAGAACACCCTCGCCGCCTTGGCCAATGAGACATGCAGCGCGCCCGGCTCGAAGGGTTGGATCGGGTGCACGCCATGGGGTGTGGGCAGGGCCTCGCCGCTGATCCCGAACGAGTGCAGCACCTTGTCCCGGTCGAGATAGGTCTGCATCTCGGTTTCGAGTTCCTCGCCATTATCGGCCATGGCAAAACCATAGGGCGGGTCGATGCCGTCGATCACGCCGGTCTTGTCACCGATTTTCGGCACCCAGGTCAGTTCGCCCTCGATGTAATTGACGACCGCCGTGTAGCGCTCGAACATCTGGAACTCGCGCCCCATCGCCGCGAAGGGGGCCCTGGGGTGAAAGATATTGGCCGTGTGATCCGCCCCGTCGCGGACCTTCCGGGAATGGGTCAGGTGGCCGTCATTCCAGGTCATCCATGAATAGCCATGGGTCGGGGCGTAAAGCTGGTAATTGGTCCAGTAATACATCTCGCCTTCGATACGCGATTCCACGCCGACGATGCCGACGACCGTCTGGCGCACGCCGAGCACCTCGCCCTCGTCGCCAAGGGCGAAGGGACCGTCGGGGCGGGGCATGTCGCGATACTGGGCCAGCACCTTGTACCCGTCATGCTTGTCCATGACCGACCCGCAATAGCTGCATACCAGCGCCTTGGCCCGGTGACCGGCCAGCGCGGGCAGGGACGCGCCGCAGGTGGTGCAGTTGAGGGCATTCAGGTCGCTCATGACCCGGCCTCGATGGCCTGTTGGCGCACCTCGTAGGGGTCGATCCATTCCCCCTCGGAGGCGCTCATGCCGTCCTCGTCATATTCGAGGCTGACCACGCGGCCCCGCGGGCCGGAGAGGTTGTAATAGCGATACGTATCGCCGAGGGAGAGCTCCTCCGGGAACTCACCGCGCAGGGCCTCGCAGGTGGCGCTGTCGACCTCGGTGACACGGAACAGCTCGCCATCGAAGGAAACGCGGGCCCCGAGTTTCAGATTGGCCTCGTTGATCATCTCGGCATCCGGGTCGCGGCGCTGGATGGCGATGTCGCCCTCGTCCACGCTGATCCACACGCCGTCGCCCTTGCCGTCCAGCGCCCAGAACTCGTCCCACCAGCCATTGGCGTAGGAAAACCGGGCCTGACCAATGGGCATGAAACTGTTGCCCTGGTATTCGACGGCGCGGCCCAGTTCGAACAGCGAAGGCTCCTCGGACATTACACCGCCCTTGCCGGCCAGTTTGACGACGTCATCCTCCAGCAGAACCGTGGACTCGCAATAGGGACAGGCGACCATCTTGGAGTGGCGCATCTTGCGCGACAGCGATCCGCCACAATTCGGACAGTTGAAATCTTCAGCCATGGCGAAAGAGCAATCCCCGGAAAAAACACACTGCACAGGCTCGGTCTGCCGATTATGCCTGCGCGACGCTGAGGGGCCAAGCCCCGATTTGTATCATTTGCAGGCTTGCCAAGCCCCGCGTCCGAATCCAGACTGTTGCCATGGATGGCAACATTATCCCCTTTCCGACCCGCCAATCATCCGTGCCCGAACAGGTCACGTTTCACCGGCGCGAACTGAATACGATCCTGTCGATCTATGGCCAGTTGGTCGCGGCAGGAGAATGGCGGGATTATGCCATCGATATGGGCCGTGACTGCGCGACGTTTTCCGTCTTTCGTCGCATGGGAGAGGTTCCGGCCTATCGCATCGAGAAGCGCCCGAAAAACGCAGCCAAGCAAGGGGCCTATGCGATTATCGCGTCGGATGGACGGGTGATGAAACGCGGGTCCGATCTGGCCATGACGCTGCGGATTTTCAATCGCAAACTGATGAAGCTGGCCGACAGCGATTGATGCTGGCCCCGGTCAGGTTCGGCGCAAGGGGCACCGGCAAATCCGCGCGATTTCCACAAGTTTCTGATCATTCAACAAGATACGGGCCCCATGCGGATTATCGCACGGGGCCCGTCCAGTCTTTTCAGGGCAATTGCCCGAGACGCTCTATCAGGCGAAGATGAAGTCGTCTGCGCTGAGGTCTTCGACGCTGACCTTGATCGCGATTCTGTCACGATCACCGAAGTCGAACACGGTCACGGAATCGGTCGAGCGCGATACGCTTGCGAGCAGGTCGTCGTAGCTATCGATGCCATCGACATTCAGCACAACAACGTCATCACCAGCACGGTCGAAGTCACGGATGACATCCGGGCCATCGCCTTCGTTGAAGATGAACGTATCGTTGCCATCACCGCCCCAGAGCAAGTCACGACCTTTGCCACCCTCGAGGATGTCATTGCCGTCCTGGCCGTAGAGCTTGTCGGCGCTGATACCACCGCTGATGTAGTCATCACCATCGCGACCTGCGAGAAGATCCTGACCCCGTTCACCGAAGAGGGCGTCATCTTCTGCGGAACCGATGATTCTCTCGGCTGTGCGGTCTCCGGTGACGACGCTCGATGCTTCGACGTTCGCACTGAAGCCCGGGCCGCTGATCGACAGGCCGGCTTCTTCGCCGCTATCGGTCGTTGTCGTCGTGCCATCCGGCGTGATGACCGTAACGGAGACCGTCGAGTCGCCGTTGCTGCTTTCGCCGGTAACCGTGACGCCGAAGCTGGTCGAGCTGCCGCTACCGTCGCCGGACGGAGCGCCGCCCGAAGTGCCGCCACCGGAAGTGCTGCCGCCACCGGATGCGGAGGCTTCACCGTCGCCGCTGGTGCTGGTCGTGGTCGTGGTCTGACCTTCAGGGGACGTGGTGGTGGTTTCGGTCGTGGTTTCTCCGTTGGAATTCTCGGAGGTGACCGAGGTGCCGAACGTGGACGTGGTGCCACTGCCATCGCCTGGAGGTGTCGCTCCCGAGCCGTCGCCAGACGTGCTGCCACCACTGGACGCGGTCGATTCTCCGCCGCCGCTGCTTGTGGTGGTGGTGGTCGACTCGCCTTCAGGAGACGTGGTGGTGGTTTCGGTCGTGGTTTCTCCGTTGGAATTCTCGGAGGTCACTGTCGTGCCGAACGTTGACGTTCGGCCACTGCCGTCAAAGGACGGAAAACGATCCGAGCCGCCGCCGCCGGAGCCGCCGGAAGAGGTTGATTCTCCACCGTCGTCAGTCGTGGTGGTGGTGGTCGTCGTCTCACCATCAGGGGTCGTCACGGTGGTTTCGGTCGTGGTTTCTCCGTTAGAGTTTTCGGAAGTCACCGTCGTGCCGAATGTGGAAGTTCTGCTGTTTTCGAACGATCCCGAGCTGTCTGAAGTACCTCCAGAAGCGAGTGCAGCCTCCCTACCCGCGCGAAATTCTTCTAAACGCGATGTAAAATCATCCATTGTAGGTTACCTTTTTTGACGTGCTATCAGTGTAGCACAACCTAGACATACAACCTGTCACGCGGACGCCGAAATCACGTTTTTCCAGACGGCAGATTTTCAGGTTTTTGACGAAAAATGAGTTCTTCAAAAAAAATTTACTGTTCAAAAATAGTTGAAGTAATTTTGATTAAAATGCTTCGAATTGTGAAAATGAAGTGACTTTATGCTTTAGTAGTTCCATGAAATTAACGGCTATCACCTTTCCGTGATGGGGCGGCATTATGTCGCGATATCGTCGAGAATTTTCGGCGGAGCGTTAATTCAGCTCGCTTAACCGGTTAACTGGAGAGAATCATGCGCGACTTTCACCTGCCTGGAAGGTCCACGGCCTATGCATTTAACGGTATGTGCGCGACCTCGCATCCCGTGGCAGCGCAAGAGGGGGTGCAGGTTCTGCGCGAGGGCGGAAATGCTGTGGATGCGGCGGTTACAGCGTCGTTAAGTCTGGGGTTACTTGAACCGGCGATGACGGGGATCGGCGGCGACTTGTTCGCCCTGATCTGGCTTCCCGGAGAGGCCCGTCCGCGGGGTCTCAATGCCTCGGGCCGCGCCCCGGCGGCGGTGACTTCGGCCCTTCTGAGGGATCAGGGGCATGAGACGGTTCCGCTCGACTCGCCCCACGCCGCGACGGTGCCGGGTGCCGTCGACGGCTTCGATACGTTGCTGTCGAGCTATGGCACGCGCGGATGGGCCGACGTGCTGGCGCCCTCGATTGCCCTCGCGCGCGATGGCCATCCGGTTGCGCCCAAGGCGGCCTACGACTGGTCGAATGAAGGCGTCGAGAAGATCAACGGCGAGGCCAAGCGACATTTCCTGCCGGCAGGGCGCGCTCCGACCCCCGGCGAGCGGGTTGCCTATCCGGCCCAGGCCGAGGCGCTGGAGGCGATTGCCGCTCGGGGCCGTGCCGGATTTTACGAGGGACCGGTGGCCGAGGACATGGTCGCTTCCCTGCGCGCCATGGGCGGCACGCATACTCTGGAGGATTTTGCGGCGACGTCCTGTGACTGGGTCACGCCGATCTCGGGCGATTACCGGGGCACGACCCTTTGGGAGTTGCCACCGAACGGGCAGGGCGCGACGGCGATCCTGATGGCGAAGATTCTGGAGGGCTTTGACCTTGCCGCCCTGGACCCGTTCGGGGCCGAGCGGGCGCACCTGGAGGCCGAGGCCGCGCGCCTCGCCTATCACGCCCGCGACTGCCTGATCGCCGATGCCGATACCGCCGGGGCCGAGGCACGGTTGGCGCATATGCTGTCCGAGCGGGTTGTGGACGAAATGCGGGCGCAGATCGATCCGGCGCGGCGGCGTGATGACTTGCTGGATCGCTCGAACAGCCTGCACGCGCTGGGACCGGATGGCGCGCCGCACCGGGACACGATCTATTGTACCGTCGTGGATAAGGACCGGATGATGGTCTCGCTGATCTACTCGGTGTTTCATGCGTTCGGCGGCGGGCTGGCGTCGACGAAATACGGCATCAACTTCCAGAACCGAGGCGGCGGGTTTTCGCTGGTCCCGGGGCATCCCAATGAAATGGCGGGCGGAAAGCGGCCCTTGCACACGATCATTCCGGCCATGCTGGCGCAGGGCGAGACGCCGCTCGCGTCCTTCGGTGTCATGGGCGGCGCGTATCAGCCCAATGGCCATGCCCGTGTGGTGACGAACCTGCTCGATTACGGCATGGACCCTCAAGAGGCCATCGACGGCCCGCGCAGCTTTACCCAGAATGGAATGCTCGACATCGAACGCGGCTATGATCCCGCCGTCGTCGAGCGCCTCTATGAGATGGGCCACACGATCAACCGCGAGACCGGCCCCATCGGCGGCAGCCAGATGATCCGCCTCGACCACCAGAACGGATGCCTTGTCGGCGGGTCAGACCCGCGCAAGGATGGCGTGGCGCTGGGGTATTGAGGGCGGGGTTGGGTTTTGGGAGGGGCATTCGTCCCGCCAATTACTCATTTGCCCGTCACTCTTGGTTGACATGCACCTCACTTTTTCCTTATACGTGTTCATGTTTTGTTTATAGGGGCAGCATGAACGACGGTGCGATCTTCAAGGGACAGTATCTGGCGCTGGTTCGGGTGGTGTCGGCGTTGCTGGCCGTTGCCGGGTTGGCGGCGGGGGCGGTTCTTGTCGTGCTGCCCCAGGCTGTTCGTCTGTCGATCCTGCATGTTTTGCGGCCTGCTGAGTCCGCCGCGCGGCGGTTGATCGTGGTGGCGGCGCGGAGCGTGGACCCTGCTACGCCGCGTCTGAGGCAAGCGCCGGTGGGGGTGATTCCGAAGGGGACCGGAGAGACGGCTGCGCGCTTTGCTCTGTTCGATCCGCGCAAGCGGTTCCCGGAATTGAGCGCCCGCGCGGGATTTGCGACGGGCTATGGCCCCCGGATCAGCGGGATCGACGCGGTTCGGATTGATCCTGCCCTTCGTGAGAAATCGGATGCGCGGTTGATCGCGCGGCTGAGAGCCTTGCGTACGGCGCTTGACGATATTCCGGCACAGGCGCGGCGGTTGGCAAGGGTGCTGGCGAAGCGGCGAGCGGCGGGGGAAGTGCCCCGGCGAACCTTGCCGCTGAGACCGGGCTTTCCACCCGGTCATAGGCAGCGGCGGGTGCACGAGGTGGATGACATTCTGGCGGAATGTGATTTGCTGGCTGCACGGGTGGCTTGCGCAAGGTGAGGGCGTATGTCTGTATTTTACAGAGAAATATCGGTGATTAGAGCGCCTTGCGTATTCATCGGTTACGTTTTCGCGCCAAGAGCCGCACGAAAACTGACGCTTGCTGATCCATGTTGAACGCAAGCCGCTCTGGAGGTGTGGATTTAGAGGCGCAGTGTGGTTCGTGCTCGCGCTCGATTGATATTCAGCGTCCGCGCAGTGAGGGCGCTCTCAATGCTTCTGCTTTGCAAAAGCATCTGCCGCTTCGTGCTTTTGGCGAGGGTGTTGGACGTTTTCGCCGTGCGAAAACGCCCTTAGTGGGCCTGACGTCGATCAAATTCGTACTGGCTGCCATGCATGGCACCAAAGAACTGGCCGATTTCCGGGTGGTCCACCGGGTCGCCGGTATGATCGGCCAACAGGTTCTGTTCCGAGACATACGCCACGTAATAGCTCGTGTCGTTTTCGGCCAGCAGATGGTAAAACGGCTGGTCGCGCGCGGGGCGCACGTCTTCGGGAATGGACTCGTACCATTCCTCGGTATTCTGAAAATCGGGATCGACGTCGAAGACGACACCGCGAAATTCATAGATTCTGTGGCGCACGACCTGACCAAGTTGGTACTTCGCCGCGCGGAATGAATTGCTCATGATGCCTGTCTTTCCGCTCGAACCGCTGGAATCCCTGATAAACCCTGCTCGGATTCATGTCCAGAGCGGCGTGCCGAAAGGGGACAACTTAGGTACAGCGAAAAGTATTCGACATCGGACCGCGCTGCCCCGATGGTCGCGCCATGATCGCCCAAATCGCCGCCATCACCCTGCCGGTCTTTGTTCTGGCCGCCATCGGATTCATCTGGGTGAAGCGAGGGTTCGAGTATGATTTTGCCTTCATCACGCGGTTGGTCTTGCAGGTGGGCACGCCCTGTCTGGTGTTCTCCACGCTGGTAAAAACCGAGATCGATGCCGGGGCGTTTCAGGCCATCGCGCTGGCGGCGGTGTCGCTCTATGCGGGGCTTGGGGTTCTCGCATTCATCCTGCTGCGGCTGCTGTCGCTGCCTTTGCAGACATGGCTGTCGCCGTTCGTTTTTTCGAACAGTGGCAATGTGGGCCTGCCCCTGTGCCTTTTTGCCTATGGCGAGGAGGGATTAGCCTACGGCATTGCGATTTTTTCGACCATGGTGGTGTGCAATTTCACCGTGGGTGTCTGGATCGTTTCCGGCAAGCCCGCCCCGTGGGAGGCATTTCGCCAACCCATGGTTTATGGCGCATTGATCGGTGCGTTGTTCCTGTCTAAGGGGTGGGAGGTGCCGGTCTGGGCGCTGAACACGGTTACGCTGGCGGGGCAGTTTGTGATTCCGCTGATGCTGATCACCCTCGGCGCGTCGATCGCCGGGTTGCCGAGACAAGCGCCCTGGGGCGTGATCGGGCTGAGCCTGACGAAATACGCGCTGTCCGGGGCGGTCGCCTTTGGCGCGGCCTCGGTCTTCGGACTGACCGGCGCTGCGTTCGGCGTCTTTTTGCTGCAAGCCCTGACGCCTGTACCGGTGACCAGCTATCTGCTGGCCCAGCGCTTCGATGCCGGGGCTGCCGATGTGGCGAGATTTGTGATGATCTCGACGTTGCTGGCCGTGCCTCTGATCCCGGTCGTGTTGCGGTTTCTGCTCGGAGAGTGATCCGCAAAACTCGATGTTTTTAGGCCCTTGCAGGGGCCGTTTAATTCCGTACGTTGAGAGCCGATGCTTAAAACACCCGGCCTTTGCGCGCTGACGGCGACCCTTGCTTTACTGGCGGGCTGCGCGGGTAATGCGGGGCCGCCGAGCAATGCACGCGATGCGTGCTCGATCGTCGATGAGCGCAGCGACTGGTACGAGGCGGCGCGGGCGGCGGGCGCGAAATGGCGCGTTCCGGCCCCGATCATTCTTGCGATTATCTGGCGCGAGAGCGGTTTTCGCGCCGATGCCGAAACCCCGCGCAAATATGCCCTCGGGGTTATTCCCTGGGGTCGGCAGTCGAGCGCCTATGGCTTTGCCCAGGCCATCGACGGAACGTGGGAATGGTATCAGGACGACCATGGCGGGTCCGGCGCGGATCGGGATGATTTTGGCGATGCCGCCGATTTCGTCGGTTGGTATATCGACAAGACCCGCAGCATCCTTAGTATTCCGGCACGCGACGCGCGCAACCAATATCTTGCCTATCACGAGGGTCATGCGGGCTTTCGCACCGGGCGCTGGCGGAAAAAGGCGTTTTTGGTGAAAGCCTCCCGCGATGTGGCCAGCCGCGCGGCGCTCTACGATTCGCAACTGCGCGGCTGTGATGCGTCCTATGCCAGCGTGCCGCGCCTGATCGACATGCCGGTGCCGGTACGGCCACCGTTTGCCCTCAGATTGGTGCCTGCGAGGCAGCCTGAAACCAAGCCAAGGGTTTAGCCGTCGTTCGAGCCACCCGGCGTCACCACATCCACCGCCGTACCGACCACGTCGGTGGTTATGTCGACGGTGCCCACCACCAGATCGGTCGCGAGGCCAGCGGTGCCGATCACGACATCGACGGCGGTGCCGATACAGCCGGACAGCGAGAAAGCGACCATCACGGCGCAGATTGCTCGGATCATAGAAGAGTCCCCCAAATCGAATTGCCCGACCAGTTCTAGGCGCGGCGTCCCAATGAACTCTGAACGCCGTACGGAAATGAACCGTCAATTGAAGGGTTTACGGTAAATTTCAGCGCGGTTCGCCCGGCGCGATACAGCGCAGCGAGAGGGCGTGGACCGGCCCGGCCAATTCTTCGCCCAGCACATCGAACACCATCCGCTGCCGCGCCACCCGGGATGCGCCGGTAAAGGCTTCGGCGATGATTTCCATATTGAAATGGCTTTCGCCGCCCTCGCGATAGCCGCCATGGCCGCGATGGCTTTCGCTGTCATCGACGATCTCAAGCCGCTCCGGCGACAGGGCCGCCTCCAGCTTTTTCCGCATGGTTTCTGCCACGCCTGTCATTTCCGCCTCCCTGCGCTCACCTGACCCTTGGCCTTTCGCACGGAAAGCGGCATATTGCGACTCCCGAAATTGGCGGGCTGTCCACCGCGCACGCAATAAGCGCGCAGGGCCCGTCATCGGACCGAGCGGCGGAACAACTCCGCCGGAGGCAGAACGGAGAGTGGTGTGTCCGACGACTGGAAGTCTCTTCTGGGAGATATTAGCGTCAACGCCGACAAGAAAAAGCGTGCGCGCAAGCGGGGCTTTACCGGCAATTTCGAACACTCGCAACGGACCTGCGAATGGACGGACTGCGAAAAAAAGGGCGACCATCGTGCGCCTAAATCGCCGGATTTGCTGAACGAATATCGCTGGTTCTGTGCCGAGCATATCCGTGAATACAACAAGAGCTGGGACTTTTACGCCGGGATGAGCCCGGATCAGATCGAGCGCGCGCGGGAAAAAGACCGGCGCTGGGACCGTCCGACCTGGGAAATGAAGGGCGGCAAACCGCGCGGGGTCACGAACCAGCCCCATGCCGAGGGAAAGGCGTGGGAGCGCTTTGGGTATACCGACCCCCACGAGGTGCTGGGCGAGAACGCGACGATCAATCCCGGCGAATCTTTCGCCAATGATGCCCGCAAGGCCCGTCGCCGCCTGTTACCCAAGGCGGATGTCAAGGCGCTGGAGGCGCTGGATCTCGATGTCATGGCCACGGCGGCGGAAATCCGCGACCGCTATAAAACGCTCGTGAAAGAACTGCACCCGGACATGAATGGCGGCGACCGCAGTGAAGAAGACCGCCTGCAAAAGGCCGTCGCGGCGTGGAATCACCTGAAACGCAGCGCCAGTTTCAAGACCTGAACGGGCGCTGCCCGCCGCTCGATCTTCGGAACCTTGCGCGGCTTTTACGATTGATCCTTCCAACAGACGGCACCGAGGCAATGCAGGCAATCCTAAGATTGCCTTTTTCTTTGTGCTTGTTCTGCTCGAACCTAGAAGGAGAAGACTTCATGCGTACGATACAGGCAGCGACAATCGCCCTTTCCGTAGCTTTTGCAGGCACCGCCACCGGTGCTCAGGCGCAATCCGTGATCAATGGCCAGACCATCGGCGGTGTCGTCGGCGCGGTCGCGGGCGGCTTGGTCGGCAATCAGTTCGGCGATGGCCGCGGCCAGACGGTTGCAACCATCGGCGGTGCAATCCTTGGCGGGGTTGCGGGATCGCAGATCGGTGGCCGAATCGAGCAACGCAATTCGGCCTATTCGGCCCAGCCCGCGCAGACCTATGGTACGCAGCAGACCGGCTATGCCCCCCAGGCGGGCTATGCTCCGGCGCAGACCCAAGCCTATGGCGCAGCGCAGACCTATGGTGCAGCGCATACCTATGGCGCGGCGTCCCCCGTCTACGGCACCGCGACGCAGCCGACCTATGCCGCCCCGGCGCAGACATATGGCACCAGCCAGACCTACGGCGCGGCGACCTCTACTTACGGCGCGGCGCAGCCAGCTTATACGGTCCCGTCCCAGACGACCTATGGCACGAGCCAGCAGACCTATGCATCGCCGTCCTATGGCACGACGACCCAGACTTACGGTACGGCCCAGCCGACCTATGGCACGTCGCAGACCACAACCCAGAGCTATGGCGCAACCAGCCAGACCTACGGCACGGTTCAGCCCACGCAGCAGACCTACGGCACGACGCAGCAGACCTATGCTGCCCCGTCGCAGACCTATGATGCGACCCAGACTTTCGGCACGCCGTCCTACGGTACGGTGCAGACCACGACCCAAACCTATGGATCGGCCACCCCTGCATACACCGCGACGCAGCAGACCTACGCCGCCCCGTCGCAGACCTATGGTGCGACCCAGACTTACGGGACGACCCAGACCTACGGCACGGGCCAGACCTACGGCACGAGCCAGACTACAGGCCAGACCACGGCGCAAACCTACGCGTCGCCGTATTACGGCAACACGCAGGGCTATAATGCGGGCAGCGCCGTTTATGGTGCCGCGACCCAGCAGGGCTATGCTGTGCCATCGCAAACCTACGGCACGTCCTATGGCAGCGTGACCAGCGGTTATACCGCGCCGACGACCGTTTACGGTCAGGGCTATACCGCGCCGGTCAGCACCTACTGATCGACCCGGTCGGCGGTCTATCGCCCCGCCCCTCTCCCAGCCATGGGGGAGGGGTTTTCTTTTTCGTGCTGCGATCCATTTTTAACGATACGAACCCGCACTTTTTGCTGCACGGGTCTTGCGGTGTCGCACGGCCTGCGCCATGAGTGCGCGTCACCCAGTTTTGAGGATTCCCATGCCCGACGGAATGGATTTCGACACGATGCCCGTCGCGCCCGATACCGAAGTATCCGTGCGCGAAACCTTTGGCATCGATTCGGACATGACGGTGCCTGCCTTCAGCAAGGCCAATGTTCATGCGCCTGATCTCGACAGCAGCTATGTGTTCGATCCCGAGACGACGAGGGCGATCCTTGCGGGGTTTTCCCATAACCGCCGGGTGATGATCCAGGGCTATCACGGCACCGGCAAATCGACCCATATCGAACAGGTCGCCGCGCGCCTGAACTGGCCCTGTGTGCGGGTCAATCTCGACAGCCATATCAGCCGTATCGACCTGATCGGCAAGGATGCCATCGTGCTGGAAAACGGCCAGCAGGTGACGCGGTTCAACGAGGGCGTGCTGCCCTGGGCGTTGCAGAACCCGGTGGCGCTGGTCTTTGACGAATACGATGCCGGTCGCCCCGACGTGATGTTCGTGATCCAACGCGTGCTGGAGGTCGAGGGCAAGCTGACGCTGCTCGACCAGAACAAGGTGATCCGTCCCAATCCCGGCTTTCGCCTGTTCGCGACGGCCAATACCGTCGGCCTCGGCGATACCACCGGCCTTTATCATGGCACGCAACAGATCAACCAGGGCCAGATGGACCGCTGGTCTCTGGTGGTGACGCTTAACTATCTGCCCCACGCGCAGGAAGTGGCGATCATCAAGTCGAAATGCCCGCAAACCGATGAGCAGACCCTCAAGCACATGGTCACGGTCGCCAACCTGACCCGTCAGGCGTTTGTGAACGGCGAGCTGTCGACCCTGATGTCGCCGCGCACGGTGATCTCCTGGGCGCAGAATGCCGACATTTTCGCAGGCGACGTCGCCTTCGCCTTCCGCATGAGCTTTCTCAACAAATGCGACGAGATGGAACGCCCGACCGTGGCCGAGTTCTACCAGCGATGCTTCGACGAAGAACTGCCGGAAAGCGCCGCGACGATCTCGCTGGGGTGAGTGTAGGTTAGCAATGAAAATGCTGATCGCTTTTTACTCAAGGTTGCGAAATGCTACTGGCCTTCTGCTTCGATCTCTAGAATTCGCCGCGCTATAAATTCGGCTATTGGCGGGGCGACGGCGTTGCCAATGAATCGCCCTCGTTTACCGTCCAACCCTCGGGAAACCCCATGAGTTTCTCGCATTCGTCCCACGTCAAATTTCTGGCCACATAAAATTGGTCGGTCTGTGTGGCCGCCTTGATGTCTTCCAGTTTGGGCACGTATCGTGGGGCTATAGCTCTGTGCCTTGGTGTATCCGAAGCCTCCGCGACGTTGAACCAGAAGCGGAGTGTCTGAAATAAACTCGTCCGAAATGTCGGATCGAGTTTCCCCCCTCTCCCCGCTCGCCTTTCGCGCCTGATTATCCCTAAGCAATTCGCCGCCGTTAGAATAGAATTCGTAGGCACTGTCGGATTGATGACTTGCGACAATGAACACGCGCTCTCTATTGTGGGGTAAGCCCGCGTCGCGAAGGTTGCACGAAAACCAGACCCCCAGATACCCGACCTCTTCGAGCTGGTTGATAACTGACTCAAACGCTGTTCCTTCGTCTGCGCTGAGCAACCCTGCGACATTTTCAAGGACAATCCACTTTGGCTTATGCTCCCGAGCAAGCTCTGCAAATGGGAAGAACAGACCGCTTCGATGTCCCTTGATCCCTGCCCTTTCCGTGTTCGCGTTGCTGAGGTCTTGGCAGGGCCACCCGGCCGACCATAGATCAGCTTGAGGGATATTTTCTGATTTGAGCGTGGTGATGTCGCCATGAAGTGGTACCTCTGGCCAGTGTCTGTTTAGGATTTGCTGGCAGTATGGGTCAATTTCACAGTGGAAGACTGGTGTCATTCCGGCTTGCTGGAAGCCCAAGTCAAAACCGCCAATGCCAGCAAAGAAAGAAGCAAAACGCATTTTTTCGGAAGAAGCAGCCGATGGACTCTGCTTGCGAGTTCGCTTAGGTGTCTGAAATTCTAAAACTTTAGACATTTTAAGGCTTTGACATGGGTAAATCACGGTCCAGCAAGGGGCTTCTATCGCCACCTGCCGCCACTCCGAACATATCGGAGGCGGAGCGCAAAAAGTGGCTGTCGGAAGCTGTAAGCGGTTTCATTGCAAAAGGCCAGGCCAATCGAAATTATTATGAGGTCATCCTGCACGCTTTATGGCCGGAGGGACATGGCATCCCTGGTCCGATCAAATCTGAAGAAGACGTCAGAGCGGCTGTGAATGCCTATCGAGAAGCGAATGAATTAGCCCCCTACAAAGATGTGTTCCGGCGCCTTCGCGAACTTCAGGGCGACGAAGGTTTTACGTGCATTACCAAGGAAGGAACAAAATATCAACTTCAATCGCTCCAACTCGGCTTGAAGCGACCGCCAAGAGGTAAGCCATCCAAGCAATTATGGGCAAGCATCCTGGCGGACTCTGATCACAGATGCGCGCACTGCGGCCAGCAAGAACCCAATGTGAAACTCAGCCCAGATCACCGGCGACCACGTTCACGTGGCGGCGACAATAATGAAAGTAACTGGCAACCGCTTTGCGAGCAGTGCAACATTCAGAAATCTTCGGCGTGCCAAGGCTGTGCGTTGAATTGCATGACATGTCCCTGGGCTTACCCGGAAAGCCACAAGCCCATCGTTCTTGATGACCAGAACCGAGAGCAAATCAGGCGCGGTTCGGAAAAGGCGAAGCAAAATGCATCGGACTTCGCGAACCAGGCTCTTCGCGCTTACTTCAACGCCTTGAAGCGTTGACCGGCCCCTCATGGGGCGGTTGTCGTGTCGTGTTTCAGTGCCGCTGCAATCCTTCGAATTGTTCGGATTTTCCTATCCCTAAAATTATTTCCTTCCGCGTTAATCTCTCCGTAAGTCGAATCCGTCAGTTTACATCGCATTGACATTAACCATGACATCGACTGCGGAGTAACCCGATGCTGAACCAGCCCAAGAGCCCGCCCCTGCCGACCGGTGCCACCAAGCCCGCGCAGAAGCCGAGCAATGACACCAACCCTGCGGGCGACAAGACCCTCGGCCAGTTGCAAGAGCTGCTGTTCGGCGATACCCGCCAGGAACTGTCCGACCGCGTCGACCATCTCGGCGACCGGTTCTCGGATTTCGAACAATTCGTGCGCGGTGAGTTCCGCAAGGTCGCCGAAGACCTGCGTGCCACCGAACGCCGGCAAGAGGATCACCGTCGCCAGATGATCAAAGAGATGAGCGCGGCGATGGAGATGATGGCACAGAATGTCCGCCGTCTAAGCGAATAAATCGCACAGCACTACCTCTCCGGGGCGTCGCAGCGAAGGTTGCGACGCCCTTTTTTCGTTGCGACTCTGCCCCCGTGCGCCCTATCTGAGCATCATGAGCGACAATCCCGCAGACAAGTTCAAACAGGCCCTTGCCGAATCCGCGCGCACGCTGGCGGGCGAGCCGGATCTGGAGGTCTCTTATTCTCAGGATCCCGCCGGGGTCAGTGGTCGGCGTATGCGCCTGCCGCCGGTTTCGCGGCGGCTGAAGCCCGAGGAGGTCAAGACCGCACGGGGCGAGGCCGACGCCATGGCCCTGCGCCTGCGCTATCACGACGCGTCGGCTCATTCATACCGGATGCCCCAGGGCGACATGGCCCGGGGCATCTATGATGCGCTGGAAACCGCGCGCAGCGAGGCGCTGGGCGCGCGGGCGATGCCGGGGGTTGCGACGAATCTCGACGCCAACCTGCGTGAGCGCGGCAACAAGGCGAACTGGGCCGGTCTCAGCGACCCGGACGATGCGCCGCTGGCCGATGCTTGCGCCCTTGCCCTGCGCGCGGCGGCGACCGGGCGGCCCCTGCCGAAATCGGCGGCCAATCTCGTGCGGCTGTTCGGGGATAAGTTCGACGAGAACAGCGCGTCCTGCATCGCCTCGCTGATCGCCAATCTCGACGATCAGGATGCCTTCGCCAAGGACGCCTGGGGCCTGATCGAGGCCATGGGCTATGGCGACGAACTCGGCGCGCCCCCGGACGAAACCGATTTCGACGACGACCAGTCCAGCGACGATGACGACCAGCAAGAGGACGACGGCGAGGACGGCGAATCCCAGGATCAGGGCGACGAGCAGGACGATGCGCCCCCCGAGGCCAGCGACGAGGATGCCAGCGGCGACGAAACCTCGGTCGATGCCAGCGCCGTCTCCGTCGATGAGGAATCCGACGAAAGCGCCGAAAGCGATGACCGCCAGCAATCCGAGGGCGACCCGCCGCCCTACGTTCCGCCCGGCATCCCGGACAGCGAGGCGAGCCGCGACTACACCGTCTTCAACAAGGCCCATGATGAAGAGATCAAGGCTGAAGACCTGTGCGATACCGAAGAACTGACCCGCCTGCGCGCGTTTCTCGATGCCCAGGTCGCGCCGCTGAAAAGCGCGGTGGGCCGTCTTGCGAACCGGTTGCAACGCAAGTTGCTCGCGCAACAGAACCGGTCGTGGGACTTCGATCAGGAGGAAGGCATCCTCGATGCGGGCCGTCTGGCGCGGGTGGTGGCGAATCCGACCACGCCGCTGAGCTTCAAGGTCGAGCAGGATACCGAGTTTCGCGATACGGTGGTCACGATCCTGCTGGATAATTCCGGGTCCATGCGCGGGCGTCCCATCACGATTGCGGCGGTGTCGGCGGATGTGCTGGCGCGGACGCTGGAGCGGTGCCGGGTGAAAACTGAAATTCTTGGCTTTACCACCAAGGCGTGGAAGGGCGGTAATGCCCGTCAGGAATGGATCGAACAGGGCCGCCCCGCCGCCCCCGGTCGCCTGAATGACCTGCGCCATATCATCTACAAGGGCGCCGATGCGCCCTGGCGTCGGGCGCGGCGCAATCTCGGGCTGATGCTGCGCGAGGGGCTGCTGAAGGAAAATATCGACGGCGAGGCGCTGGAATGGGCGCATCGGCGGCTGGCGGCCCGGCCCGAACAGCGCAAGATTCTCATGGTGATCTCCGACGGTGCGCCGGTGGACGATTCGACCCTGTCGGCGAACCCCTCGCACTATCTGGAAAAACACCTCCGCGACGTGATCCACATGGTCGAGAGCCAGCGCAAGGTCGAGTTGGTCGCCATCGGCATCGGCCACGATGTCACCCGCTATTATCGCCGCGCGGTCACCATCACCGATGCGGAGCAACTCGGCGGGGCGATCACCGATCAACTCGCGGACTTGTTCGACGTGAATGGCGATACCCCCAAGGGCCGCCGCCGTTTTGCGGCTTGAGCGGTGATGTGCTGAATCTTTCCCTCCCCCGCGAGCGGGAGAGGGCTTTCGGCCTTGCCCCATGACCGCGCGGTTCTTCCGGGGCGAAATCTCGTGGGATGCCTATGCCGAGGCGGCGGGCGTCGTTGCGCCGCCGGGGATCGACCCGCCCGAGCCGCGCTATAACATCCCGCCGATGTCCTGGGTGCCGGTGATCCGGCCCCGCCTGCACCATCAACCGGGCCGCGAAGTCGTGCTGATGCTCTGGAGCCTCGTGCCGATGTGGTGGACCAAACCGCTGGCCGAGAAAAACTGGACCAGCTTCAACGCCCGCACCGAAGAGATCGAGGACAGCCCGACCTTTCGCGGGGCCTATCGCTATCGCCGTTGTCTGGTCCCCGCGAGCGGATTTTTCGTCTGGTCAGGGGCCAAGGACAAGCGCGTGCCCTTTGCCATCGGCTTGACCGACCGGGACTGGTTCGCCTTTGCCGGTATCTGGGAAACCTGGGGCCATGATGGCGGCGAGATCGACACCTTCGCCATCCTGACCACCGCCGCGAATGATCTGGTCGCGGCCCATGGGTCGCGGATGCCGGTTATTCTGGCTCCCGAGGATTTCGACGCATGGCTTGCCCCGCCGGGGGGAAAAGACTGCGCTGATCCCTATCCGGCGGCGGCGATGACGGAATGGCCCGCCGATCCGGCGGTGGGCAATATCCGCAATCAGGGCGCGCATCTGATCGAGCGGGGATAGACCGCGCTCAGACCATCTTGCCCCGCACGCGCAGGCGGCTGACCCCGCCATCTGGGTGGATATTGAGCCGGATATGCGTGACGGCCCCGACATCGTTCAGATCGCTGAACGGATGTTCGGCATCGGCGCTCAACGGCGATTGCGGCAGCAACTCGGGCCAGAACATCGACGATGCCACGACCGCCTCGCGCAGGGTGCTGGAAAACTCCGAGAGTTGCCCCGCCTGAATCGAGCATGAGTCCGGGAAGTTGCCTTTGAACTTGCCGGTATCGACCAGCACGCTTTCGATGGTGGCTTGGGCGGCGAGGCGGATGATGATCCAGTCATAGCCCGGTTCGCGCCGCCGCCGGGTCTCCCATCCATCGGCCATCGACGCCGCGCGGCCCGGAGCCAGCAAACGGCGGAAATCACCGTAGTGATGGTCGGACATCGCCACGATCCGCGCTCCGGCAAGGGATGCGGCGAGGTCGAAACTCTCGCCCTTCTGGGCCGCGACAGGCAATTCGGGGCGGCCATAGGCGCGCAGGCGTGCGATGCCGCCATCGGGAAAGATCTGTACCCGCAGATGCGACCAGACTTCCTCGCGCGCACAGGCAAAGAAGTGATGATTGTCGGGGCCGAGGGTCTGGGCGGGCATGATCTCGAACCAGCGGCTGTCCGGCCCCGGCTGTTCCCCCGGCGGGCAGATACACGCGTCGATCTTGCAGGCCGGGGCGTAATTGCCGGTGAAATGCGCGGTGTCGATGTCAAATCCGCCGATCCAGCCGGGCACTGCCAGCTTCAGGATTGCCCAGTCATTGCCGGTGCTGCGCCGCCGCCGGGTCTCCCACCCGTCCATCCACTTGCCGTGATCGTCGAACTTCGCCGGAAAAAAGATTGCCGGAGCATCGTCGAGCATCCGGGTCGCCGGGGCGAAGAACTCGTCGGAAACCGCCAGGATTTCAGCCCCCAGCCCCGCCGAGGCGAGGTTGATCCCGCTCTGGGCAAAGGCGGGTACTTCGTCGGGCTGCTTTTCCAGAACGGGCGGCATACCCGCCAGATCGATACTCATTTTGGCATCCTCACGGCGTTTCGATAATGGAGAGATACCCGAACCGGGCAAGGGCAGACTGTCGCACGTCCGCGCGAGTCGGTTCAACGACCAAATCCGGCGTTTTCGTCCTGTCTTGCACCGGTTTTCCGGCGGCGCAGCCTCAAATCCGAAAAGCGATCTAAATCGGCCATGCAGGGGCCTCACTTTCGCGTGAAGCACGTCCCATGCGCCGGTATATTTTTCCTTTCCTGATCAACACCGCTTTGTTTGCCTGCTTCATCGCTTTCGGCATTGCCCATGACATCAAGACGGGCCGGATCGAGGTGGCGGCGGAATGGAATCCGTGGCGGCCCCTCGACCTGACCTTGCCCGACAGCCCCGTACAGGCGTGGAAAGTGTCGCGGGCGCGCGGTGATCCGGCGCAATGCGTGGCGGCGATGGCGCGGGTGGCCTCGGTCTCGGCTCTGCCCGATTTTACGCCCTCAGCGACATGCAGCATCGAGGGCGGGGTGGTTCTGGCCGGGTTGGGGGCGGCGCGGCTCGATCCGCTCAAGACCCGCTGCGCGCTGGCCATGGACCTGTTCCGGTGGGAACAGGAGAGTGTGCGCCCTGCGGTGCGGGAGATTTTCGGCACTGACCTGCGGCGGATCGAGCATTTCGGCAGCTATTCCTGTCGCCGCATTGCAGGCTCGCGCCGCTGGAGCCGTCATGCGCGGGCCGAGGCCATCGACATTGCCGGATTTCGTCTGGCGGATGGTCAGCATGTTACCTTGCTGCGCGGATGGGAGGGCAGCGCGAAAGAGCGCGCTTTCCTCCGCCGGGTGCGGGACGGAGCGTGCGAGATTTTCGGCGGTGTTCTGTCACCGGATTACAACGCTGCCCATGCCGACCACTTCCATTTCGATTTCAGCCCGTGGGGGTTTTGCCGCTAAGCATTTGCATCGCAACTGCGTCCGCACTCCCGGTCGAGTCCGGGGCAGAGGTTACAGCACCTTCTCAACCCCATGCGGTGCGTTCAGGATTACCAGACCCGACCCTTCCATCCCGCGCCCTTTATGGGGCGGAAACCGGGTTTCGTGGACCTGCCCGCCCAAGGCCTCGACCATCGCGGTATGGCGGCGGTCGGGGAGGATGGGATACCAGACCATCACCACCGCCTCGGGCCATTTCGCCAGCAACGCGCGCACGAAATCGGCGGTCGCGGCGTATTCGGTCTTTAACTCATAGCTCGGGTCGATCAGCATCAGCCCCCGGCGCGGGGCAGGCGGCGACAGGGCCAGCGCGCCCTCGAATCCGTCGCGCTTATGCACCTCGGCGTCGATGGCTTCGGCCAGCGCGGCGTGTTCGGCGGGGTGCAACTCCATCAGGATACAGCGGTCACCCGCGCGCAGCAGCGCCTGCGCAATCAACGGCGAGCCGGGATAGGCATCCGCGCCGAAATGCGCGCGCACCCGGTCGAGCGCGGTCCAGTAGGGATGATCGTCCCGCACCGCCTTGCCGATACCGGCGCGCCATTCGCCGGTCTTGCTCGCCATCGCATCGGTCAGGTCATAGAGGCCGCGCCCGGCATGGGTCTCCATATAGGTGAGGGGCCGCGCCTTGCGGGTCAGCAGCGACAGCACCCCGGCCAGCGCCCGGTGCTTGTGGATGTCGGCGGGGCCGCCCGCGTGATAACCGTGCTGGTAGGAAAGCATGAACGCTCCATATCTTGGCGCATGTTTAGCGCATCTTCTCTCTCGTGAAAGCCTTCGCTGATCTTTTGGAGGCGCTGGTCCTGACGCCCTCGCGCAATGCGAAGCTGGCGCTCTTGACCGAGTATTTCCGCCGCGCACCGGACCCGGATCGCGGCTGGGCGCTGGCGAGCGTCGCCGGGTCGCTGGAGCTGCGCAATGCCACCGCCTCTGGTCTGCGCACGCTGGTCGAGGAACGCGTGGACCCGGTGCTGTTTCGGCTGTCGTATGATTATGTCGGTGATCTGGCCGAGACGATTGCGCTGATCTGGCCGAGCGATTCGCCTGCCACGCATCCTTCGAGACGGGGCTTCGCCCCTCCTCAGGATGAGGGTGTCACCCTGCTTCATCCTGAGGAGCCGCCGGAGGCGGCGTCTCGAAGGATGAATACAGCCCTCCGCCTTTCGACCGTGGTCGAAACCCTGCAAGGGGCGACGCGGGACGAGGCGCGGAGGCATATCGAGGGGTGGCTGGCGCGGCTCAATGCTTCCGAGCGTCTTGCGCTGATCAAGATCGCCACCGGCGGTTTGCGGGTCGGCATGTCCGAACGCCTCGCCAAGACCGCACTCGCCGCCATGCGCACCGGCGAGGAGGAGGAAACCCTGAGCCAGATCGAGGAGATGTGGCACGGGTTGGAGCCGCCTTATGTCTCGCTGTTCGCGTGGCTCGACGGGTCTGCGCCGATGCCTCAAGTCGACCTGCGCCTCGCCTTTCGCCCGGTCATGCTGGCCCATCCCCTCGATGGCGGGCTGTATTCTGCCGAGGAGCGTAAGGCGGGGCTGCACGAAACCGACGGGTCCGCCGACTGGACGCTGGAACGCCTCAGCGCCAAACTCGACCCCGCCGATTTCAGCGCCGAATGGAAATGGGATGGCATCCGGGTACAGGCCGTCAGCCTTGATGGAGAGCGGCGGCTTTATACCCGCATGGGCGAGGAAATCGGGGCGAGCTTTCCCGACGCCATCGCCAATATGACCTTCGAAGGCGTGGCCGATGGCGAGTTGCTGGTCGCCCGCCCCGGCGAAGGCGGCCCGGTCATCGCGCCGTTCTCTGACTTGCAAAAACGGCTGGGCCGCAAGTCACCGGGGGCGAAAACGCTGAAAGACGGCCCCGCGCATATCCGCCTTTATGACTTGCTCCATGACGGCAGTGAAGACATCCGCCCGCTGAGTTTCGCCGAGCGTCGCGCGCGCCTCGATACATGGTTTGCCGAACAGCCGGTTCTGGGCGGCATCGACCTGTCGCCCATCGTGCCCTTCGACACATGGGAGGCACTGGCGGCGATCCGCGCCACCTCGCGCGATGCGGGGGAGGAAGGGTTGATGCTTAAACGCCTCGACAGCCCCTATGTCGGCGGTCGCCCCACCGGGCCGTGGTGGAAGTGGAAGCGCGACCCGCTCAGCGTCGATTGCGTCGTGATGTACGCCCAGCGTGGCCATGGCAAACGCTCGTCATTCTACTCCGATTACACCTTCGGCTGTTGGCGCGAGGGGCCGGAGGGCACGGAACTGACCCCCGTCGGCAAGGCCTATACCGGCTTCACCGATGCCGAACTGGTCAAGCTCGACAAATGGGTGCGGGATAACACGACCGAGCGGTTCGGCCCGGTGCGGGCGGTCAAACGCGGGCTGGTCTTCGAGATCAGCTTCGACGCCGTGCAACGCTCTACCCGCCACAAAAGCGGCATCGCCATGCGCTTTCCGCGTATCAAGCGCATCCGCTGGGATAAACCTATCCACGAGGCGGATCACGTCAGTGCGCTGGAAGCGATGATCGTCGGGTAGGGTGCGCGGTGCCATCGTTCGAGACATTCGCTGCGCTCATTCCTCGCGATGAGGTTTTTCGCGGGTAATGAACTGTCCTCGTCTTGAGGAGCGCGAAGCGCGTCTCCAAAGATATGCGATACGCGCGCATATGGTATATGTATGCCCCATGAAACACCTCATTCTCGCCTTGTCGTTGGACGTCGCAGCCCCGGTCCAGGCCCATTCGGCCCCCGCCCAGGGCGGGACCATGGTCATCAACCTGCTCGGACCGATCACATCGGACTCGATGGCCGAACTCGTGCGGTCGGCGCAGGACGCGGTGCTGACCGGGCTGGACGAGATTCAGATCCGCATCAGCTCGGTTGGCGGCAAGGTCTATGCGGCCCGGTTCGCGGTCAACGCCCTCGCCGCCCTGCCGATCAAGGTGACGACGGTCGCGATGTCCGACGTGTCGAGTTCCGCCGTCGCGCTCTATTGCGCGGGGCAGGAAAGGTATGTTGCGCCGGGGGCGACGATCTATCTGCACCAGCTGACGCGCTTTGCCGAACGCTCGGCCAAGACCGCCGCCGCGCAGGAGCGCGAGGACCGGATCGTCAACGCCTGGTATGACGGGATGCTGAAGGGATGTCTGACCGATACCGCCGATATGTCGGAGCTTTCGCCCTATCAGGACCGCGACCTGATCCTCGATGATGCCGACATAAAGCGCCTCGGCATGGCCAACGGCGATTTCCGCGCCCTGAGGGGCAAGCCCTATTTCGGGCGGGCGGTGAACATCGTGCCCCGGGTCTCCTCGTCGGGGTCGAACGGACGACTCTGAGATCGCAGCCGCCCTTGCGCATAGAACGCCCCCAGCGAACCGGAGAGCCTGATGCGCCTTTTTACCTGCCCTGCCTGTGGCGAGACCGTGTTTTTTCCCAATACGAACTGCGCCTGCGGGGCCATGATCGCCTATGACCCGGAGGAACGCGGCTTTGTGCCCCTCGTCGATCCGTGCCGCAATCGCGAGATCATCGCGTGTAACTGGACCGCCGTGGAGGGGGGCTTTTGCCGCTCCTGCGCGATGACCGAGGTGGTGCCGGATCACTTTCGCGACGAAAACCTCGCGCTTTGGGCCGAGGCGGAACAGGACAAGCGCCGGGTGCTGGAGAACCTCGCGAAATGGGGTTGGTTCACCGCCACCGATCCGGGGCCGTCGCCGCGCTTTCATCTGCTGGCCGAAGAAACCCGTCGCGGCGAGGCACAGGTGACGATGGGCCACGCGAACGGCCTGATCACCATGAATGTCGCCGAATCTGATCCGGTCGAATTGCTGCGACGGCGGGAACAGCTTTCCGAACGCCTGCGCACGATGGTGGCGCATTACCGCCACGAGATTGCGCATTTCCTGTTCGAGCGGCTGCGGGGGCGAGACGGGTTTCTCGATGGCTTTCGCACGCTGTTCGGCGACGAGCGTGCCGATTACGGCGAGGCGCTGACCCGGCATTACGAGAACGGCCCGCGACAGGGATGGCAGGCGGATCACGTTACGCCCTATGCCGCCGCGCATCCGCATGAGGACTGGGCCGAAACGGCGGCGCATCTGATGCATCTGACCGACATTCTCGACAGTGCGCTGGCCGCCGGAATGCGGACCGAGGCGCTGACCAACCCGGATTACGACCCCTATCGGGAAAGCGATTCCGATCTATTGGTGACCACCGCCGCCGGGTTCGGCATCGCCATGAACCATGTCAACCGGGCCATGGGCCTCGCCGACGCCTATCCCTTTGTTCTGACGCCGGCCATCCGTGAAAAGCTGGGCTTTGTGCACGGATGGGTGCAGGGCAGGTATAGCCCTGTGCGGTGACGGTGGCTCAAAGATCAACCCAAAGGGCTTAGGCGACCTCGGCGATTTCGGCGCGGATGCGGGTGCGCCAGGTGTCTATCGCGGCGAGCTTTCCGCGCTTTTCCACATGCCAGAAGGTCCAGCCGTTACAGGCCTCGGCCCCTTGCACCAGCGCGCCGATCTTGTGGATCGACCCGCTGATCCCCCCCGCCGCGATCGTGCCATCGGCCAACACCTGTGCCGAGTGCCGCCGGTTTGCCGACCAGAGCGTGGTGCCGGGGCGGATCATCAGGCGCTCGACCAGGGTGCCGAAGGGCACGCGCGGGGCGGCGCGTTTCGGGCGCGTGATCGACAGGGACGGTTCCTCCAGCGGAACAACATCCTCGATCCGGTCCATGGCATAATCGGCGTAGACCTGCTCGCGCTCGATGCCGATGAAATGGCGGCCCATGCGCTTGGCGGTGGCGCCGGTGGACCCTGACCCGAAGAACGGGTCCAGCACCACATCGCCGGGATTGGTCGTCGAGAGCAGCACGCGATAGAGCAGCGCCTCGGGCTTTTGGGTCGGATGCGCCTTGCGGCCCTCGGCATCCTTCAGGCGTTCGGTCCCGGTGCAGATTGGCAGGGTCCAGTCCGAGCGCATTTGCAGGTCGTCGTTCAGGGCCTTCATGGCCTCGTAGTTGAACGTGACTTTGCTGGTGTCGGATTTCGCGGCCCAGATCAGCGTCTCATGGGCATTGGTGAACCGCTTGCCGCGAAAGTTCGGCATCGGGTTGGTCTTGCGCCAGATGATGTCGTTCAACACCCAGAAATCGAGATCTTGCAGCACTGACCCGACCCGAAAGATATTGTGATAGCTGCCGATGACCCACAGCGCGCCGTTCGGTTTCAGCACCCGGCGCGCGGCGGCCAGCCAGTCGCGGCTAAAACGGTCATAGGCCTCGAAGCTGGAAAACTGGTCCCAGGCATCGTCCACCGCGTCCACGACGCTTTCATTCGGGCGCTTCAGCGCACCGCGCAGTTGCAGGTTATAGGGCGGGTCGGCGAAGACGAGATCGACGGACCCGGCGGGCAGCCGGTTCATCGCCTCGACGCAGTCCCCGACGAGAATCTCGTCCAGGGGCAGCGCGTCATTCTTGGCCGACCGCGCGCTGCGTTGGTCGCAGCTTTTTTTCGCGGTCATGGGTACGAGTCCTGCTCTGGTTTTCAGCGCCGCAGTTTTCTGCGTGCGCATTTCTTGCCTGTGCCCCGAATCATGAATCATTCACGAGTCCGGGTCAATAACTAAATTAAGTCAGGACTCTAGTCATTGTTCTTCAAGTAAAATCTCGGCAATGGGTTTGAAGGATCGCCGGTGATGCGGGGTCACGCCGAGGGTCTTGAGCGCCTCGCGATGGGCGGCGGTGCCGTATCCTGCATTACTCTCCCAGCCATATCCGGGATGCTGTTTTGCGAGGTCTGCCATGATCCGATCACGGGCCACCTTAGCGACGATCGAGGCGGCGGCAATCGATAACGAGGTGGCATCGCCCTTCACGATGGCTTCGGCGGGCACCGGCAAACCCTTCGGCACGCGCCTGCCGTCGATCAGGGCCAGTGCGGGGCGGACGGGCAGGGCGTCTATCGCGCGGGCCATGGCCAGGTCATTCGCTGCGGTCAGGCCGATGCGGTCCAGTTCAGCCGCCTCGACCCTGCCGATGCCGATGGTGGCACCGGGATCAGCGTGCAGGGCGGCGGCGAGGCGTTCGCGGGCGAGGCGTGTGATCGCCTTGGAATCGGCGATGCCCACCATGGCAAAACCCGGCGTCAGCACAACCGCTCCGGCGACCAGCGGCCCCGCAAACGGCCCGCGTCCGACCTCGTCCACCCCGCAAACGGGGCGAAGGCCACTGGCGATTTCACGGCTAAGATCGGCGATGGGGGGCATGGAAACGGCTTTTCCTGACGCGGCGAAAGGACTATGGTTGCGACGAGCCGCCCCGGGCGGCATTTTGTTTCAAGGGATGTTTGCAATGTACAAGAAATTGGCTCGGATCAGCCCGATTTCCTTCGGAATCTTTTATGCGGTCTTCACGTTGTTGATGATGATCGTCGCGGCGCTGGTCGGCATTTTCGTTCTGCCCAACATTCCGCGCCAGCCGGGTATTCCCGAGTTCGATATGTTCGAATCCATGAGCGCTCAGGTTCTCGCCGGTGAAGGTCTGGTGCCCCTTGCGACCAGCATCGGCATGGTGCTGGCGATGAGCTTTGTGATCGGCGTCGTGCTGGCAATCTTCTATAATCTGGTGGCGATGGTAACGGGCGGTATCAAGGTCAAAACCCATGACCTCGGTTACGACGACTTCTGAGCGTCAAACAGCGAAAGTTGATCCCCCGGTCGGAGCGGCCTTTTGAACAGATCGCGGCGCTGGGGAGTGAGTTTCTCCAGCGCCATTTTCTTGCGGATTACCTCGAACCGCGCGGCCATCAGCGCGGCATAGGGGCCCGTGCCGCGCAGGCGTGTTCCCCATGCGGGGTCGTAATCGCGCCCGCCATGGGTCTCGCGGATATAGCGCAGCACGCGGGCCTTGCGGTCGGGGGCGTGGGTGTCGAGCCATTCGCGGAACAAGTCCTTGATCTCAAGCGGCATTCGCAGGGGGATATAATTGCCCGTGCGCGCGCCATGGGCTACGGCGGAGGCAAAGATCGCCTCCATCTCGTGATCCGTCAGGGCCGGGATCATTGGCGCGGCCAGCACCATGCAGGGCACCCCGGCTTTGGTCAGTTCGCTGATCGCCCAGAGCCGACGCTTCGGGGTCGAGGCACGCGGCTCCATCAACCGGGCCAGCCGGTGATCGAGGGTCGTGATCGACAGGGCCACATGCACCAGCCCCAGCGCCGCCGCCTCGCCCAGCAAATCCGCATCGCGCACGACCAGCGCCGATTTCGTCGTGATCGAGAAGGGGTGCCGGTATTCGAGCAAGACCTCGATCAGCGAGCGGGTAATGCGGTGGTCTTTTTCCAGCGGTTGATAGGGGTCGGTATTCGTGCCCATGGCAAGCGGCGCAGGGCGATAGCGCGGGGTGTCGAAGGCCTTACGCAGCAGGGCGGAGGCCCCGGGCTTTACCGTCAGCCGGGTCTCGAAATCCAGCCCCGGTGATAGGCCGAGATAGGCGTGGGTGGGCCGGGCAAAGCAATAGACGCAGCCATGCTCGCAGCCGCGATAGGCATTGACGGACCGGTCGAACGGAATATCGGGCGAGGTATTGCGGGCAATGATCGTGCGCGGGTCTTCGGTTATGACCTCGCGCCGGATCGGAACCTCGTCTTCGGCGCTGTCCCAGCCATCGTCGAAGCCCTCGCGCGCGGTGGTCTCAAACCGCCCTGCCGCGTTGCTGACCGCCCCGCGCCCCCGGCGCAGATCGGCAGACAGACGGGTAGACTCCGCTTGCATCCGACTCATGGCATGATCCTGCTTTGTTCGCGCTCACGCTAGAACGAGTCGCGAACGGCGTCGAGTCTGTTTTCGATGCAGGGTCGGGAAAAAAGCCGGGGACCAGCGCAGCGCAATCGCGGCGCGCGCTGGCCCCCTTGTCGGATCAGAACGTCGGCAGGGCAGGCGCGCTGTAGGACGGGATCGCTGGGGTGCTATAGGATGGCAGGGCCGGGGCGCTCTGGATCGTGTAGCTTGGCGTCGGCGCCGACAGGACCGGGCCGCCCTGAAGCACGGGGGCTTCGGCAACGGAGCGGATCGCGGTGCTGTAATCGGTTGCCTGCGACGTCAGCGATGTTGCTTGGTTTTGCAGCGTTTGACCCGTGTAAGACGGCACCGAATACGTCTGGTTGATCCCGGTCTGGATCGGCTGGGCCGAGATCGACGGCGTGGAAATCGTCTGCGCCGCCGGAACCGGGTCGATATAGACGAGATTTGTGCCCTGGGCCTCGGCTGAAACCACCGGAAGCGTCTGGGCGGGCTGATAGGTCGTCTGATACTGAGGCTGCTGGTATTGCGGCTGAGCCGTCGCTACCGGGGCCTGATAAGCAGGGGCAGCCTGCTGATATTGGGGCTGCTGATATTGGGGCTGAACGGGGGTCTGATAGGTCTGGTACTGCTGCTGCACCGGTGCAGTGGCCGTTTGCTGGCGGTTGTTGACATAGGACCGGGCGACCGCGCCGCCGGTTGCGCCGCCGATCACGGCCCCTGCGCCGGTCGCGACGGCTTTACCCGTGCCGCCGCCAAAGAGCGAGCCGGCCACGCCGCCGCCGATGGCACCGATGCCCGCGCCAACGGTGGTTACGAAAGTCGGGTCCAGATCGCCCGAGCCATTGCTGCTGCACCCGGCAGTCATGGTCAGGGCAGCGACGAGGGCGATAACGGGTTTGCGTGTGGTGAACATAGATTTTCTCCTAAGGAAAAAGAACGACGCGGGTGCCGAGGCATCCCTATGTCGGGGTGTTTCGAGGGGTGATTGCCGGGTCTTTCGCATTCTGCGACTCGTTTTCGTCCCGCATTCCAAGGATTGCAGGGCGCGAGCAATCGAGCGTTTTCGCTGAAGTGTCGCGGAAACCCTCGGGTTTGCGGGATGTCTGCATCATCGGAGAGATTAATTCGGCAATAACCATGATCTCTTCGTCACAAGGTTCGTGCCGAGCGCTCGGGCGGTGGCCAGAACCGCCCTCGCCCACAACCTCGTGAGATAATGTCGCGGGGCGTGCGTGGCGGTGGGTCGGGCGCTATATTGCCCGCATGACCGATTTCATTTCCCAGAACGAGGGCGCGGTGCGGATTGCCGTTTTCCTCGGTGTCTTTGCCCTGATGGCCCTGTGGGAGTTCAGCGCGCCGCGCCGGGCGCTGGTTGAACCCAAGCCAAGCCGCTGGGGCACCAATTGGGGTATCGTGATCCTCGATACGCTGGTCGTCCGCATCCTCTTTCCCGCCGCTGCGGTGGGCGCGGCGCTGGATGCGAGTGCGCAGGGCTGGGGCCTCTTTAACTGGCTGGACTGGCCGGGATGGATCGAGGTGGTGCTGGCGATTCTGGCCTTTGACTGCCTGATCTATTGGCAGCACGTGCTGTCGCATCGCATCCCGTTTCTGTGGCGGTTGCACCGGGTGCATCACTCGGACCGGGATATTGATGTCTCGACCGCGATCCGCTTTCACCCCGGAGAGATTGCGCTGTCGATGGCGCTGAAGATCGGTGCCGTCTATATCCTCGGCCCCGCCGCGATTGCGGTGATCCTGTTCGAAGTGATCCTGAACGGCTGTGCGCTGTTCAACCACTCGAATATCAAGCTGGGCAAGGGGGCCGATGCCGTGCTGCGCAAGGTGCTGGTGACGCCGGATATGCATCGGGTGCATCACTCGGCCATCCCCCGCGAGACCGACGCGAATTTCGGCTTTAACCTGCCCTGGTGGGACCGCCTCTTCGGCACCTATATCGATCAGCCGGAGAAGGGCCATGAGGGCATGACCATCGGCTTGAACGAGTTTCAGGACACGCGGCCCTCGCGGTTCGGCTGGTCGTTGCTGTTGCCGTTTCGGGGGCGGAACGGGTGAGGCTGGAGGCGCAGGGACTGGCGGTTCTCGGCGGATTCCACACCCGGCCCGACCATGGCGCGCCCAAGGGCGTCGCCTCCATCGCGATGCTGGGGATGGCGCGAGAGGGCTGGAATGTCTTCGCGGCTTCACCCGAGGCCAGCGACGGCCAGCCCGACCCGATGGACCGCTGGTCGAGCCGAGTAATCACCGCGCTGGCCGAGGAGGAGGGGGCCGTGCCGCTGTTTCCGTTTGGCGGGCCGCCTTATCAGCCGTTTCTGCGCTGGGCGGCGGCGACCGGGTGCATCTGGCCCTCGCCGCTGGGCATGTCGATCCATGCCGAACGGGGGCTGTGGATGGCGTTTCGCGGCGCGCTGGGCTTTGCCGAGGTGCGCGACGACCTGAAGGCGGTCGAGGCCACCCGGCCCTGCGAGACATGCGCGGATAAACCCTGCCTCGATGCCTGTCCCGTGGATGCGTTTACCGGCGGCGTCTACAATGTGCCGACCTGCGTTGCCCATATCGCGACGCAAGCCGGGGACGATTGCCTTTCCGGCGGCTGCAAGGCGCGCCATGCCTGTCCCGTGGGCCGCGACTGGTCTCCGGTGCCCGCACAAGCTACGTTCCATATGGGCGCTTATCTGAGGGCGCGCACGTCTTGAGCGGGAGAGCGCGATGAAGACCCTGATTCTGATGCGACATGCGAAGTCCGACTGGTCCCAGCCGGGACAGCCCGACAAGGACCGGCCTCTGAACCCGAGGGGCCGCGCCGCCGCGCCGAAGATGGCCCGTTGGATGCGCGATACCGGGCGGTTGCCCGAGGCGGCGCTGGTTTCCGGGGCGGTGCGCACGCGCGAGACGTGGGAGCTGCTTGGCTTTGCTTGCGAAGCGGCGTTCCGGGACGAGCTGTATCTGGCCGAGCCCGAGGTCATTCTCGCGGCGATTCAAGCGGCACCGGATTGCGAGACGCTGTTGGTCCTTGGCCATAATCCGGGGCTGGAAACGGCGATGGCCCGCATGGGGGCAGAGGGGCATGTCAAAGCGCCGAGCGGGGCCACGGCTGTCTTTGCGCTGCCGATCGATAGCTGGGCGCAGGCCGCGTTCGACATTGGCGCGCGGCTGGCCTTTGCGACGCCGAAATCCCTGCCCTGATCCCCCTTCAGTACCACCGAGGACCGCCATGATCGACGCCATTGCCAAGCTGTTTCGGGGCGCTCCCGATCCCGGTTTCGACGCCATCGTAGACGAGCAGATCGCCCTCGCCGCCTTGCTGGTCGATGCCGCGCGTCAGGATGATGATTATTCCGACAACGAGCGCGCCGCCATCGATCACATCATCGCCCGCGAGCATGGTCTGGATGAAGCGGCGGCCACGGCCCTGCGCGAAAAGGCCGAGGCGGCGCAGGCCGGGTCGGCGGGCCTGTTCCGCTTTACCCATGCCCTGAAAGAATCGACGCCGTTCGACGAGCGGGTCGGGATTATCGAAAACCTGTGGGAAGTCGTGCTGGCCGATGGCGCGCGGGACCACGGCGAGGATAACATGGTGCGCCGGGTCTGCGGCCTGCTCGGTGTGCCCGATCGCGACAGCGGGTTAGCGCGCCAGCGGGTCGAGGCGCGGATTCAGGAATAAAGCGCCTCAATCACCGCCGTGGTGCGTTTGGCGGCCTCGGGCGGGCACGGGTTCTCGCCCTCGCCGAGGAAATGGCTGACCACCCTTTCGATGAAGGGCTGGTGGACATGGGCCGGGTCCGGCAGGTCATGCACGGTGTCTTCGCCGCCCCTGGTCACGATCACCGGCGTCGGGGCAAAGAATGACATGCTGGCATGGCCCTCGGTGCCAAAGACCGTGACGCTCTCGGCCTTGCGCCCGGTGGTATAGGCACAAAGACCGCTGGCGACCGCGCCTTCGAAATCGAGGGTATAGCTGACCAGATCCTCCGCCGGATAGTCCGGCGTCAAATGGCGCACGGCCCCCGAAACGCTGCGCGCCGGGCCGAAGACGTAATCGAGCCAGTCGAGGGTATGGGCCTGCATATCGGTGAAGAATCCGCCGCCGCCCACCGCGGGGTCGAGCTTCCATGACTGGTCCGGGCGGTCCTCCAGCCGCGTGAAATGTTCAACGCGGATACAGCGCGGGGTGCCGATGGTGCCGTCCTGCACCACCTCGCGCAGTTTCTCGAACCGGGGCAGGGCGCGGCGGTAATAGGCGATGGTGAGGGGTCGGCCCGCTGCCTCGGCGGCGGCGCTCATCGCATCGCATTCGGCGGTATTCAGCGCCATCGGCTTTTCCACCATGACCGCCTTCCCGGCCTTTAGCGCCCGAATGGCCAGTTCCGCATGGCTGTCCGGCGGTGTCGCGATATAGACCGCATCGACCGCGCTGTCGTCGATCAGCGCCCCGGCATCATCATAGGCCCGCGCGATGCCGTGGCGGGCGGCATAATCCTCGGCCTTGGCCCGGTTGCGCCGCATACAGGCCACGACCGAAGAGCGCGCCGCCTTTTGCAAGCCCGGTCCGCTTTTGACCTCGGTCACGTCGCCGCAACCGAGAATGCCCCACCGGATTGCCGCCATCAGAGCAACTCCGCAATCGGTGGAATTTCTTTCCAGGCGGGGGTCGGCTGGTCCGTGCCGTCCTGCGGGATATGCCGCGACGGTTCCACCATCTGCATGTGCGGGACATAGCGGGGGCAGTTGGGGAAGACGTGGGTGACGGCGACCTCGACGATGCGTTTCGCACCGGGATAGCTGTCCAGCGCCTCGTGCTCGTCATGGACTGTGGCCTTGCCGGAGACGCGCACGCGCAGATAGAGCGCGCCTTTGCCCTCTTCAGCGCCGAACTTCATGAACAGCAGGCCGACATTGGGGTTCTCGGTGATATTGCCGAGGGATTTATACATCCGGTTGCCGTCGTAATCGGGAAAGATGATCCGATCCGGCGCAACCACACGCACGAAACCGGGTTCTCCGCCCTTGAAGGAACAATCGGTGTTTTCACCCGCCGATGTGGCGAGAAAGAAGAATGGCAGGCTTTCGATGAATTCCTTGAATTCGTCGCTGACCGTTGGGGCCTCGACCAGATCAATGATCTTGTCGGCGACCGCGCGGCCCCCGTACTTGTCTTGCAAGGCACGGTTGCCCTCGTGAAACATGGCCATGATCGTCCTCCCTGATTTTTGCAGCGAGCCTAGCCCACACCGTCCCGAGGAACCAGCCGCCAAGATTCATCGGCTTGGTTGTGACTGTCATCACGGCCAGTACCCGCGATTCGCGAGACAATGAGCCTCGTTAACCGCGATAAGTGTTGGTGTTGCCATGATTGAGTTTATTGCCGGACTGACGGTTTTCGATGCATTCGGATTGCTCGGTTTCGCCGTCTATCTGAGCGCGTTCGGCGCATTGCAATTCGAGTGGCTCGACGGGAATGGCCGGACCTATGCCTGGGCCAATATCTTCGCGGCGAGCTTTGTTCTGGTCAGTCTGGTCGAGGCGTTCAACCTCGCCTCGGCCCTGATCCAGATCAGTTGGATCATCGTCGGCTATGTCGGCATCGTCCGCCGCCGGGGGCGCGAAGACATGGTCGGGCGCAGCGTTCCGGCCTGAAGGACCGCCAGAAAAAAGGCCCCGCCAGGGGCAGGGCCTTTCAATCGGTTCAAACGGACAGGGCCATCACGATTCGAGCGCGCCGACGCCTTCGAGCAGCTCCATGATCCCGTCGCGTGCACCTTCGGCGGCATAGATCGCGTCCTCGCCCCAGGCATTGTCGAGCATCCCGCTGGGCACGTCATTGGCCTGGGTCACCTGACCGACGCTTTCGCCGCTGGCATCCTCGACCCGCCAGACGATCTCGATCCGGTCGGAATTCGCGCCGGGGGTCTTCGAGACCTGCGCCATCAGGAACAGCGCACCGGGTTCAGGCGTGGTCGACAGACGCGCGCCGGACTGGGCCAGCAGCTTGCCGACCTCGCGGCTGAGCGCGACATCGCCATCGCCGGGGGCACCGTTCACGCCGCGAAAGACAAGGGGACGGGGGCCGGAGGCGACGACGGTCGGGGCCTGTACCGGCTGCGAGTTGTTCGCGGCGCGCAGGGTGTCGAAGCTTGGCGGCGGGGCCACCTGACGCGGGGCCTCGGCAGTGATCCGGGGCGAGAGCGGGGCGACTTCGATCGCTTGCGGCGCGCGCAGGGGAGCGGGGGCGCTGGCGATGCGGGTCGGCTGAGTCTGGACCAGGGGCGCGGCAACCGGGGCCGTGCGGATCGGCTCGCGCTGAACCGGCGACATCGAGACAGGAGCGGTGCGAACCGGCTCGGCTGCCATCATGATCGGCTGGCTCTGGATGCGGGGCGAGACGCGCGGCATCGGGGCCGCGTTCAGGCTGCCGCCCTGGGGAATGACATAGGTGGTCGTCATCGGAGCCGGCGCGGCGGGCTGTGCGCCGTTGATGATGAAGCTCTGGGTCTCGCCATAGGCGGGCACGTTGCTGGCGGCGAGCAGCGCGCTGCGGCGCACATCGCTATCCCCGGCGACGCGTGTACCGATGCGGCGGCCCATATCCTGAAGCGATGCCGTATCGGTCTGTTGCCAGTCGGCGATGCGCTCTTGCTCGCCAAAGACGCCGACGACGGTATTGGAGGCGTCATAGAGACGCCACTGCACCCCTGCCGAACCATCCGCATTGCGGGTCGCCCGGGCGCGCAGGTCGAAGGAGACGGTCGCGCCCTGGGCGGTGGCGCGGTCGACGGGTCTGCCGAGGGAATTGGCCACGGCATCGGCCAGCGTGGCCGAGCTGGTCCCCGGTGCGCCGATGATCGGGTGCACGTTCACGACCGCCCCGTTGGGCAGGCGCGCGCTCCGCACCGTAATCGGCGAGGCGGGCGGCGCGACGGCGCTGGTCGGTTCATAGGTCGGCATCGCCGGGGGGGCGGCGATGGTATAGCTGTCGACCGAGGCCGAATCGTAAGACTGATAGGACGGGGCCGACCCCGTCGACGGGCTGTAGGCCATGCCATCGGTCTCGGCCAGATCATAGGCGGTTGCCATCTGATCATCCTGGCCGATACCGGCAAAGGCGGTGCCGGTATCGAGGGGCTGATAGGTCGGGGTGGCGCCCTGGGGGGCAGTATCGAGCGGCGGTGCGCTGAAACCGGCGGTCTCGACGCCGCCGGTCGGGGCCTCGATTGCCTCGAATTCCAGCGGTGAGAAGGCGGTTTCGGCACCGGAGGCACCGGGCACCGGAAGGGCTGTGCTGCCATTACCCAGCGCGGTATTGAGCGTTCTGGGGGCCTCACCGGCAATCCGGCTCGGGGCCTCCGGCATACCGGTGCGATCCTCGACCGGCGCCTTCAGCTTGGCAAAGGCGTCATCGGGGGGTGGCAACCGGGTCAGCTCACCCGGACCGGTCACGCTTGGCGGTTTCGAGCCGAGATCAAATCCGCCGAGATTGTTGGGCGCGTCGGGCAGCTTGCTGGCAAAGTCACAGCCTGCGAGTGCTCCGACCATGATCGGCAAAGCGATGAAGCGCGCGAGCGCGGTGGAGGATTTGGTCTGCTTGAAAACGGTCATTGGATCACCAGCGGCTATGTCACGACAAGGTCGAGGGGGGCACGCGAGAGGCTTTCCGAACCGTTTTGAGTGACGAGCGAGGTCCGACCGAGGCACTGGGCCGTGCCGGTCTCGCTGTCCATCAGGATCATATGCAGGAAAAATGTCATATGCGGTTCGATGATTGTCTCTGCGCCTTCGTAAAACATGTGCGAGTCCATCCAGCAGGGAGTGAACCGCGACCCGACGCTATATCCGCAAGCGTTAAGACGGTGTTGCCGTAAACCATGTTGGTCGAGAATTCTGACATGCTCGTCAAACACATCGCCCATTGAATTCCCTGGCTTTAATGCGGATTCGCAGGCTTTCAGCGCCTCGATTGCCGCCGCGCGCATCGCGATATGCTGCGGTTTGGGTTTACCAAGAATCAGCGTATTCATCATCGGTGCATGGTATCGCCGCCATGCGCCGGACCATTCCAGCGTCAGTTGATCGACCGATTCGAGGGTGCGCCGCCCGGAGAAATATCGGCAGAGCAGCGCCCCCTCGCCGGAGCCGCAGATGAACTCGTTTCCGGCATAGTCGCCGCCGCGGGCAAAAATCTCTCCCTGCATCGCCGCCAGCACCGCGCCATCGCTGACACCGGGCCGCGCCATCGCGATTCCGGCCTCCAGCGCCGCATCGGACATCTCCGCCGCCTTGCGGACGCAGGCGATTTCGGCCTCGGACTTGATCAGCCGCAGATCGCCGACGAGGGACGACGCATCAATCAGGGCCGGGGGCGAGTCCTGCGCTGTGGTCAGGGCAGCCTCGACCATGCGCCAGTTCTTTGCCGTCAGACCCTGGGTATCGAATTCCACGCCCAAGCGTGCGTTGGTATAAAGCGCAAGCTCTTGCAGGAGAGCGCGCAGGTCTTCGGCCCCGTTGGCATCCTGAGCGTCCTTCCAGATACGGATATCGCCCACCGTCGAGGTCAATTGCGCCTGACGCAGATCAGCGGAGCGGGTCAGCAGGACCGGCTCGCCCTCCATTGGCAGAACCATGCATTGGAAAAAGCAGAATCCGAACGTGTCATAGCCGGTGAGCCAGTAATGGCTCTCGGGCGCGAAAAGCAGCATCGCATCCAGATCGCGCGCTTTCATGGCGGCGCGGGTGCGGGCAAGGCGGTTGGCGTATTCGGCATCGGTAAAGTGCGGCATCGGTCTGCTCCCGTTTCATGGCGGGGGCAGAGTGTCAGTGCCGGGGTCGGCTGGAAAGAGGTTTGAGAGGGCGTTCGCTATCTCAATGCAATCGCCGATAATCCGCGCCCGTAATCGCCCTCGGCCCGGTGCAGGGCGCGGCGGTTGGAGAAGAACATGCGCTCTTCGTCATAGGTGCAATACGCTGGCAGGGCGGCATCTTTTACTCCGCAGGCCGTGAGGCGGGCGGCGCAATACCCCGGCAGGTCAAAGCGGAACTTGCCGTCCTCCTCCGGGTCCGGGCGAAAGAACCGGCCATTACCGCCATCGGCTTCTTTAAAGCGGTCGCGATAGGCTTCATCGACCTGATAGCTTGCCTGAGAGATGCACGGCCCGATGGCCGCGACGATGCGCTGGCGCTCTGCGCCCATGGCCACCATCGCCTCGACGGTCGCCTCCAGAACACCGCCCAGCGCCCCTTTCCACCCCGCATGGGCCGCGCCGATAATGCCGGTGCCGGGTTCGGTAAAGAGGACCGGCGCGCAATCGGCGGTGAGGATGCCGAGCGCAATGCCGGGGGTGCGGGTGACCATGGCGTCGGCCTTGGGCGGTTTTCCCGGTCGCCACGGCGGCATGATTCTGGTCGCGCCGTCGGACGGAAAACCGGCATCCACTTTTGCTGACGGCGCTTCGACGACAACCACATCCGCCGAATGGTGTTGATAGCAGGAAACGAGGCTCTCGCGCTTGACCTTCATTGCCTTTGCCGCGCGCGCTCGGTTTTCGGCGACGTTCTCGCGCGGGTCATCGGTGGCCCCGCGTCCGCATTGCAACGAGGCATAGATGCCCTCGGACACCCCGCCCTCGCGGGTGAAAAAGCCGTGGCGGATGCTGTCGATCTCCGACAGGCGGGGGGCGTGGATGAGGTGGGTCATGGCATGATCTTTCTAAACGACTTGCGTGTTGAGACGCGCCGTTCCGAGGGGTGGCGCAGAGCGCCGCCCCGTGGGGGCGGAACGGCGCTTGTCACCGCTGCGCGGCGACCTCTCAACTCAGAGCGGATAACAATCACGCCCCCAACTCCTCACTGAATCCCGGCGGCGGGATGTCGTCGCCTGATAGGGCCAGTGCCTTGAACAGTGTGCCCATCTGCTCTGGCTCCGTCAGGCGATCGAGCGCCGCCGTTATCTCGTCTTCGCGCTCGGGTGCGGCCTTGGCCAGCATCGCGGCGCGGAGGCGGATGCCGAGCCAGTCGAGCAACGCGCCTTGGCTGCGCACGCTCCAGCCGGTCGCCCCCGCCTCTTCGGACACCCGCGACAGGGTGCGGAAATCCACATGGGCGGTCAGGTCAGCCTCTCCTGGCTGCGCCAATACATCGGCATAGGCGTGGTCCTTCACCGCTTGCAGGGTGTCGCCGCGCGGGGCGTTCGTGTCGTGGCCATAGTCGATGATCAGCGCCGCGCCGCCCTCCCGCGCCAGCCGCGCGCCGATCTCGGCGGCGATCGTGCGTCCGGCGGGGCAGGTCTCGACCACCGTGCCATCCTCGGCGTGGTCGGGCAGAGGTTCGTCGCCGATGGCGGGGGAGAGGCCAAGGGTCAGCGCGCCGTCCTCGACGCCCACCATGCGCTCGTGCAGCGCCCCGGAACGGATCTCGAATTGGCGGATCGGCAGGGCGTCGAAAAACTCGTTGGCCACGGCAAACAGCGGCATGGCGGGCACCTCCTCCAGCCTGTCAGCCCATTTCGGCTGATATTTGCCCAGCGCCTCCCACTGTTTCTTGCGCAGGGCGGGGGAGGTCTCGACCAGCCATAGCTCGGCGGCCTCGACGAATCCCGGCACCCGCGCCGCCGCGCGCAGGGCATCGGCCATCAGCGTTCCGCGTCCCGGCCCCAGCTCGACCAGGGCAAAGGGCGCGGGCGATCCTCGGTCGGTCCATGCCTGCGCCAGCCACAAGCCGATCAGCTCGCCGAACATTTGGGAAATTTCCGGCGCAGTGGTGAAGTCGCCACCCCGGCCCAGCGGGTCGCGGCTGTGGTAATAGCCATGCTCGGGATGGGCGAGGCAGAGCGCCATGTATTCGGCCACCGGCATCGGCCCCTCGGCCTCGATACGGCGGCGGATAATGGCCTCCAGCGGCGTCACGGCTTGCCGCGCGTCAGGGCATAGCCCGCCAGCAGCAGCCCGCCGATAATCATCGGCAGCGACAGCACTTGCCCCATTTGCAGGCAAAGCGGCGTCACGCATTCAAGGCCCGGATTCGGATCGCGCCAATACTCGACCACAAAGCGCGCGGTGCCATAGCCGAGCAGGAACACCCCGGCCACCAGGCCGGGGCGCTTCAGCCCGCCGCCAAAGGACAGCGCCAGCAACACGATCAGCAGCAGCAATCCCTCGGTCGCGGCCTCGTAAAGCTGGCTGGGATGGCGCGGCACGGTCAGGTTCGACCAGTCCCGCGCGCCGGTCTGCGGGTCCGGCAGCGGAAAGCGCACGGCCCAGGGCACGTCGCCGGGCTTACCCCACAACTCGCCATTGATGAAATTCGCCAGCCGCCCGAACAGCAGGCCAAAGGGCACCCCGGCGGCAATGGAATCGGCGGTGGACAGCACCGGCGCCTTGTTCAGCCAGCAGAACAGCAGCGCCCCGACCACGACCCCCAGCAAACCGCCATGGAAGGCCATGCCGCCCTGCCATGTCTTCAGGATCGCCGACGGATTGGCCGAATAATAATCCCAGTTATAGAACAGCACGAAGCCCAGCCGCCCGCCGATGATGACGCCCAGCGTCAGCATGAACAGCAGCGTCTCGGCCTTTTCCGGCGCATAGGGCGGGGTATTCCCGGCCCAGAGATGGGGCCGCGCCGTCAGCACCATCGCCAACCGCCACGCGAGCAACAGCCCGGCAATATAGGCCAGCGCATACCAGCGAATGCCGAACCCGTTCCATTCCAGACCGAAGACGAAGGGGGAGATGTCAGGAAAGGTCATGGGCGGCTCCGGTTTGCCGCGCGACTAAGACTACGCGGCGGGCGCGAGGTCAAGCGGGAGTGGCATCGTCGTCCGCCTGAGGAGCATTTGCAAACAGGTCGATGTAGGGACGATACTCGAAAATGCGATACCGGGACTGGCCCGTCTTCTCAAAGAGGATTCCGGCATCGACCATCCGTTGCACGAGACTGTTCGCCGCTTGATAGGTGATCCCGAGCCGTTCGGCAGTGTCCTGCACGTTGGTCTTCGGCGTCTGGAAAAGATTTTCGAGAGTCTTGTGACCATTGCCTGCCGTTCGGCCAAACTCTGCGGTGATGATGCTGCGATGGGCCTCACGCAGGGACACGACACGCCGCGCGGTTTCGGTTGCCTCCAGACTGACTTCGGCCACGCCGCGCAGGAAGAACTTGATCCAACCTTCCCAGTCGCCGTGATCCCGAACAGCCTGAAGCATATCGTAATAGAGTGTCTTGTGCCGCTTGAAGTAGTGCGAGAGGTACAGAACCGGATGCTGTAGTATATCGCGCTCACAGAGCATGAACGCGATCAGCAGCCGCCCCACGCGCCCGTTGCCATCGAGAAACGGGTGGATTGTCTCGAATTGACAATGGGCCAGTCCAATCTTTATCAGCGGCGGGATCGGGGTGTCGTCATGGATGAATGTCTCAAGCGCGCCGAGCGTATTCATCACCTCTTCGGGTGGTGGAGGGACAAAGCGGGCATCGCGCAACCCGCAGCCTGATGGTCCGATCCAGTTCTGGGAGCGACGGATTTCGCCCGGCTGCATTTCCTGCCCGCGCACACCGATCATCAGTTGTTCGTGGATTTCGCGGATCAGACGAATTGAAATGGGCAGGTCGGGCAGGCGTGCGAGCCCGTGGTTCATGGCGCGGACATAATTCAGCACTTCGTCAACGTCGCGGGGCGTCTGAGAATTAAACACTTTCGCTTCGACATCGAGAATATCGTTCAAGGAAGATTGCGTGCCCTCGATCTGGCTGGACAGCACCGCCTCCTTTCGCACGTACATGAAAACAAAAAGGTCGGGGTTTGGCAGGGTCTGGATCGACCCATCCAACCGCCCGAGCGCACGATCTGCCTTGGAAAGCAGGGTCTGCATCTCAAGGTCGATTTGAAGGTCTGGCTGCGGGGGAAGCGGAGCCGGGTGAAAAGCCGAATACCCGTTCAGGTGACGGAGATACCGCCCGCTGCGCCCTGTTCCTGAAGTGTTCGACATTTATGTCGCTCTGCGTTGAATCAGAAAGATTCAACCCGTCTAACACAAGGCAGCGTTTCATTACAGCGTGAAGTCAGGCGTAATTAAACGCAGCGTTTAATTAGAATCAGCTTTTCTGCGTAAGGAAAGGCTGCGCGATGTTAGGGGCATCGCCCTTTTCCTGCGGCCCTGAAATCGCCGACGGCAAGGCGGCCCCGGTGCCGGGGGCGCTTCGGATTGATGACGGACCTATCCTTTGATGAAGAAATCCTTCGAGACGGCGCTGCGCGCCTCCTCAGGATAAGGATAACTCTCACCCTGAGGAGCGTGCGAAGCGAGTGTGTCGAAGGGTGCGAGGTTTGTCGGCAGTTTCAAACGCCCCCGACCGGCGGGGGCGCTTGCTTCTTTTCGCTGGGGGAGGTCAGACAGCGATCTTGCCGCCGCCTTGTTTCGTCACCACCAGAACCGAGGGGCGCGGCGGGATGCCGTCCTGAAAATCGGGCCAGCGGGTTGCCGGGTCTTCGAAGGTCGAATTGCGCTCGAAACCCGGAAAGGCCAAGACACCGTCGGTGGCCGGATGCTGGACCGCGAGGAACAGGGTCTCGCCGCTGGCATCGAAATACGGCCCGCACAGCTCGCCGCCGACCGGGCAGCGGAAGAACAGCTTCGACGTGCCCCGCGCCGCGCCCTCGGTTTCGAGGGCATAGAGCCCGTCGGACTTGCCGGTCAGCGGCCAGTTGCCGCCCTGATCGGTCGAAATCCAGAGCCGCCCGTCGGCGTCGATGGCGCAGTTATCCGGCGAGGCAAACCAGCCGTGTTCGGAGGTTTCCGGGTTCCACTGGGCGCCGACCTCGGATACCGCCGGATCGCCGCAAGTCACGAGGATCGACCAGGTGCCGCGCGTCGCCGCATGGTCGCCGCCCTCCTCCTTGATCTCGATAATATGGCCGAAGGCGTTTTCGGCGCGGGGGTTGGCGGCATTCGGCTCTGTGCGCCGGGTGTTGTTCGTCAGCATGGCATAGACTGTGCCGTCGCCCCGGGGCTGCACGTCCTCGGGCCGGTCCATCGGCGTCGCGCCGAGGGCATCGGCGGCAAGGCGCGTGTCGATCATGACATCGGCCTGGGAGGCAAAGCCGTTATCCTCGGTCAGCGGGCCATAGCCATGGATCAGCGGCATCCACTCGACATCGCCATCCTCGCCAAAGCGCGCGACATAGAGCGTGCCCTCGGACAAGAGCTGTTTATTGGCGCTGCGGTCTTCGCCGACTTTTCCGGCGGAAACGAACTTATAGACATAATCGAAGCGGTTATCGTCGCCGGAATAGACCACGACCCGGCCATCGGCGGACAGGCTGGTCTCGCAGCCCTCGTGGCGGAAACGGCCTAGCGCCGTGTGCTTGACCGGGATCGAGTCCGGGTCCAGCGGGTCGACCTCGACGATCCAGCCAAAGCGGTTTTGCTCGTTGGGTTCCTTGTCGATGTTGAACCGGTCATGGTACTTGCCCCAGGCATACCAGGCCCCCGGCGTGCCGTAGCGCTTCATGCTGGCGTGCTGCGGATTGTTCGAATCCATCACCACGTTGCCTTCTTCGTCGCGGTTGTCGGTCCAGAAATACCCGTGGAAGTTCTCCTCGGCCATCAGATAGGTGCCCCAGGGCGTCATGCCCCCGGCGCAGTTGTTCATGGTGCCGAAGACGGTGGTGCCCGTCGGGTCTTCGCCGGTCTTCATCCGGTCGTGGCCGGCGGCGGGGCCGGAGATGCTCATGGCGGTATCGAGGGGAGTGATGCGGCGGTTGTACTTGCTGTCGCGGACCAGCGCCCATGTGCCGTCCGTCCCCTGAGCAATCTCGACCACCGTACCGCCATGGGCCGCCATCTCGATATCGATCAGTTCGGCGGTCATGCCCTCGAACCCCGCCCTGTCCTGACGACCGAGGCCGGGGAACATGACTTCTTCGTTGGTGTATTCGTGATTCACACAGAGCAGACCGCGCCCCGGCTCAAGCTCCAGATAGCCGACATAGTCGTTGTTATATCCGAACTGGCCAAGCTGACTTTCGACCGTCTGGTTCTGGGGGTCGAACTCGGGTGCATCGGCGAAGATCGGATCACCCCAGCGCACGAGGATTTGTGCGTCATAACCGTCGGCGATGTGGTGGGTCTCGTCATTGCCGCTGACCAGTTCCGTGAAGTCATAGCGACCGCTCGTCTTGGCCTGTGCCCCGGGCGCGACCATGGCCGCCGAGCCGAAAAGTGCCGTTGTCGCGGCAACCCCAAGCGTCCCGCGCAGCACGTCGCGGCGGCCATAGCGGCGCGAGATGATCGCGCCGATGGTGTTGTCGAGGCCGGGATTGGTCGGAATATCGTCAAAGGCTTCAAAGGCTTCGGCCTTGTTGCCATATTGCGGGTCGTCGATGAGTGCCTTGCGATCCATGGTGTTTCTCCCCGTGAATATCGTTGATTGTGCGCCCTCTACGCCTTACTGGCGTTTTATGATGGTTTCGCGACAACCTTAGAGAGACTTGAGTCGGTATAGCGCGTCAAGGGCTTCGCGCGGGGTCAGGGTGTCGGGGTCGAGGTCGGCGACGGCCTTTTCCACCGGCGATGGTCCTGCCGCTTCGGCCTTGATGGCGGTGGCGGCGAAGAGGGGGAGGTCGTCGATCAGGGCGCGGATGCGGGCCTCGCCGCCGCCCTTCTCGCCGAGTTGGGCGTCTCCCTTTTCCAGCCGTTCCAGAACCTCGCGGGCGCGGGTGACGACTGACGGTGGCAGACCGGCCTTGCGCGCGACCTGCACGCCATAGCTGCGGGTGGCCGCGCCCGGCTCGACCTCGTGCAGAAAGACGATGTCGCCCTCCCATTCGGCGACTTTCATCGCGGCGTTGCGGGTGCCGTCGAGGCGGGCGGCGAGTTCGGTCAACTCGTGGTAGTGGGTCGCGAACAGGCCCCGGCATCGGTTGACGTCGTGCAGGTGCTCGACCGTGGCCCAGGCGATGCTCAGCCCGTCGAAGGTGGCCGTGCCGCGCCCGATTTCGTCGAGGATCACCAAGGCTCGCTCGCCGGATTGGTTCAGAATCGCGGCAGTCTCGACCATTTCGACCATGAAGGTCGAGCGCCCCCGCGCCAGATCATCCGATGCCCCGACCCGGCTAAAGAGGCAATCGACCACGCCGATATGGGCCGCCCGTGCGGGGACGAACCCGCCCATCTGGGCCAGCACGGCGACCAGCGCGTTCTGGCGCAGGAAGGTGGATTTACCCGCCATGTTTGGCCCGGTCAGCAGCCACAGGCGCTCGTCCGACAGCGTGCAGTCATTGGCGACGAACGGCTCGCCGCTGGCCTTCAGCGCCGCCTCGACTACGGGGTGCCTTGCGGCTTCGATATGGAAGGCGAGGCTGTCGTCGATGCGGGGCCGCACCCAGCCCTCCGCCGATGCCAGCGCGCCGAGGGCCGCCGAGACATCCAGCACCGCCAGCGCCTCCGCCGCCGCTGAGATCGGCGCGGCCCGGTCCAGCACGGCGGTGCGGAGTTCCTCGAACAGCGCCAGTTCCGCCTCAATCGCCTGCGCGCCTGCGCGGGCAATGCGGCTGTCGAGATCGGCAAGCTCTCCGGTGGTGAAGCGCATGGCGTTGGCGAGGGATTGGCGGTGGATGAACCGCTCGTCCCCCATCAGCTTGTCGCCGTGGGCGGTGGGGACTTCGATGAAATAGCCCAACACGCCGTTGAATTTGATTTTCAGCGA
>CALGNO010000080.1 GCA_937958625.1 uncultured Neomegalonema sp.
CCGCCACGCCCCCGCCCTCAACGGCCGAGCAATCCGTTGATCCAGCCGAGATAACGGCGCCGAATTCTTCGATCAAAGCCTCGAACTCACCGCGCCTTAAAACCAAGAAGACTCCAAGACTTCGTCAACGGCGTGAAAAATCGGATGATCGACGGCTAAATGAGCGGGTAGCTTACTGTTACGCATCGCCCCACTCAACATCGGTTCAACTCAGACTATCGCTCGGGCGATGGTATCAGACCTGCGGCGGTGTGGAAGAAGGTGTCGTCGTTCTTTTAGCGCGCGGCGTAATTGCAGTTGGCTTGCGCTCGATCCGAAGAACGGGCCGGGCGAAGCGGCGAGACGAACATCTGACGTTGCCGGATTGATGGGGGCGGCTCCACCCGCACCGCCTCGGAGCGCAGAACGAAGACGCGGAAGCCCGGCAAGCCGTTTGCGGCCCTGCGTTTGAGGGCGCGACAACGCGAATGGCCCCGGTCTGACGCTGGCCTGCGCTGCCCGATGCGCGCGGGTAAGCGGTCCGATGGATGATGTCAGAGCCCGTCTCGCGGCGGTGGCAGCAAGGCCTCAACCCCCTCCTCAGGGCCGAATGACCTGGTCGAGCATCCCATCCCTTGAAACCCTGCGGATCGACTTTTTTCCCCTGCCTGCGGCATTCCTCGCGCATGGCTGCGGGATAAACCCTCCGCTCAAAAAAGCCGATCCTTCAGGTTCTCCGCTGCGCTGCGACCGTGAAGAACGGTTCAGAAAGCCAGCCCGAATTTTTTGAGCCGTCAGACATCACATTTTGAGGCGTGATCTGAGGGCACCGTTGCTTCGGAGATTGTCAAATAACGGACTTAGATCGAAAAGTCGCACGGCGACTTCGCAATCACTATGGTAGCGAAAGGACGCTCGTGAGAACCGCCGTTACCAACAGAGCAATGCCGATCAAACCCGATTCCATCTTGATTGAGCGTTTCAGGCTTTGCACCGAAGATTGGTCGCCCTCCATCATGGCCGGGACGAGTCGGAACTTGTTGAGCGCCGCGAGGCCCAGCACCGCAGCAACCAAAGTGACTTTTAGGATCAGCACCTGACCATACCGGGTTCCAAAAAGATTTGCGAAAGTACCAACCAGTAGCCAGGCGAACACCCCACCCGCTACGACAAGGACCGGGACAGCCACCGACGCCATCACTCCAAACCGATGTGCGATTTCTGCGGCGTCTCTTGGTTCAAATGCGGACGATGCGATGTAGAGCGGGCGCAAGGCACCAATCCAGAATGCTGCCGTAATCAAATGAATCAGCAGCAGGGCCGAAACACCGACCTGGTCCACGCTCGTCGCATGCCCAACGAATGAGAAGGACCACAAGACCAGAAGCGCACCCAAAAGACCGATCCAGTTGCCCCACCGAATTCGAAAGCTCGCCAGCAACAACAGAGCAAATCCTGCCAGGCGCATCTCAAAAACCGTACCAGCTGAAGTCGACCAAAGGATCTCGAGCATCGCCCGGTCCACCATACCGGAAAGACTGCCCGACAGGAGCGCTCCCTGAATCCCAAAACGGAGAAGCGTAACAAAAATCCCGACAATAGCTGCAATTGCGATCATTCGCGGGGATACGACTTCTTCGATCTTAGCGTGTCCCGCGATGGCAATCCGGAACAGCACCAACCCGGCACCGCCGAGACTCGCCACGTAGAGCACCAGCTTCAGTAAGATCGACGCAATTGAAAAACCGTCGATGATCATCGCTTCATTTGACCGCGAATTTGATCTGGCCGGTCATGACATGGCCGTCTTCGCCAAGCCCACGCCATTCAATGGTATAGGGCCCTGTTTCGAGTGCGGGAAGGGCCAGTTCAAATTCCGTTGACAGAGAGTTTTGCCCGTCGAGATCTAGCGTTGTTGCGTCTCCACCTTCAGGCCCGATCGTTACCGTAACCAACCGAATTTCTTTTCCAAATGTCATTGCGAGCTTTGTGACTGACGGGTCGATCCGTGTCCCATCGGCAGGGAAAGATGCGGTCAAATCCGAATGCGCAAGCGCCATTGTGGACGATAAGAGCATCGCGGCGAATGCAGGAATGATCGTCTTCATCTGAATATCCTTATCAGCTTTTGGAGCTGTGAATACGGCTCTGAGAGTTGTGGACTCACCAAAAAGCGGGGCAGACCTTATGTCCGCCCCGATCTGGACAGTTTACTTCGCGGGCATGACGGCGCGAATCCCGTACATGCCCTTGCCGTCTTTCTCAAGCATGAGCATAGCCGCTTCACCTGCACCGACTTCGCCGACTTCGGCGCCTTCGAGCAGTTTGAGATCCATGGTCATCGCAGGCCATTTCAGTTCAGGAATTGGCGGATGGCTCACATTGTAGGTATCACCATCGATCGCGTTGATGGTAGCGGTCGTATGAACGCCCTTCATCGCTCCGTGGTCCATCGTTCCATCGCCCGTCTTGCTGTGATCCATCTCGGTAGAATCGTGGTTCATCGTGCCATGACTGGAATCATGGGATCCTGTCGCAAATGCCGGTGCGGCGAGAAGCATACCGACAACTGTTAAGAGTGACGTAACGCGCATATCTGGTCTCCTTGGTTGAGCAGGTCGCCGGTTCATTCGGCGGCCGTGGGTGGTGAGTAAGGACGCTCGAACCGACCAATTTCTTGACCGGATCCGCGTATCTCGGACCGTTTCCAAAGCGTGAAAACGGCCGGAATAACAAAAAGGGTGAGCAAGGTCGCAGTGGCCATGCCGCCGAGCATTGGCGCAGCAATTCTCTGCATGATCTCTGAGCCGGTGCCGGTCCCGTACATGATCGGGATAAGGCCTGCGAAGATTGTCGCGACGGTCATCACCTTGGGACGCAAACGCAGCAATGCCCCTTCGAACACGACCTCTTCAACATCGTCGCGGGTGAGTACCCGTTGTTCTGCCTCGGCCTCGACAGTTCGGCGCGCCCAGGCCAAGTTGAGATAAAGAAGCATCACGATGGCCGTTTCAACAGCGACCCCCGCAAGCGCGATGAACCCGACCAACACGGCAACCGACATGTCGAAACCGAGATACCAGACGAACCAAACGCCTCCCGATAGAGCGACGGGAAGTGCCGTCAGGATGATCGCGACCTCGGCGAAACGGCGAAACTCCATGAACAGCATCAGGACGATAATCATCAGCGTTGCCGGTGCGACGAGCGTCAGTTTCTCGCGCACCCGCTCGATATATTCGTACTGGCCAGACCAAGTGATCGAATAGCCGGGGGGAAGTTTTACCGCCGCAGCAACAGCATCCCGTGCCTCCGTAACATACCCGCCCAGATCGCGGCCTTCGATGTCAATAAAAACGAAACCCGTCCGTCGTGCGTTCTCGGACCGGATCATGCCGGGGCCATCGACGATCTTCACATCGGCGACCGCACCGAGAGGGATATGCGCACCTGAAGGCGTCACAATCGGGGTCTCGCGCAGACGTTCGGGGCTGTCGCGCCAATCGCGGGGATACCGCAGATTGACTGGGAAACGCTGAAGGCCTTCGACGCTTTCGGCGATCTTCACACCGCCGATTGCCATCTGAACGACATCCTGCACGTCCTTGATCGAAAGCATGTAGCGCGCGGCAGCTTCCCTGTCGATATCGACATCAATGAACCGTCCGCCAACTGGTCGCTCCGCATAGGCCGATGCCGTGCCTGGCACATTCGAGACCGCCCGTTCGACTTCGACGGCAATCTTTTCGATCACTGTAAGATCAGCGCCCGAAACCTTCACGCCGACCGGCGTCTTGATCCCAGTGGCCAGCATATCGATCCGGTTCTTGATCGGCTGGATCCAGACATTGGTAACACCGGGCACCTGTACCGCGTTATCCAAGGCATTGCGAATGCCCTGCATCGTCATCCCGGGTCGCCATTCGGATTCGGGTTTCAATTGGATTGTCGTTTCAATCATCGTCAGCGGCGCAGGATCGGTCGCCGTCACGGCACGGCCCAGCTTGCCATGCACGGTTTCAACCTCGGGCACGGTCGCGATAAGCCGGTCAGTCTGTTGCAAAACCTCGCGCGCTTTGCCGATCGAGACGCCCGAATAGAGCGACGGCATGTAGAGGAAATCGCCCTCGTTCAACTCAGGCATAAACTCAGTGCCGATGCGCTGGAGCGGCCACCACATTGAGGCAACGACTAGCCCGGCACAGGCGATCGTCGCGAGCGGCCAGGCGGCGGCGGCGTCGAGGAACGGGCGGTACATCCAGATGCAAAGTCGGTTCAGCGGGTTCTTGCGCTCCGGGACGATCCGCCCGCGTATGAAATACCCCATCAGCACTGGTACGAGCGTCACCGACAGAATGGCGGCCGCCGCCATCGCATAGGTCTTGGTGAACGCCAACGGCTTGAAGAGCCTGCCCTCTTGACTTTCCAAGACAAAGACGGGCGCGAAACTTACCGTGATGATCGCGAGAGAAAAGAACAGTGCCGAACCAACCTCGGATGCGCTTTCACCCACGATGCGCCATCGGTTCTCGGGCGTCAGCTGCTCCTTCTCGATCCGGCGGTGAAACGCCTCAATCATCACAATGGCCGCATCGACCATCGCGCCGATGGCAATGGCGATCCCACCGAGAGACATGATGTTTGCATTCACCCCCTGCAGCTTCATCACGATGAACGCGGCAAGAATACCTAACGGAAGGGACAGCAGGATCACGAGCGACGATCGCAGATGCAGCAAGAACGCCGCGCAGACGAGGATCACCACTATGAATTCCTCACCCAACTTGTGGGTCAGGTTGTCTATTGCCCGCTCGATCAATCCAGAACGGTCATAGGTCGTGACGATTTCCACGCCTTCCGGAAGGCTTGCGCGCAGTTCTTCCATCCGCGCTTCGACGGCTTGAATGGTCGTAAGAGCGTTGCCGCCCCAGCGCATGATGACAACACCGCCGGCAGCGTCGCCTTCGCCGTTGAACTCGCCAACGCCCCGGCGGAGCTCGGGTCCAAGGCGGACCTCTGCCACATCACCAAGAGTGAGCGCCGCCCCGCGTTCGTTCACACGAAGGGGAGCGCTTGCCAGATCGGAAAGGCTGTCGATATACCCGGACGCGCGAACCATGAATTCCGCTTCGCCCATCTCAAGGACAGAACCGCCCGTCTCGCTGTTCGCGTTTTCTATCGCACGGCGCAGCTCAGCGAGCGTGATGTCGTAGGCGCGCAGCTTGTGCGGATCGACGACGACCTGGTACTGCTTGACCATTCCGCCAATGCTGGCGACTTCGGAAACGCCCTCTACGGCTTGAAGTTCGAATTTCAACCACCAGTCCTGCACCGCCCGCAATTCGGCGATGTCATGGGCACCCGTGCGGTCGATCAGGACATACTGATAGATCCAACCGACACCTGTGGCGTCGGGCCCCAGTTCCGGGGACACGCCCTCTGGCAGGCGTGAGGATACCTGAGCGAGGTATTCGAGCACGCGCGTTCGCGCCCAGTAGAGATCGGTTCCATCCTCGAAGACAACATAAACGTAACTGTCGCCAAAGAAGGAAAACCCGCGCACATCGAGCGCACCCGGCACCGCGAGCATCGCGCTCGCAATTGGATAGGTGATCTGATCTTCAACCAGTTGCGGTGCCTGGCCTGGATAGGGTGTTTTTACGATGACTTGTACATCGGAGAGATCGGGAATGGCATCAATCGGCGTTTTGTAGACAGACCAGATGCCCGCCACTGCTAGAATCAAAGCAAAAGCGACCACCACCACTCGATTGGCGATGGAGCTGCGGATGATTGCCGGGATCATCGCTCGGAGCCCTCGATACCGACGAGGCGCATCTCAAACGTTTTCGGATCCATCGTGATCAACAATGTGCTCTCTTCTCCAACAGGCAGTGCTGAAGTTTCGAGTCCGTCACCGAATGGAAAATCCATCGTCATGCCGGGCATTCCGATTTCTGTAATTGGACCATGTGTGATGTTCGCTTTTCCTAATGCAGCATCGATCCGATTGATCGTTCCCGAGACACGCATCGGTGGTTCGGACTCGGATTGAGGTTCCTCCACGCCAACGACTGTCAGATCAAAGCTCGTGGGATCCATTGCGATGCGAAGCGCGACTTCCTCACCAAGAGGCAATTCGGACGGATCGATGTCTTCCGACAAAGGAAAGTCCATCGTCATGCCCGGCATGCCAATCTTCGTAAGAGGACCGTGGGTGATATTTGCGGTTCGCGCCTCCGCATCAATCAGATTGATCGTACCGTTCACCTCCATCGGTGGTTCCGCCGTCTGGTCTCGCGGTTCCACTTTTTCCGGCGCAGCGTGCCCAACGAGTGTCATCGCAAAACTCTCCGGGTCCATCGAAATTTGCAAATCAATCTCCTGTCCGATCGGGAGGCGTTCGGCATCAACTCGCTCAGCCAACGCGAAATCCATCGTCATGCCAGGCATTCCGATTTCCGCAATCGGGCCGTGGGTAATATTTGCTGTTCGTTTGCCTTGATCGATACGATTTACCGTTCCCACAACATCCATGGGCGGATCCGAAGCCATATCGTCCGGCTTCGGTTTCCCTTCAGCCGGTTTGGGCATCGTTTCAGCGTCGGCCGCGCGCACCCCCACAATCGTGAACGAACCGTCCTCACCAGCGGCAAGGTCGAACTCGACGGGAACGGCCAGAGGGACAGTCTCGAGATCGACACTTCTCGCGGGAAGGTCCATCGCCATTGCAGGCCAACTCAGCGCCGGGATCGGATCATGATCGAGGCTCAGTTTTCCATCCGGAGTGATGGCATTAACGATTCCCGTGCCTACCGCATCGACACCGTTATCTGGACCAATCGAGTGAATCGCCAAAAGCCCATCCGACCCACGCGCGACCGTGAACCGTACCACATCGCCAACCGCGATCCCGCCAAGATCAGTCTCAGCGGTAATCGCGAATTCAGTTTCCAATGAGGGCCAATCCAATGATGGAATGTCCTCATGGTCGAGTGTGACCACTGCCCGTTTCGCATCGTATCCGACGAAAACACCTTTGCCACTTGCGGGCGCGGCCTCGCTTGGAGCCATGCGGGTAAATCCCGCAGAAAGAGCGCTCTCGCTGTCGATCAGGAACTGAGCCGATGCGACAACTTTTTCGCCCGCAGCGAGACCTTGAACGATTTCGGTGCGCCCACCATCACCGAACGCATCGCGGAGTCCCGTTGTCACGAGACGGGGTCGAAACGTTCCTTTATCCGTTCGGAGCACGACGCGCTCGGCCCGGCCAGTTCGAATGACACCTTCGCTTGGAACGGTGACGGCCATTCGCGTGTCAGGAGCTTCGAGTCGAATTCGCCCGAACATGTTGGGGCGCAGCATCCCGTCGGAATTATCAAAGCGCAGCCGAACTGACAGTGTTCGGGTTTTAGCATCGAGCTCCGGATAAATGTAATCAACCTTCCCCTCATATACCTTTCCAGGCAGAGGATCGAAGCGTGCTTGGGCGCTCATGCCCTCGCTCAGCAACCCGATATCTCGTTCAAACACATCGGCAATCACCCAAACCGTCGCCAGATCTGTAATGGACATCGCCCGGACACCGGGCTGCAGATACATGCCTTCGCTGGCCGCCAGAGCCGTTATCACGCCGGATTGCGGGGCGGTTACCCGAAGGTATTCGACAGGATCACCGACACTGTCCATCGCGTCGCGTTCCTGCCGCGGGCCATAAACCTCGAACAGCGCCTGTCCGCTTCGAACCGGATCGCCCACAGCACGGACCCGTAAATCCTCTACCCAGCCTTCGATACGAGCATGAATATGACTCGTCGCATCCTCGTCATAGGTCACGAAACCAACGGTCTCGATCACCGAGGCAATCTTTTCCGTACGTGCCACCGCGGTCCGAACGCCAATCGCATTCACTTCGGCGGGTGACAACATGACATCGGAGGGATCGCCAGCGGGAGCATCCCCCTCGTAGACGGGAACGAGATCCATCCCCATAGGGGATTTACCCGGCGAATCCTTGCGGAAGTTCGCATCCATCGGTGCGACCCAATAGAGAACCTTTGGTCCCGCGTCCCCGGCTTCGGAGGGGGACGCCAGATAGAACCGCTCAAGAGAAATGCCACCCGCCACTCCTGCGCCAAGGGCAAGAAGCGACAAAGCCGCGTAGCGACCACGCATGGGCGTTGCCCTTATATGAGAATCCAACGGCGCATGACTCATGCGCTTGCTCAAAACAATCGTCTGATACCGGGCCTACGAAAGCCCAGCCGAAAGTTAATTAAGCTCGTGGAGGTCTCAAATCGACCGAGGGGCATGCGATGGCTTGCGTCTCCACTTTAACCGCTGAGGAAACAGCGGCGACAGCCACGCGTTCGATCATGGCGGTGCGACCGTCAAACGTCAGGAACGATCCAGCGCAGCACGGCATGCTGGTTTGCATCGCCGATTGATCTTGCTCGGCGTCAGACTGGTGGTGAGACGCCATCCAGCTCTTCGCTTCCATCTGCGCGGCCATGATTGGACACAGGATTGGAGCATCATCAGCGGTTAAATCCAGCCCGCTCAACGCCATCGACGTTGCGTGGGCCGGCGCAAAGCTCGACACAACAAGCACGGCGACCGTCATGAAGACGGTCATTGAACGCCTGAAAGAGTGCCAGAGAGCTTTCATAGAACTATCAATAACCCAATTAAGCCAAAAAACCAATCACAAGAGCGCCATAGCTCAACCGCCAGCTCCGTCCAAAATGAGCTCGACGGCCTCGCCGACGGCCAGCGGAAATCCGTCGATTACGACAAATCGCGCAGTCCGTGTTCTCGTCAGCGCATTTTCAACTGGAATGACAGTCCGAAGTTCGACCACGACCTTCTGATCATTTCTGGTTTGACCTTCGAGACGCGCACCGTTCTGCATCGTTTGCGCGAATGAAGCCGGAATATCTGCTTCGACTTCAAGCGCCGCAAGATTTACCAATGTGAACATTCGACGTCCCGGCGTCACGTAATCCCCGTCATCGATCTCGCGGCTCGTCACG
>CALGNO010000081.1 GCA_937958625.1 uncultured Neomegalonema sp.
AACGCCCCTATTCGATCTGGCGCAAGATGGAGCGCGAGAAGGTCGGCTTCGAAAATCTGTCCGACCTTGCCGGGTTCCGTGTCGTCACGCAGACGATCGACGACTGCTATCGCGCCCTCGGCATCATTCATCAGCGCTGGAAAGTCGTGCCGGGGCGGTTCAAGGATTACATCTCGAACCCCAAGGGCAACGGCTATTCCTCGCTGCACACCACGGTCATCAACCGCAGCGGTTGGCGCATCGAGGTACAGTTGCGAACCCGCGAAATGCAGGAGGCCGCCGAGGGCGGTGTCGCCGCGCACTGGTCCTATAAGGATGGCGTGCGCGCCTCGAATCCCTATGCGGTCGGCCCGACCCTGTGGCTGAAGGACGTGCTGCAGAAGCTGGAGCGCGGTGCGCCGCCGACCGAGTTCCTCGAACACGTGAAGATGGAGATGTACCACGATCAGGTCTTCTGCTTCACGCCGCGCGGCGATGTGAAGGCAATGCCGCGGGGGGCGACCGTGCTCGATTTCGCCTATGCCGTGCATACCGAGGTCGGCAACCAGTGCGTCGGTGCCCGGATCGACGGTCACCGCGCGCCGCTCTGGAAGCCCCTGCGCAATGGGCAGACGGTCGAGCTGCTGCGCTCCGAGGGCCAGTATCCGCTCGATAGCTGGGAAGACATGGTCGTTACCGGACGCGCGAAATCCGGGATACGGCGCGCGCTGAAAGAACGCGCACGGGGCGAATTGCACCGCTTTGGCCAACAACTGCTGCGCCGCACCTTTACCAAGGCAGGCTACGAGCTGCGCCAGGAAGACCTCGACCGTGCCGTCGCGGCGCTCGATTTCGACAGCCACGTCGCCCTCTTCATCGCCATCGGCCAGTCAGATGTGACCGCCGAGGCCGTGTTCGAGGCGGCGGACCCTGCCCGGGAATCCAGCCGGGAGATCGCCCTGAGCGAAGAACCGGTCGTCATGGTGCGCGGGGCCGATGGCAGCCCGGCGCACTCGTTCTGCACGGTCTGCAACCCGATCCCCTTCGAACGGATCGTCGGCGTACAGGATCGCCGGGATGGCGGCGCGATATTGCACCGGATCGACTGTCCCGAACTCGCCAAGGACGATGACAATGCCGATAAGTGGCTGGACATGTTCTGGGGCGAAAACGCAGACAGCCATGCCAAGTATCCGGTTTCGCTGTCGATCATCCTCGCCAATGAGCCGGGCGCGCTGGGCGCGGTCTGTACCGGGGTCGGGGCGCTGGAAGCCAATATCGTGAATCTGTCGATTGCCGAGCGAAAACCGAGCTATTGGCGCGTCAAACTCGACCTTGAGGTTCGCGACGCGCGGCATCTGCACAAAATATTGAAGACACTGGACAATCAACCTCGGGTGGACCAAGTCGACCGTATCAGCGCGGTAATCTGACCGCCTGGACGGGGCGGGAGCGGCGCAGATGATCCATGGTGCACGGCCTGCGACGACGTCCCCCGCGACGTGTCGTAATCTGATCGCTAAAAATCGACACGATCAGTCTCGCCATCGCCCTGCCCCACTCGTCTCCTTAACTGTTTCGACGTACAATGACGACGTGGTGTGCCGGGCACGCATGGCATACGTTGGTCTACGGCGTATGAAGAATCAGTTGGGCGCAGGATTGCGGTAGAGTTTTCGCCGCTACCGACGGCGTTGTGGAGGGCCGGTATGGTTTTCAAAAGACGAAACCCCAGGACGTTATGGCGTCGCTGCGTGGCTTTCGTCTTTCCCCGTCGCGGCTATACGAGGGGGTGGAAATATATCGGTCGCCGGGTGCAGCGCATACGCGACACCCCGCCAAAGATCGCCCTTGGTTTTGCCTGCGGCGCATTGGCCTCGTTCACACCGCTTTTCGGGTTTCATTTTTTCGTGGCCGCGTTCCTCGCATGGGCCATGCGCGCGAATGTGGTTGCGAGCCTGTTCGGCACCATCGTCGGCAATCCCTTGTCTTTTCCGTTCATCGCGGCGTCTTCGCTCGGCCTGGGGCGTGCCATGACCGGCGGGCCGGATCACTCGGTTGATGGCGAAGGGGTGATCTCGGCCTTTACCGATATTGGCAGCCTGCTGTGGAAGGCGCTGTTGCAGATGCTCGGCTTCGATGTCGAAAACGCGGTGTCCTGGTATGTGACCAAGGCCCGGTTCATGGAGTTCTGGGATCAGGTCATGCTGCCATATTTCGTCGGCGGGTTTACCATCGGCATCACGGTGGCGGTCGTGTGCTATTTCGCGTTTCGTCCGGCCATCGCCGCCTATCAGACGAGACGCCGGGAAAAGCTGGCGTCGCGGCGCAATTCCAATGGCAAAAAGAAGCTCAAATCCGCTAAGAAGACTCCCGTATCCTCATAGGAGTCCGGGATGACCGCTCACCCCCTTCGCCTCGGCGTGAATATCGACCACGTTGCAACGATCCGTAATGCACGCGGCGGCGATGCGCCCTCGCCCGTTCGCGCGGCACAGATGGCCGAAGCGGCGGGCGCTGACGGTATTACGGCGCATCTGCGCGAGGATCGGCGGCATATCCGCGATGAGGATATTGCCAACCTGATGGCGCATATCTCCGTGCCGCTCAATTTCGAGATGGCGGCGACCGACGAAATGCAGGCTATCGCCCTGCGCCACAAACCCCATGCCGTTTGCCTCGTTCCCGAACGCCGCGAAGAACGCACGACCGAGGGCGGGCTGGGCGTGGCCGAGGATGAGGCACGGCTGGCGCGGTTCGTTGCTCCACTGATCGAGTGCGGATGCCGCGTCTCGATGTTTGTCGAGGCCGACCGGGCACAGATCGAGGCCAGCAAACGCATCGGCGCGGCGGTGGTCGAATTGCATACCGGGGCGCTGTGTGAGGCACATCTGGCCGGTGAATTCGACGCCCGCGACCGGCATCTGGCGCGGATCACCGAGGGCGCGCGGATTGCGGACGAAATGGGACTTGAGGTCCATGCCGGCCACGGTCTTGACTTCGAAACCACGCCGCTGGTTGCCGCACTGCCGCAGGTGGTGGAGCTGAATATCGGGCACTTTTTGATCGGCGAGGCGATTTTTACCGGCCTTCCCGACGCGATTGCACGGATGCGGGCGGTCATGGACGACACCCGCCCCCCCGGCACCGCATGATCCTCGGCATCGGAGCCGACCTTGCCGATATTCGCCGTATCGAGCGGACGCTGGAGCGGTTTGGCGAGCGCTTCACCAACCGGGTCTTTACCGAGGTGGAGCGCGCGAAATCCGACCGGCGCAAGCAGCGCGCCGCCAGCTATGCCAAGCGCTGGGCGGCGAAGGAGGCATGTTCGAAGGCGCTCGGCACCGGCCTGCGCATGGGCGTGGCATGGCGGGAGATGGGGGTGGTCAACCTGCCCTCGGGCCAGCCGACCCTGCACCTGACCGGCGGCGCGGCGGCGCGGCTGGACGGAATGGTGCCCGAAGGCCATAAAGCGCATATCCACCTGACGATCACCGACGATGCGCCCTACGCGCAAGCCTTCGTCGTAATCGAGGCAAGGTCCCTGTGATAACGGCGGCTTTCCTTGACATTCAGCGGGGCTATGCGGCTTATACCGGCGTCGTTGGACCGGTGCGCCGGAGTATCCCGCCCGTAAAGGAAACAGTGATTCATGGCGCGTAAATCGTCCGGCGAAAAATCCGAAGGCTTCGGTGAGATCGTAAAAACGATCGTCTACGCGCTGTTGATTGCGCTGGTCTTTCGGGTGTTTCTGTTTCAACCGTTCAGCATCCCGTCGAGTTCGATGAAGCCGACGCTTCTGATCGGTGACTATCTGTTCGTGTCGAAATACGCCTATGGTTATTCCAATGCGTCGATCCCGTTCAGCCCGCCATTGTTCGAGGGGCGCATCTGGGCTTCGCAGCCCGAGCGCGGCGATGTAATCGTGTTCAAGAACCGCCTCGACGGCAACAAGGACTATATCAAGCGCCTGATCGGCCTGCCGGGGGACAAGGTTCAGGTCGATGGCGGCGTGGTCAAGATCAACGGCACGCCGGTACAGATCGAGGCCGTCGATCCCTTTATCGAAAAGATCGACACCGTCCACAACCAGCAATGCGCCCTGCGCCGCGAGGGCAACTGCGTCAAGGAACAGTTCGTCGAGGTTCTGCCCAACGACCGCGCCCACATGATCCTGAACGTGGATTCCAACAGCAGCGGGCGAGATAACACCAAGGTTTACGAGGTTCCCGAGGGTCATTATTTCTTCATGGGTGACAATCGGGACAACTCAGGCGATAGTCGTCGCCATGGTGGACACTATATCCCGGAGGAAGACTTGATCGGACGCGCCGAAATCATCTTTCTTTCGTCCGAGGGCAGCCCGTTCCTGCCCTGGCAATGGCGCTTTGATCGAATCTTCAATTTCATCAATTGATCAGGCGCAGCGACGATATTGCCGCGCTTGAGCGGGCCATCGGTCACACATTCGAAGACCGACGCCTTTTGTCCGAAGCCCTCACCCATTCCAGCATTCCCGGCGAACTGTCGAACGAGCGGCTCGAATTTCTCGGCGACCGTGTCCTCGGGCTGGTGATTGCCGAGGCGTTGGTCGCCCGCTATGCGGATGAGAGCGAAGGAACCCTTGCCCCGCGCCTCAACGGCCTTGTCCGGCGCGAAACGCTGGCCGATGTCGCCAAGGCCCTCGATATCGGGGCGCATCTCAAGATGGCGAAATCCGAATCCCGCAGCGGCGGGCGTCAGAAGGAAGGGATGCTGGCCGATGCGATGGAAGCCATTATCGCCGCCGTCTATCTCGATGCCGGGTTGAGCGCCGCACGCGATGTGATCCTCGATGGCTGGCGTCTGCATCTTGACCGCCAGGACGAAGCGCCCATCGACGCCAAGACTGCCCTTCAGGAATGGGCGCAGGGACGCGGGATGCCCCTGCCCGCCTATCGCGAGGTTTCCCGCGACGGGCCGGATCACAACCCGAACTTCACGGTCGAGGTGAGTCTGGGTAACGGCGAGACCGCCCGCGGTTCGGACAGCTCGAAACGCGCGGCACAGCAGGCCGCGGCCAAGGCTTTGTTGTCAGAACTGGAGACACCGGCATGATTGCGCGCACGCTCCTGATCCTTGCCGGTATGATGATCGGTACGCAAGGCCACGCCGCATCCCTCGACGACGTCGAGTGTCCCTATGGCGAGGGCGGCGTGCCCGAGGGGTATCAGGCAACGTGTTACAGCATGGGCTGGTCAGGTCAGCGCACGCTCTATCGCACCACCATCGCGACCTTTACGCCCGAGGGGGCCAGTCCCGACACCGTGCCTGTGATCTACATTCCCGGCGGCCCGGGCGATGCGCCGGTGAACGAGGGCGGCGACATGGCGGGGATCGTCGCGCTGTTTCCCGGGCGTCAGGTCATCACCTTGAACCCGCGCGGGACCGAGGGAACGCGGCCCCGCCCCTATTGCGATTTCGAACCGGATTTCTGGCAGGAAGATCTGCCTTTCGACCGGGAAAGGGTCATTGTCGAACAGTGCCGCGATGAGATCAGTCTGGATCTGACCCGGTTCGATTCGCCCTATCTCGCGCGCGATATATCGCGGCTGGTGAAGCGGCTGGGGATCGAGCGGGCCGGGATATTCAGCGTTTCATATGGCACTGAGAGCGCCCTGCACCTGCTGGCGGAGGCTCCGCCCTGGCTGTCCTTCGCGATCCTCGATTCGGTGTCGTTGCCCGGCGCGCTGGGGGCCAAAGAACGGCTGGCGGCGCGCGACCGGTTTTTGGGTATCGTCGATCAGCTTTGCTTCGCTGAAAAACAATGCTCGCCCGCCGTGACCGACCGGTATGACGACGTTCTGGCGTGGACGGCGCAATTCGACAGCAATCCGCTCGAAATCACGGTCGGGCCGGACGAAACGCCGTGGTCGCTCGATGCGCAGGATATGCTCGATTTTCTGGCCTCGATGTCGTCCTATCCCGATGGGGCCGGATATGGGCCGGTCTTTATCGAGGCCTTTGAGGATTCCCGCGACGGCACCGGCGAGTGGGTGGCATCGGAGCTGGAGCGCAGCGTCGAATATGCGCTGGAGAACTTCGTTTTGCTCTATGGCGCATTCAGCGACAGCCCCGAACGCGACTTGCCCTCACCGGCGGCGGGATCGACCCGCTATCCGTTCAACGATCAGGATTACAGCGAGTTCACGCGCCTGTTTCAGATATGGAACGCAGGGGATCGCACCGAAGAACGCTTTATCGGGCCGGCGTCGCAACCCACGCGGGTCGCCATTCCCGTCCTCGTTCTTTCGGGCGAAGCGGACACGGCCACCCCTATAGACTGGGCGCTGGAACTTGATAAACGGTTCACGGGGCTGACACATTTCGTGTTTCCTCGCCTCGGCCATGCCGTTGCCTTCGGCAGCGCCGATGACGTCAAAGATCAAGAAGTCACGAAACAACTCGAATGCGGACCCTCGGTCGTCCGCGCCTTTACCACGGGCGCTGATTACGGCGATTGCCTCCGCTATCGACGAAAGACACCTTAATGAACGATTCCAATAGCCGCGCAGGCTTCGTTGCCCTGATCGGTGAACCAAATGCGGGGAAATCGACCCTGCTGAATGCTCTGGTGGGCGCAAAGCTGTCCATCGTCACTCACAAGGTACAGACGACCCGCTTTCGGATACGCGGCGTGCTGAACGAAGACGTCTCACAGATCGTTTTCGTCGATACGCCGGGTCTGTTCGCGCCGAAACGCACCCTCGACCGGGCCATGGTCGCGGCGGCCTGGGCCGGGGCGTCGGATGCCGATGTGGTGCTGTTGCTGGTCGAGGCCCATCGCGGCATCACGAAGGGTGTGCAGCGGATACTGGACGATCTGGAGAGCCATCTGGCCCCGGATACGCCGGTCGCCCTCGTGGTGAACAAGATCGACCGAGTCAAGCGCGATAGTCTGTTGGCCCTGACCGAAGAAATCTCGACAAAGCGAACCTTTGAGCAGATTTTCTACATTTCGGCCACGCGCGAGGACGGGCTTGATCCGCTGGTGACATGGCTGACCGGCAAAGTGCCCGAGGGGCCGTGGCTTTACCCCGAGGATCAGCTCGGCGATGCCTCCCTGCGCGCCATCGCCGCCGAGATCACCCGCGAAAAGCTGATGCTGCGCCTGCATCAGGAATTGCCCTATCAGATGACGGTCACCGGCGAAGCGTGGGAAGAGCGCCGGGACGGGTCGGTCAAGATCGATCAGGTGATTCTCGTCGCCAAGGAGGGCCACCGCCCCATCGTGCTGGGCAAGGGTGGCCAGACCTTGAAACAAATCGGTCAGGCGGCGCGCGAAGAACTGTCGACCCTGATGGAGCGCAAGGTTCACCTGTTCCTGCGCGTTGCCGTGGATGAGCGGTGGCAGGAAGACCGCGCGCGCTATACCGAAATGGGGTTGGAATTCCCCGAAGGCTGAGTATTCGGATCGCCGGGAGTAACCCGACAGTAACGCTACCCCGCTAGCTTTAGCCTATGAAAAGGTTACACGAATTTGATGCGCTGCGCGGCATCGCGGCGCTCGCGGTGGTCTTTTCACACCTTCTGAATTACCTGCCTTCGACCTCCATCAACCCCTACGAGCACTGGAGCCTTCCGCTTTGGAGTTTCGCGGTCGATGGGCATTTCGCCGTGCTGATCTTTTTTGCAATCAGCGGCTTTGTGCTGTCCTATCCGTATTTCATCGGTGCGAAGGACGAACGCAGCCTGAAAATCGATGTGGTGAACCGCCTGCCGCGATTGATGATCCCGGTTTTTCTCACCGGATTGCTTTGCCTGCTGTTGCAGGGGGCGGCATCGCGGATCGCGGGGCAAGAGGTTCTGGCCCCCTTCGCCGGGCCGGAATGGATCGCGCGCTGGGATGTGGCGGGGTGGGATTTTGCCCGGGCCATCGAGTTTCTGACCACGCGGGTCTTCATCTTTTACAGCGAGACCGACACGTTCAACGTGAACCTGTGGACCATGCCGGTCGAAATGGCGTTTTCCTTTGTGGTGTTCGGGGCCTGCGCCCTGATGCTGCGGCGCTATGACATCGCGATTGCGGTTTTTGTCGTCGCCTGCTTTTGCATCGCGAGCTGGCGGGCCGAACCGCTTGAATACATGCTGAAGGGGCTGGACGGCACCGCGTTTTTCCTCGGCATGTTCGCCGCCCGATATGTCGATACGATCCGCAAGACGCTGTCGCGCTTTCGCGCGTTACCGGCTCTGATGATCATCACCGGGCTGTTGCTGTCGAGCGTTCTGCTGAGCCCGAAACTGCACTATCTGGCGGCGGAGGGGCTGGGGCTGGTGGCCACCGGGATCTTCTTCCTTGGGTTCATCGCCCTGGCGCAAGCGAGAGAATTTCTGGCCAAACCGGTCTTCGACTTTCTGGGCGAGGTGTCGTTTGCCCTCTACCTGATCCATGGTTCAGTCATGTATCTGGTATTTCAAGCCATTGCGAGCCTTGGCGCATATGGGGCAAGTGCGTTTCTGGCCGGGGCGCTGCTGTCGCTTGCGGTGTCGTTTGCGCTGTCTTTCGTTTTCACACGCTATGTCGAAATGCCGTTGGTGGCCCGCGTCCGCCGCGCGATAGGGAGTTTGATCCGTGGCCGATCGGCGGCTTAAAGGTCTTCTCGCTATCACGGCGGTCCTCGTCGCGGCGCTGTATCTTGCGCCTTGGGCGATTGAAGAATACCGCTATCGCGCCCTGCTCGCCGACCGTGCGCTGGTGGCCGGAGACCGGGATGCCAGCGTCAAATCCAAGCTGACCTGCCCCGACCCCGCCGACGCGCTTGTCTTCGTGACCTTTGGCCAGAGCAATGGCGCCAATCACGGCACAACCCGCCTGCGCGCGCCCGAGGGCACCTTCGATTATTACGCGGACGATTGCTATGCGGGCGATGATCCGCAGTTTTTGGCGACCGGCAATGGCGGCTCTCCGTGGCCCGCCTTTGCCGAGACCCTGCGCGCGGGGGGCGAGGCCCGACCGATCCTGATTGCCAGCATCGGCGTGGGGAATACCCGCATCAACGAATGGATCGACGGCACGGATCACAGCGCAAAGCTGTCTCGTGTCACCAGCGCCCTGATCCAGCGTGGTTACGAGATTGACGCGTTTTTGTTCATGCAGGGCGAATCCGACCGGGAGACCCCCTTGGATGCCTATCGCGCGGGGCTGGCAGATATTGCCGATACCGTTCAGCGCGCGTCCCCCGGCACGCCGCTGGTGCTCTCGCAGACTTCGATCTGCGGTATGGATACAGCGCCGGTCGAGGCGCTTGCCGACGCCCGGCGGGCGATTGCGCAGCGCGCCGGTGTTCATATCGGCCCGGATACCGACAGGCTCGGCCAGCGCTATCGCAGTGACGGTTGCCACTTTAACGAAAGCGGCCAGCGCGCCCTCGGGCAGGCATGGGCCGAGGCGGCCATCCCGCTGCTAGACTGAGACGGTGCCGCGCGCATCGACCAAGGGACGCAACAGAAAGAACATCCACACGGCCATGATCGCAACATAAGCGGCCAGCGCAACGCATTGAACGTCAAAGGGAATACCGAAGTCGATCAGCGCTCCGGTCAGGCCCGGTCCTACTGCGGATGAAAACACCATCGCGGCCATACTGAGCGAGCGGATCGAGCCGAGATGCCGCGTGCCGTAAAGCTCGGCCCACATCGCGCCGCTGACCGCGCCATTCGCACCGGCGGTCGCGCCGATCATCCCCAAGAAGTAATGCGGCACCCACAGCCCATCGAAATAGGCCAGCGCCAGCATCCCGGATGTCAGCGGGATCAAGGTAAAGGGCAGCACGGCCAGCGCGCTGAACCGATCCAGCAACATCCCGAAGATCAGCGAGAAGATAATCGACAGGATCGCGTAGCTGGTGAACCCGGCGGTGAATTGCAGCAGCGTCCAGTCCTTGATCTCGGCGATATGGGCCTGATGAAACAGGCCCGCCGTGCCCACCATGGGCGAGGCCATAAGCGCGGGGATGAGCAGCCAGAACACCCGATGGCGCAGCACTTCGGGCCGGGTCCAGTGCCGCCCGCCAATGCCGGTCACGACCTTGCGCTCGGCCTCGTCGCCCTCGGGCACGCGCTCGCCCTTGAGAATGAAGACATAGAGCGGCAGCAGGACCAGCAGCACAATCGCTGCACAGGCCATCCAAACCGAGCGCCACGCCATCTGGGTCAGCATCCACGCAATCAGCGGCGGCAGCATCCCCTCGCCCAGCGGGTGCCCCCAGGAGGCCACGGCAAGTGCCCTGCCCCGGCTGGCGGCGAACCAGCGGGCAATTGCCGTCACCTCGATATGGCTCAGCATCCCTTGTCCGGCATAGCGCAGGCCGAAGATAGCGAAGGCAAAGACCCAGATATTCTGGACCTGACTCATCAGCACGCAGACCCCGGCCAGCCCCGCCAGCACCATAGCTCCGAGCCGCCGCATCGGCACCCGGTCCGCTATCCAGCCCGTATTGACCAACAACAGCGCCGAGCACAGCGTCGCGCCGGTATAGAGCAACCCGAACTCGCCATCGCTGAGACCCAGCTCGCGCCGGTATTCGCCGCCGAACAGCGAGATAAAGAACGTCTGCCCAAAGCTCGACCCGAAGGCGAGGATCAGGCCGGCAAAAAGCCAGCGGGCATTGTCTGAGAGAAACCGGAACGAGAGCATGGGATTGCTTAGGGGCAGGCGCGCGTTATGTCACCCGCTGTCACAAGGGGCGGGAAAGAAACATGTGGTCGTCGCTCACCAGTCTCGTCTTGCGGTTTCGGACCAGCCTGCTTTTCACGCCGCTGCTGTTTGCGATTGGCGGGCTGATCCTGTCCTTCGGGACGGTCTATATCGACCAGCAAGGCCATGGCAGAGAGTTTACCGAATGGCTGCCGGGATCGCCGAATATCGACGAGGTCGGCGCGCGGGCGGTGTTTTCGACCATTGCCACGGGCATGTTCTCGGCCACCAGTATCGTGATTTCGCTGACCTTCGTGGCCCTGACCATGATGTCTTCACAGATGGGGCCGCGCCTGTTGGCGTTTTTTCTCGGCGACCGGCGCACCAAGGTCTGTCTGGGCATTTTCGTGGCCACCATCGTCTATGCCCTCGTGTCGATGGCCAGTGTGGGGGCCGAGGGCGAGGCAACCTTTGCGCCGCATATCTCGTTCGTTACCGCGATTGTGCTGGCGTTTCTGTCGCTTTGCACCGTGATCTTCTTCGTCGATCACATGGCCCAGTCGATTCAGACCGATGCCCTCGTTGCCAGACTGGCGCATGAATGTGACGCCGCCATCGACATTGCGATGGAGCAAACGCCGACGAATGACCGCTCGCCGACACCCGATGAGATTGCGGAATTCGAGACCTGTTTCGATGAGCATTGCAGCGGTTGGACTGCTCATACCAACGGATACCTGACCAGCGTCAACCATACGGCCTTGCTGGAGGCCGCCGCGCGTCACAATGCGATTTTGCACATGCGGTTTCGCGTGAATACGTTTGTCTTTACCGGACAAACCGTCATTCGCTTTCGCTGTCCTCCGGGCAACGAAGAGGCCCTGCGAGACGACCTCGACGCGGCCCTTACCTTTGATCGCAGGCGCACGCCTGCCCAGCAGATCGACTTCGAAATGAGCGCGCTGTGCGAGGTGGCTCTGCGGGCGCTGTCGCCCGGAATCAACGACCCGAATACCGCCGCCGCCTGTATCGGATATCTCGGCAATGCCCTGACCCGCATCGCGGCGGAGCGGCCAAACGATGCCTTGCTGCGCGACGCCGAGGGCGTGGCCCGCATCCTGCGCGTGCCCGGAGATATGGCGTATTACCTCGACAGATGCATCGCACCGATTATCGAGGCCGGGGCCGACGCGCCCATCGCCCTGTCCGCCATGATCGAGATGCTGAACTGGCTCGACAGCCGATGTGAGCAGTCCGAGGACCGCAAGGCCATCGCCAGCCAGCGCGCGGCCCTCGAAAACCTGATTGCCGCGACCATCCGGCACCCGGCGGAGCGCGAACGGCTGTTGACTCTGCTCACCGTCGACGCGGGCGCGGGGGCGAGCGCATGAGCCTGCGCGTTCTGATCATCGGCGGCTACGGCACCTTCGGACAGCGGATCATTCGCTTGCTGGCAGGCCATCCGACCTTGACGATCATCTGTGCCGGGCGCAGGGCGGAGAAGGCCCGTGCCTGTGCCGATAGCCTCGATACCGCCGCGACCATCATTCCCGCCCGGGTCGATCGCGACGGCGATCTGAGAGCGGCGCTTTCGGAATGGCAGCCCGATCTGGTCGTCGATGCCAGCGGGCCTTTTCAGCATTATGGCGACGATGCCTATCGCGTGGTCGAGGCGGCGCTGGAGGCCGGGTGCGATTATGTCGACCTCGCCGATGCCGCCGACTTCGTGGCCGGGATCGACCGCTATGATAGCCAAGCAAAAGAGCGCGGCATCGTAGTTTTGTCCGGCGGCAGTACGTTTCCGGCACTTTCCTCCGCCGTGATCCGCGCGTTGACCGAGGGCTGGCAGCGGGTTGACGGCATCGTCCATGGCCTCGCGCCGTCGCCAAAGGCGGGACTGGGCCGGAATGTGATCGAGGCGATCATGTGCTATGCGGGCAAGCCGGTGCCGGTGGTGAAGGATGGCACGCTGACAACCGCACCGGCCCTGATCGACTCGCGCCGCTTTACCATCGCGCCGCCGGGGATCGAGCCTCTGCCAAGGCTGCGCTTTTCGCTGACCGAACTGCCGGACCAGACGATTTTTCCCGCGAGAATGCCGGACCTGAAAACGCTCTGGACCGGGGTTGGCACGCGGCCTCAGATTTTTCTCTACGGTCTCAATGCCACTGCGTTGCTGGTGCGATGGGGCGTGTTGCGGCGGCTTTCGCCGCTGTCGGGTATCGCCTTCTGGACGATGAAGCGGTTTGCCTTCGGTGCCCATCGCGGCGGGTTGTTGCTGCGGGTCAGCGGTCTCGACGCTGAGGGCGGCCCAATGACGCGGGAATGGCACATGATCGCCGAGTGCGATGACGGTCCCTATATCCCCGCCATCGCCGTCGCCGCGCTGATCGAACGGAGGCTGCGCGGCGAACGCCCAGTGACCGGCGCGAGACCGGCGACCGATGATTTCAGCCTCGCGGATTACGAGCGCGTCTTTGCGACGAAAGCCATCACCACGGGAATACGCGAGGCCGCGCCGGCGAATGCACCGCTCTATCGGCGCGTTCTCGGGGAGGCTTGGCAGCGTTTGCGGCCCGCCATCCGCGCCATGCATGAGCGTCCCGACGGCAAGGTCGTGCGGGGGCGCGCCACCGTCGAGCGGGGCAACAACCCGATTGCTCGCCTGATCGCGCGAATTGTCGGCTTTCCGCCGCAGGGGTCAGAGGTGCCGGTAGAGGTTCGCTTTAGCGTGCAGGGCGATGGCGAGTTGTGGGAGCGGTCCTTTGACGGACGTACCTTTTCCAGCTTTCAGAAGGACGGAAACGGCGCGTTCGAGCATCTGCTGTCCGAACGCTTTGGGCCGTTGGAATTTGGACTGGCGCTGGTGCTCAAGGACGAGCAGCTGTGGCTGAAAACCCTTGGCTGGCGGGCGTTCGGTATTCCGATGCCGCGCTTTATGGCCCCGTCCGGCGATGCGTATGAGCATGTGGTGGACGGGCGCTTTCACTTTCATGTGGAGATCAAGCACTGGATGACCGGCCTGATCGTGCGCTATCGCGGGTGGCTGGAGTGACCGCGCTTGGCACTCTCGATATGGGCCACCCTTGGTGTGAGACTCAGCGGCTCGCGGTGCGCACGCTGGGCCAGTTGTTCTGAAGCCAGTCGCTCAGGAGCGCCTTTTCCAACTGCCGTGCCTTGCCCATCCACGCCTGCGCGCTGCCATCACTGCGCGCGGGGTCGGTGGCGAGGATGGCGAAGATCATATCGCGGCCATTCAGCGACAGGATACCGCTGAGACCGCGCACATAGCTCATGGTGCCGATCTTCGCGCGCACGTCAAAACGCACGCCGTTTGACGCGCCATCGGACTGCCGCGAGAACAGGCTGCGGAACAGCTCGCCATGCTCGCGATAGCCATGGCGCACCAGCGCCGCAATCTGCCGGGGTGTCGCCCGCGAGGCGGTGCTGAGACCGGAATTATTGGCCAGATCGAACCCGCTCCATCCCGACCCGCCGATGGGACCGATGCGCGACTGCGCCCAGTCCGCGTTGATCCGTGCGGCATCGCGCAGGGAGGACGGCTTGCGCGACAGGTCCGCCGCCGCCGCCGCGCCCAGCGCCTCGGCGGTGATATTGCGCGAGCGGTCGAACATCGTGGTCAGCAGGGATGAGATTGGCGGGCTGTCATGGGCGGCGACTTCGGTGCCGCTCGCATCGCCCGTCCCGGCCACAGGAACCGGCAGCGTCACAGACATTGCCGCCGCCGCTCGCCGCATGGCCAGCGCCGTCTCGCGGGCCGGATCACGCAGCGGCGCACCGCCGCGCCCCTCGTTGTAATCGAGGTTCAGGCCGCTGACGCCGGGGTTATAAACCGCGCCCGCAGGCTGATTGGCGTCGATCATCGACACCTGCGGCAAGGCATCGCCGTGATAGACGAACCGGCCCTCGACCCGGCGAATACCCGCCGCCGCAATCTGGCGTGCCATGGCGGACAGGTCGCTGCGATTCAGGCTCGGGTCGCCGCTGCCGACCAGATGCAAGCCTCCGCGCAGAACGCCGCCCGATACCGGGCCGTCGGCGAGCGCCGTGGTCCGCAGCGTACCGCTCGGCCCCTTGGCTTCGAGGATCGCGATGGCCGCGAGCAATTTCGCGACCGATGCCGGCGCCAGCGCCGTATCCGCATCGCGCTCGCCGAGGCTGCGCCCCGTCTGGGCATCCATCAGCACGTACCCGTAAGACCCGCGCGGGGCCGCGCCCTGACCTTCGAGCGCATCGAGATGAGCCATCGACTGCCCCGATGCGTCCCCAAGCCCGTTGTCACGAGAGAGCGCCGCGATGTCGATGGATTGCGCCGGAGCCGAGGTCGCGGAAACCGGCATGTAATCGGGCACGGTGGAAGCGACTTGCAGGGGTTGCGAGGGAGGCAGCGCGGACGCCATCGCGAATTGCACCGCCGGTGGATCGAGTGCGCCGATGCTGACGGGAACGACGCCGAGATCGTCGGGCAACACAATAAGGGGCTGGGTTGCCACTTGGTCGATTTCGACGACGCTTGCCCACAGAAGCGCCGGATCACGCTTCGTTGCGACAGCGATTGGCGGCGCGCTCGAGGGCGCAAGGGTGGTGTTCGGAGAATGTTCGGGCGTCGCGGCACATCCGGCCACAAGCAACAGCCCCGCGGGAAGAACCCGGTGCACGATGGTCATTTACCTGCCTCAGTCTTTATCGCGCTCGCGCCGGTGTCTGTCGCCCCGGTCGTCGCACGCGGTTTATTTCAACCTGAG
>CALGNO010000082.1 GCA_937958625.1 uncultured Neomegalonema sp.
GGCCCGACGTCTGCGCGCCTTCTTGTAGCGCGGGATCGAGCCGAGCACGGCGTGACCGGTAAAGGCCTCCAGTTCCTCGATATTGACGAACCGGTTCCGGACGCCTTCTATCAGGTACACGAGAGCAAGGGCGAGGAGCAGACCTGAGCCTCCACCTATACCATAAATAATTGATTTCTTTGGGTAGGATGGCTCATAGGGCGGATTGGCTTCGGTCAGTATCCGGGCATCCGGTTTCGCCAGATCCTGCTGAACCGCCGTTTCTTTCTGTCGAACTAGGAAAGTGTCGAAAAGCTGTTTGCTGGCTTCGGCTTCCCGTTGCAACTGCCGCAGGCGTATAAGGTTGGCCGATCCGCTTTCAAGGGAACCCTCAAGTTCAGCTAAGGTCTCAGCCAGAGCTGTAGCCCTTCGCTGGGCCACCTGCTGATCCGCTTCCAGTCTTGCCGCCGCTTCCTCGACCTCGCTCCGGATTTCCTCGCTGTAACCAGCGGTGATGAGCGCATTAATACGCCGGTCATTAAGAGCCCGAGCAGCAATAGTCAAACCATCCTCCGAGCGCAGGGCAGCCTTGAAGCGTTCGAGACGTGACGATAGGTCCCGCGCCAATTCCTCGGCACCTTTTGCCCGTTTCCGCAACTCTTCGAACCGCACCACTTCGGCTCCGGCTTCGGATACGACAGCATTCTCAGCCTGAAAAGTCTGCACCTTGGCTTCGGCTGCTTCGACTTCCTCGCGCAACTCGACGATGCGTGCGCCGATGAACTGTGAGGCGAAGCGCTGTGCCTCGACCTTCACCTCAACCCGCGATGCGATATAAGCTTCGACAATAGCATTCGCGATCAAGGCTGCCTCCTGCGGCGACCAAGCCGTTACGTTGAGGGCGATGATCGAGGTGCCCCGAACGCCACTAGCTTCCGTCTTTGACTGAAGACGGTCGATGGCGACGCGCATGATACTGTCATCGATACGTAGTGGGACTGGCTCCGGCAACTGACCGAAGGTCAGCTTAGGCGGCCATGTCAGAGTGAGATCGACCGGCCACCAGTCCCGCTCAATCAGCCAACGCTTCCATTGCGGCAGCGGCGGCGGAGCCGCTGTGGGATTGAATTCCGGATCGCGCAAGAGGTCGAGGGCTTCGATGACATCGCGCAATACCGCACGCGAACGAATGACCTGAAGCTCGGTCTGTATTTCCTTATCCACCGCGCCGCCTGGCAATAGCGCCTCGCCAAGATCGATCGGTGCCCGCGTTTCTTGGAGAATGATCTCCGCCCGTGCCGTGTAGAACGGGCGCGTTTGCGCTAAATATAGATACGTACAAATGAGTGTTGCAACGACGACGAGAACGATCTTCCAGCGATGACGCAACAAGACCCGGAACATGTCGAAAATATCTGGGCCCAACGCTCCCTCTCGATCCGCTTGAAGCCGAGCATCGTTTTCGTGTCCTTCGAGCGTCCACCTGTAAATCGGCTCTTCCACATCACGCATGCATGATCCTCGCGCGCTGGCGGCGGTATGTCTAACCACCATGTTCCATAAACCGTAGGAAACCGGCTAGGCGATTGCCAGATCAATACGATTTTCCGCTACAATAACTAAAGCCTCAGATCGCTTTTGTCTGCGTCAAATATGCAATTCAGATCGTAGAGCATGTGACTCGGTCTGCCCAAGGCTCTGGCGATTATATACTTGACGTACCATCGCCAAACTGCTAGTCAGAAGGCGTACGAGAGAGGGACGCCGACCGATGGATATCATGAACCCCTTTTTTACGACGAAGACAAGGCCCGCGAGCATCTTGAAGCGCTTCGCTGGCCGTCCGGTCCTATCTGCCCTCACTGCGGCGTAGTCGATAACGCCCGCAAGCTGGAAGGCAAGTCCACGCGCCCCGGTGTCTACAAGTGCTGCGATTGCCGCAAGCCCTTCTCCGTCACGGTTGGGACCGTTTTCGAGCGCTCCAAGATCAAGTTGAACAAGTGGGTACTGGCCACGCACCTTCTGTCGTCGTCCAAGAAGGGCATGAGCGCCCACCAGCTACACCGTATGCTTGGCGTCACCTACAAGACCGCTTGGTTCATGGCGCACCGCATCCGCGAAGCCATGCGCGACAACAACAACGACATCGATATCGGCAATGGTGGCCTTGGAGGCGAAAACACCGTCGTTGAAGCTGACGAGACCTACGTTGGCGGCAAGGCGAAGAACCGCGCGTTCAAGGAGCCGCCGAAGAAATAGGCTGTCGTGACCCTTGTTGAGCGCGACGGTAAAGCCCGTTCGTTCCATGTGTCAATACCGCCCCAAATTTCCTCAGAAGTTGGAGTGCGCCCCTTGGGGTGAACACCTGAGGTCTGAGCATTTCCCCCATACGTGGCCTTCTGTAAGGAGGTCCCATGACCAAGAGAAGACACCGACGGCACAGCACCGCGAAGAAGCGCGAGATCGTCGAAGCCTACCTGAACGGGGAGGCGTTGCATGCTCTGAGCAGGCAGCATGACGTGTGCCGCAACCTGATCCGCGTCTGGATCGAGAAGTACGAGCGCGGCGAGTACGACGACGATGCCGTCGAGGCCGACTCGTTCCGGAATACGAGGCTCGGGTGGCAGCGCTGAAACGGCTGGTCGGTCGCCAGGCGCTGGAGATCGAGTTTTTAAAGAGGCTCGGAAGCACGGACAATCGCCGAGATGCGCGCTTGGGTCCGTGATCACCGGCCCGATTGCCTCTCGATCAGACGGGGGTGCGAGCTCATGAACCTGTCCCGTTCCACATTTTATGCCGACCCAGACTGCAAGGAGGAAGATCCAGTGGTCAATCAGATCAGAACCATCACCGAGGGCCTGTCGCGGCTACGGTTATCGCCGCGTGACCGCTGAGCTGCGGCATCGGGGCATGGTGGTGAACGCGAAGAAGGTCAGGCGGATCATGCGCGAGAACGACCTAAGCCCAAAGAGGAAGCGCCGCTACGTCGTGACTACGGACAGCAACCACGACAGCCCGATCTATCCGAACGTGGCGCTGAAGTACGAGGTTCACGGACCTGACCAGCTATGGGTCGGGGACATAACCTACGTGGCGATCACAACCGGCTTCGCCTACCTCGCCGTCATTCTTGACGCTTGGTCACGCAAGGTCATGGGCTATGCATTGAGCCGCAATATCGACGTCCGGCTGACCACCGGAGCGCTGAAGGCGGCGATCAAGAACCGCCGCCCCTTGCCGGGATACGTCTTCCATTCGGATCGCGGCTCCCAATACGCTGCTGCTCCGCACCGGCGTATTCTCAAAGATCGAGGCTTCGTTGGATCAATGAGCCGCCGTGGCAACCCTTACGATAACGCCCAAGCCGAAAGCTTCATGAAGACGATCAAGGTTGAGGCCGCCTACCCCATGGAATACGAGACATTCGAGGATGTCGCCGCCGACTTGCCCAGCTTCATCGAGAACGTCTACAACGCGACACGCCTGCATTCAGCGCTCGGATATACCAGCCCCGACAAGTTCGAAACAATCAACGCCCCGCATGGGTCTATGAAAGCTGCATAACCTGTCCACCCCAAGGGGCGCACTCCAAGTGCCGGGTTACATTTCCCCAGTTCACGGATTTCGGTGATCTGAACCGCCCCGGGTTTGCCGGAGGCTCCAGTTCTTGAGAGGATGGAGCCATGAGCGAGAAGAAAGTTGTGAAGCCATACCCTGCTGAGGTCCGAGCGCGCGGCGTACGGATGGTGCGGGAGCATCGGCACGAATACGGATCGGAATGGGCGGCACTGCAATCGATTGCCTCGAAGATCGGCTGCAATGCGGAGACGCTGCGTGGCTGGGTCTGTCAGGATGAACGGGACCAAGGCGAGCGACCCGGCCTGACGAGCGAGGAGCGCGAACGGCTGAAGAAGCTGGAACGCGAGAACCGTGAGCTGAAGCAGGCGAACGAGATCCTTCGGAAAGCGTCGGCGTATTTTGCACAGGCGGAGCTCAACCGCCGGTTCCGGACATGATCGCCTTCATAGACAAGTACCGGGAGGTTCACGGCGTCGAGCCGATCTGTGCAGAACTGCAGATCACGCCGTCCACCTACCATGCCCGAAAGGCGCAGGAGCGCGATCCCGGTCGCCTCTCGGATCGTGAGAAGCGCGACCGTCTTCTCTGCAAGGACATCGAACGGGTGTGGGGCGAGAACCACCGGGTCTATGGAGTGCGGAAGGTCTGGCATGCCCTGAGGCGCGAGGGGAAGGACGTTATGAGTACCGGCTCAATACTGTCCAGAAGTGCCGAATGAATATTCCCCAGTTTTGAGCGCCGTGGTGCCCCGTCTGGCGGGCTAGCCCGCCAGACGGGGCAC
>CALGNO010000083.1 GCA_937958625.1 uncultured Neomegalonema sp.
CTTCACCTTGCTTCAAAATGAACGCCTTTCGCGCGTCCGAAAACTTCGAGGCTTTCATCACTTCCGCTCCTTCTCCCAGCCAGGAAAATCTCGCGGAAAACTCTAACCAAAAACGATCCAGTTTTCAGGGCTCACAGCACAGGACGAGAAGCCCGCCAAGGGCTGAAACGGTAATTTTCTGCCGTCAGGACTGCTCAATCACCGCAGTTTGCATTGTATATAATCGCCCACAAAAAAGGGCCGCACATCACGCGCGACCCCTCTTAAAGCCGTGTCTCAGCTATTGCGGAAATAATTGCAGTCGCGGTCGTTCGGGCTTTCCGCCGACGGATACGAAATCCGCTTGCTGGTATCGCGCGGCTGGTGGAATGCGTAACCGCCCATCTCGATCGTCGTGCCGATCTTCCGCGCGAAGGTGGGTTCGTAGAAATACAGACCTTCGGTGATAATCAGCGTATCGCCGTCCGCCAGTTCGAGATTCTCCGGCTGATCGTTGAACTTGGCATCGACGTTATAGGGCGACCTCTTGACCTGACTGTTCTGCCAGACCTTGCTCCACAGCACGTAGAAATCGAGCTTCGAGTTCGGATTGTTCAGGTCGCGCTTGCAACCGACCACCGACGTCACCGTAAAGCTGACATCGTTGGCGGGGTTCGGGCGCATGATCAGCGGACCGGCCTCGCCGAGCATCCGGAACTCGCTGTCGGTCATGGTCGGCGTGCGGGCGACGAGATCACCGATAGCGCTGGTGGCCTGTTCGACCTTGCTGTCGGCCCAGATGCTCTGGGTCACTTCCAGCGCGCCGAGCATCAGCGTCACGAGCAGCGGTGCAATCAGGGCAAATTCGACCGCCGCAACGCCATTGTCGGCCTTGCGGAACCGTCCGATGGCCGTCGATGCGGATCGCAGGCTCTTTCCGGCCATCGAGGATTTATGCATTCCTGGTATCTTGAACATGGTCGGTATTCCCAGATCTAGGTGGCCGGAACGCAACCGTCGGACGATCCGAACGGTTCGTTACGGAACGCAAGATTACTGACGAGGATCAGCTCGCCATTGCCGCCGCCAAGGGCATCGTCGAGCAACGGAAACATCACGTTCCAGCGGTGATAGGCGCGCAGGGCCATGATCGAGTTCTCGCGGCCATTATCCATCACGCTCTGGATGGCGCTGAAGTTCTGCTCGTCGGGGCCGGGGTCAGAGCTGAACGTCGCCAGCTCTTGCATCACGACCTTGGTGTTCGCCTTGCAGTCGCCCGGCGCAAACGAAATGCGTCCACACAGTTGATCGATATACTGTTCTGCCGACAGGCAATCCGCCGACCCGGTCATGATCTGACGCGAGGTTTTTTCGAGGGCGTCGGCCATTGCCGAGCGCGACAGGTGAATCAGCGCGATCTCTAGCGTTCCCATGGTCATCATCAGAAACGGCAACAGAATCATGGCAAATTCTACCGCCGTCGCGCCCTTGCGCTCTGACCGGAAGCGGCGTAGCAACCGTGGCATCGGCATCATTCTTTTCGACCGCACGAAAAATCCCCCGAGATTGTCGAGTTTCATGGGGGTGAGGATAGAGCCTGCAGATTGCGCAATTATTAAAATTGAATTCGAACAATAGCATACGATGAACGAAATTTGTCTCGATATTGAAAGTTGCCAGAGCCCGAACCGCCATGACCACACCCCAGCGTAATCTCTATGGCCGCCGTCGCGGGCCAAAGCTGCGAGACAACCGCGCGACCCTGATGCGCGACCGGATGGACCACTACGCGGCCTTGTCCGGCGAGACGGGCGACGGTCTCGATCTCGCCGCGCTCTTTCCCGAACAGCGTAAATTCTGGCTCGAAGTCGGTTTCGGGGCGGGCGAGCATGTCGCGGCTCAGGCGGCGCAGAACCCGGATGTGGGGATTCTGGCCTGCGAGCATTACCTGAACGGCGTCGCATCCTGCCTTGCGCATCTTGAGAAGGCCGCGCTGACCAATGTTCGGGTGCATAATGGTGATGCGCGGGATTTGATGGACCGGTTGCCGGACGGGTCGCTGGAGCGGGTTTTCGTGCTGTACCCCGACCCATGGCCTAAGGCGCGCCACCATAAACGGCGGTTCATAAACCCTGAGAATCTGGAGGCTTTCGCGCGCATCATGGCCGATGGTGCGACCCTGCGCGTGGCATCGGATATTCCCGATTATATCGACTGGACGCTCGAACACCTCGCCGCGCGGGACGAGTTCGTGCTGCTCGGCGACGCCGAATCCGGCTTTCGCGAGCCGTGGTCGGATTGGCCCGGCACCCGCTATGAGGCGAAAGCCCTGCGCGAGGGCCGAACCCCGGCCTATCTGACTTTCCAGCGAAAGCCCCGGTGATCCGGCCCGAGATCGTTCGCGCGGTCCGGCGCTGGGCGGAGCCGATCCTGGCCGTCGGCGGCACGCTAATCGCGCTATGGATCGTGGGCGGCAGCAACCTGCGCTGGGGCTGGCTGTCGATCATCCTCGGGCTGGTGGTCCTGACGAGCGGCGCACTCTGGACGCGCGAGGCGATCCGCCGGGTGCGGTTCTCGGCGGGGGCAGCGGGCGGAGCAGGGCGGGTCTTCGTTGAAGAACACCGCCTGCTCTATATCGGCGCGCTCGGCAATGTGCAGATCGAACTGAGCGAGATCACGCGCGTGGACATCGCCTTATCCCAGCCGAACGGCCAAAGCTGGGTCAGCCTGATGCTGCACACCCCCGGTGCAGCGCCCGCCGTCATTCCGCTCAATGCCGAGGGGCAAGACGCCCTGATCGACGCGCTGTGCACGCTGCCGGGGTTCAAGTTCGACGCCCTGAACGCCGCAATCGCCGACCAACGCAAGCGCGGACGCTTCGCGCCGCTGGTCACATTCTGGCGACGATCCTAGCCAAGCTTGCCCTGACGCTTGCCTTCGCCTATGGCGGCCTTAATGTTTGGGGTTCAGAGGGTCGGAGAAAACTATGTCCATTCCACAGGAGGGCGGCGGCCCGATCGAGTCGCGCGACCAACTCGCGGCCTATCTGGAATCCGGCTGCAAACCCCGCGAAGACTGGCGCATCGGCACCGAGCATGAAAAGTTCGGTTACCGGAAGGCTGACCTCACCCCCATCGACTATGAGGGAGCCTGCGGCGTCCGCTCGATGCTGGAGGGGCTGCGCGATACCTTTGGCTGGAACGAGTTGCGCGAGGGCGAGCACCTTATCGGCCTGACCAAGGGAAAGGCCAATGTGTCGCTGGAACCGGGCGGACAGCTCGAACTCTCCGGCGCGCCGCTGGAGACGATCCACGAGACCTGCGAGGAGGTGAACCAGCACCTCGCCGAAGTGCGCGAGATCGCCGACCGCTGCGGCGTCGGCTTTATCGGCCTCGGTGCCTTGCCGAAATGGACCCGTGAAGACCTGCCGATGATGCCAAAGGGGCGCTACAATATCATGCGGCGATATATGCCGCAGGTCGGGTCAAAGGGCCTCGACATGATGTTCCGCACCACGACGATTCAGGTGAACCTCGATTTCTCGTCCGAAGCGGATATGGCGAAAAAACTGCGCGTCGGTCTGGCGTTACAGCCCATCGCGACCGCTCTTTTTGCAAACTCACCGTTTCTGGAGGGGCACCCGAACGGGTTTCTCAGCTATCGCGGCGAGATTTGGCGCGATGTCGATAACCAGCGTGCGGGCATCCCGGCCTTTGTCTTCGAGGACGGATTCGGCTTCGAGGCATGGGTCGATTACGCCCTCGATGTGCCGATGTATTTTGTCTATCGCGAGGGCAAGTATATCGACGCGGCGGGTCAGTCGTTCAAAGACTTCATGCAGGGCAAACTGCCCGCCTTGCCGGGAGAGACACCGACCCTCTCCGATTGGGCCGATCACCTCACGACCGTCTTCCCTGACGCTCGGATCAAGAAATTCATGGAGATGCGCGGGGCCGATGGCGGGCCATGGCGCAAGATATGCGCGCTGCCCGCGTTCTGGGTCGGTTTGCTTTACGATGACGGCGCGCTGGATGCGGCTTGGGATGTTTGCAAGCACTGGACCCAGGAAGACCGCATCGACCTGCGCAATGCCGTGCCGGAAAAGGGATTCAAGGCCGAGGTCGCGGGGCGCAGCGTTCTCGACATCGCGCGCCAGCTTGTCGGCATCGCCACCGAGGGCCTGCACAGCCGCGCCCGCGCCGGTGCCTTTGACCGCGACGAGGCGCATTTCCTCAATGCCCTGCGCGATGTCACCGAACGCGGCGAGACCCCCGCCGAAGAAATGCTGTGGAAATACCACCACCAGTGGGAAGGCAATATCGACCGGGTATACGAGGAATACAGCTATTGAGGGCCCTGTTATACTAATGTGTGGTGGCAAAGTAGAAATGTCGCATCGGGCCGCACCGACCCTTTCAGAAATGTCGTCTTGGGGTGCGCTTTTGCCTTTGGGGAGGATGGCCGCGCGCGGCCATCCTCCCCAAAGGCTCAAAAATTTCTCATGTTCTGTTGACCGCACTGTAAGCGGTGCGAGAAGCGCACTCTGATATCAGGTTGACGGTTTCTCGCAGTTCCAAGGGAGCAGTTCGTCGAGGCGGTCTTGCGGATGGCTCTGAGCGATGGCTTGCAGGGTTGCCTTGAGATAGGCGAAGGGTTCGACGTTGTTGAGCTTCGCGGTTTCGATCAAGGACGCGATGATGCCCCAGGCTCGGCCACCTTCGTCGTGCCCCGCGAAGAGCGCATTCTTGCGATTGAGGGCAATCGTGCGGATCAGGTTTTCGACTTTGTTGGAACGTAAGCGTTGCGGTTGAGCCACCTGCCAGAATTGGTGGCGACCTGAGAATTCCTTTTCCGGATGAGGTGAAGAGGGATTTTCTCCATGGAGGACTCAACGGAGTTTCTCAGCAGCGTTGATGTGTTGGTGGGGCGTCGGGGTCATCGTCGTTGGCCGGATAAGGTTATCGCCGATCTGCGGGAGGTGATGAACGCAATCCTGTATATCGGTTCGACGGGTTGCCAATGGGCGATGCTGCCGAAGGACTTTCCGCCGTACTCGACCGTTCAACGGTACTTCTACGACTGGCGGGACAGTGGGCTGCTCAAGACGATGCGCTTCATGCTGGCGATGGAAACGCGCGAGTTGGAAGGGCGCGAGGCCCAGCCGACGGCGGGCGCGATCGACAGCAAGACCGTAAAAACCAAGGAAAGCGGGGGCGTCCGAGGCTTTGACGCGGGGGTAATCCCCCCTAAAATTAGTGGTGTTCAGAAGTGGAATTTTCTCGGCAAGATAACTGAGGAGATTTTTGATGATGAACGGACGATTCACCGATGTGCAGATCATGGGTATCTTGAAGCAGGCTGAGGGCGGTGTGCCGGTCTCGGAGCTTTGCCGAGAACACGGAATGAGCAGCGCGAGCTTCTATAAATGGCGTTCGAAGTTCGGTGGCATGGATTCATCTTTGATTGCTGAGATGAAGGACATGACCGAGCAGAACCGACGGCTGAAGAAGATGTATGCCGAGATGAGCATGCAGAATGACCTGCTCAAGGAGGCGCTTGGAAAAAAGCGCTAAAGCCATCTCAAAGGCGAGAGATGGCGATGAATGCAGTTGCACAGCACGGGGTCAGCATCGCGCAGGCTTGTCGCACGTTTCAAATCAGCGAGACTTGTTACCGATACAGTCCCGTACTGAGTGACGAGAACGCGGAGATTGCCGACTGGCTGGAGCGCCTGACCGCAAACAAACGCACCTGGGGCTTCGGGCTTTGTTTTCTGTATCTGCGTAACGTGCAGGGCTACGGATGGAACCACAAACGCGTCTACCGGATTTACTGCGAACTGGAGTTGAATCTGCGGATCAAACCCAAGAAGCGGTTGAAGCGCGACAAGCCGGAGCCTTTGGCAGTGCCTGACAGGCCAAACGAGACATGGTCTATGGACTTCATGGCGGACCAACTGGCGGATGGTCGGTCGATCCGAACGCTGAACGTGTTGGACGATTTCAACCGCGAAGGTTTGGCAATCGAGGTGGACTTTTCCCTGCCAGCAGAGCGGGTGGTGCGTAGCCTGAACCAGATCGTCGAGTGGCGCGGCAGGCCTCAAACGATACGTGTTGATAACGGCCCTGAATACATCAGCGGCAAGCTGATGGCATGGGCGTCGAGGCGAGGTGTTCGGATCGAATACATCCAACCGGGAAAGCCACAGCAGAACGCTTATATCGAGCGCTACAACCGCACTGTACGCGGTGAATGGCTCGGACAATACATCTTTGAAACCATCGAGGAGGCGCAAGAACAGGCAACTGAATGGCTATGGACTTATAACAATGAGCGACCCAACATGGGCATCGGCGGCGTAACACCCGCTATGAAACTGAAAGCCGCCGCGTGAATTCTACGACTGGAACCCATTAAAAATGGGGGGATTACC
>CALGNO010000084.1 GCA_937958625.1 uncultured Neomegalonema sp.
CAGGCGATTCGACTCTGCCGCAATAATCTGAAATAGCGATAATATCGCCGTCGCCATGCCTTGCGCGGTGACGATAAACCATTAGCTGATTCCAGTACGGTTGATTTCGAAGTCAGGGAGTGCGGGCCTTTTGCGGGTCGCTGTGTGTGTAAATGGATTTTCGAGTCGTCACGGAAACGGAGGAGCTGGGCGCGATTTGTCGTGCCTATGCCGCCGCCGATTACGTGACCGTCGATACCGAATTCATGCGCGAACGCACCTATTGGCCGATCCTGTGTCTGGTGCAGCTTGGCCGCCCGCAATTCGAGGGTGAGAGCGACGAAGATTGGCAGCGCGACGGTGCGGTGATCATCGACCCAATGGCCGAGGGTATCTCGCTGGAGCCGCTTTTCACGCTGATGGGCGATGAAAGCGTGATGAAAGTGTTTCACGCCGCGCGCCAAGACGTTGAAATATTTCAAAAACTCTCCGGTTTCGTGCCAAAGCCGCTCTACGATACCCAAGTGGCAGCGATGGTATGCGGTTTTGGCGACCAGGTCGGATATGAGACGCTGGTGCGAAAGATCGTGAATGCGGGCCTCGACAAGTCGAGCCGCTTTACCGATTGGGGCCGCCGTCCGCTCAGCAGCAAGCAGCTTGTCTATGCCATCGGCGACGTCACGCATCTGCGCACGATCTACGAAGCGTTGTCCGAGCGAGTGGCGGCGGCGGGGCGGTCGGTCTGGGTCTCCGAGGAAATGAAAATCCTCACCGACCCCGCGACCTATGTCACCGAGCCGGAAGATGCGTGGAAGCGCCTGAAACTCCGCAATCCTTCGCCCAAGCTGTATGTGGCGGCGCGGGCGCTGGCCGCGTGGCGCGAAAAAGAGGCCCAGCGCCGCAACGTGCCGCGCAACCGGGTGATCAAGGACGACGCGCTGATGGAACTTGCGGCTTCGCGGCCCAAGGACTTGGAAAGCCTTAGCAAAAGCCGCCTGCTCACCCGCGAGAATCGCAATGGCGATGCCGCGCGGTCGATCCTCGATGCCCTCGCGGAAATGAAAGCGGGAACCATGCCAGCGCCGCCCAAGGTAAAGGAAAAGCCGCGTTTGACCGCCGGGCAATCGGCCCTTGCCGAGTTGATGCGCACGTTATTGCGGGCAAAGGCCGCCGAGGCCGACGTTGCCGCGCGCCTGATCGCCTCCGCCGCCGATCTCGACCGTCTGGCCGTCGAGGCCGAGCCTGAAGACCTGCCCGCCCTGCAGGGCTGGCGGCGCGAGGTGTTCGGCAATGATGCGCTGCGGCTCAAGCGGGGCGAGATTGCGCTGTCGGCAGGGTCGCGGGGCGTGAAAGTCGTCGATCTGAAATGAGGCTGGCGATTGTCGGCGGTTCGCGGGAGGCGGCACGGCTTTCGCGGCGTGTTCCCGGGGCAACGGTGCTCGACCTTGCCCAGCAGGTGCCGGTGATCGAGGCTGATGCCGTGATCGACGCTCGCCATCCCTTTGAAATCGCGCCTCTCCATGCGGTGGCGACGCTGCCGCCCGAGGCCGCCGTGATGCGATTGCGGCGGGCACCGTGGAGGGCGGAACCGGCGGATGATTGGATATCCGTGACCGACGCGGTTTCGGCCTTTGGGGCGTTGGGGTCGGCACAATCGCGGGTTTTTCTGTGTCTTGGCGAGGCAGAGCGCGCGCCTTTTGCGGCGGACGAAGGCCGCTGGTATCTGGTGCGGACCCGCGCGCATCGTTGCCTGCCGCCCGACAGTGTCGTGACGGAAAAGGCCGGTCCCTTCGCGGTCGAGGAAGAAGCGGCGCTGATGGAAGCGCATGGCATCGAGGTTCTGGTGACACGCAATGCGGGCGGGGTGGGAGCCTATCCCAAAGTCGCCGCCGCACGGGCGCTCGGGCTGCCGGTCATCCTGTTGTCGATGCCCCGAGGACCGGGACCGGAGGTGCAAACTGTCGAGGAGGCGCTGGCGTGGTTCGATTCGCTGTCCTCGCGTTGATCATTGGCCTCGCGACGCCGACCTATGCGGCGGAGATCGTGGTGGACCTGAAAGACGGTCGCATTCTGGTCGAGAATGACGCCGACGCCCCGCGCCTGCCCGCATCCCTCGCCAAGCTGATGACGGCTTATGTCGCATTCGAGGCGATCCAGGACGGCGAGATTGCGCCCGATACGATGATCCGCATATCCCCCGCCGCCGCCGCCCAGCCGCCGGTGAAGCTGGGCCTGCGCACGGGCCGTGAGCTGTCATTCGAGGCGTTGCTGGGGGCGGGGCTGGTCGGTTCGAAAAATGACGCGGCGGTTGCGGTGGCGGAGGCGGTGGCTGGCGACGAGGCAGCCTTTGTCGAGCGGATGAACAATGCCGCCCAAGACCTCGGCATGATCAATACCCGCTTCGCCAATGCGACCGGTTTGCCCCGGCCCGGACAGCGCAGCACGGCACGTGACATCGCGCTGCTCTCCCGTGCTCTGCTGGAGCGGTTTCCGGCGCGGTCAGCGTTGTTCGCGCGTCGCTCGGTGCAGGCGATGGGCAAGCGTGTATCGACGACCAATCCGCTTTTTGGCCGCGTGCCGGGGGCCTCGGGGCTGAAAACCGGTTTTACCTGTGCCGCCGGATACGGAATCGCCGGTCTGGTGGAGCAGGGCGACCGGCGTTTGCTGATCGTCACCCTTGGCCATCGCGACAAGCGCGCGCGGCTGCGTCAGGCCAAAGCTCTGATTGATCAAGGCGTTGCGGCGCAATCCCGGTCGCGCCTTGCCCCGGCAATCCGGCGATCCACCGAAGATCCACCCGACATAGGCGCATGTGCCGACGCACCCGCCGCCGTCGCCGTTGCCACCAGTGATGTCTCCCCCGAGGAGCGGGCGCTTTATGCACGGGAAGTCGCCAGACTGCGGTCGTCGGTGTCGCCGCCGCGTCCTCCGGCTCCGCGTACGCCAGCGGTCGTCCGTCCCCTGTCGGGCTGGGGCGCGTTCTTTGGTGGATTTACCGGGAAGCCATTGGCCGAGGCGCGCCTGACCCAAGCGGTTGGCCGCCTTGGCGGCACGGGGACACCGTATACGGAGATTCGGCGTCGCGACGGGCGCGTTCTTGCCCTCGTACACGGCCTCGACCAACGCGCGGCCTCGGCCCTGTGCCGCTCGATACGGGAATATTGTATCATTCTGGCACCGCAGGTCTTGCTGAACCCACGGGCACGATGGCGGCGCTGACGGCCCAGCCCCGGAGAATCAGAAACATTCAAGCCATGCCCCATGGACGCCCCCTCGGGCCACGCTAGGTATCGGGTGTCGACGAGGAGAACATTCTATGCCTGCGCAGGATTTCGATGAACTGGTCGAGAATTTCGAACTTTTCGACGATTGGGAAGAGCGCTATCGCTATGTCATCGATCTTGGCAAGCAGATGCCGGAATTTCCCGAGGCGCTGAAAACCGACTCGACGCTGGTCGAGGGCTGCGTCAGCCGTGTGTGGCTGAATGAAAAGATTTCCGGTGATGGACCCTCGGCGGTCATCGAGTTTTCCGGCGACAGCGATGCGTTTATTGTCAAAGGGTTGATTTCGGTGCTTCAGTCATTGCTTTCAGGCAAGACGGCGCGGGATATTCTCGATACCGATATTCAGCAACAGTTGTCGCGGATCGACCTTTCCGCGCATCTCAGCCCCCAGCGCAGTAATGGCTTGAATGCCATGGTGGAGCGGATCAAGGGTTTTGCCGAAACCCGGGTCTGACCGACGCCGTCAGACGATGCCGTAAGCGGCCCAGTCGATGGTCACGGTGGCCTCGAGAATCGCGATTCCCGAGTCGAGACAAAGGCCGATATTGATGGCGACAAGTCTTTCAGCCCAGCTCATGAGGGTCCCCCGACCGTTAATCCGTATGCTGATGACCTGTTTTGCCATGGGACAAAGGTTACCACAAGGTTAAAATTGTTTGCATCGTCCTACCCCGTTTGGCCTTGATGAATAGGACGTGCCCTGTCATGTTTCGGGCCAACGGATGGTTAACGGTCCGGGGCATTCGGCTTTGCGTTTCGGGACGCGAAGAATGATCGAGGTTAACGTCATGTCAGCGCGTGTTGCCGCGCGCGTGACCGACAAGAGGCAATCCGCGCCGGAGCGTGGATTTCGGGGAGCACGCACGTGGCTGCAATGAGAAACATTTCTCCCTCGGAGTTTGTGCGCCGACTGAAACACAGCATCGTTTCCCACGACACGAAGGTGGTCTGGTTTCTGGGCGCCGGGTGTTCGGTCAGTTCCGGCGTTGCCGATGCAGGTACGCTGGCAACGCGCTGGCTTAAAGAGCTGAAATACCTTGAAACCGGCGACGCGGACGGCCTTGAAGACTGGGCCGAAATGCGCTTTCCGACCTATGACCGCGAAGATCCCGCAGCGGTCTATATTCAGGTCCATGAGGCGCTGTTCTACACCGATCAGGATCAGCAGCGGGAGCAAGACACGCTCTCGGGCGATGGCCAGCCGGGCTTCGGCTATGCCACGCTCGCGCAGCTTTTGACCCATGAAGAATGGGGCGCGCGCTGCAACACGATCATCACCACCAATTTTGACGATCTGGCTGCCGATGCGCTCTATTTCTATTCCCAGCGCAAGCCGCAGGTTTTGACCCACGAATCCTTTGATCGCCATGTGCAGGTCAGCGATGCGCGGCCCACCATCGTCAAGCTCTATGGCGATGCGCATCTTGGCTCCGAATATCTCGACGGCAACCGCCGTTTGCTGCGCGGCGATGTGAAGAATCGCCTGCGGGCGCTGGCGACCGAATGTACGCTGGTCTTCGTCGGCTATGGCGGGCGCGACGAGTGCATCCACGACCTGTTCGAAGAAATGCCCCAGGGCGCGCCGTCGGGCGGCGTCTTTTGGGTCAATGACAAGGCTCCGGGCGCGGCGATGGCCGGTTGGCTGGAGGACCGCCGCGCGGTCTGGGCGAAGAACGAGAGCTTCGATGATCTGATGTATCAGTTGCGGCAGGAGTTCAAACTCGGCCATCCGCGCATCGACCGCTTCGATCAGGTTCTGCAAAAATACGACGAGCAATACCGCGCCATCGCCTCGAAGAACGCGCCGAAACCCAAGGCGGAGGCCGCGCCCGTCGCGCCCGACCTCAATGACACGCCGCCGCAAATCGTCAGCGATACCTATGCCGAGGCGACCGCCGAGCAGAAAGCCTATCCCGTGGCGTCGGAGCCTGAGCCGGAAACGCAAGACAGCGCGGCGGTCAGTGATATTCCCGACGACATCTTTGCCCACGGCCCGTTGAAGGCAGGCGTCGCCGTCGATCCGGTTGCGGAAGATACGGCCCCGCCCGCCGCCGAACAGCCCGCCGCCGCCGCTGAAGTCGAACCCGAAGCGGAGCCGGAGATCGAAATTCTCGACCCGGTCTCGCCCGAAACGCTTAAGGGAGAGCCGCTTGTCGCCGCCGCCATCGCGATGAAGGCGCGGGCGACCATGGATGCGCCGCCGCAGATCGACGATGACGGGGTGATCCATATCGACACCGTTTCGACCGGCACATCGGCCAGCGCCGGCGCGAGCGAGATCGGCATCGGCGAGGTCTCTTATTTCGCGACGCCGGAGGCCGAGGACATCGACGTCGGCAGTATCGAGGGCTTCGATACCGTCGCGGAAACCGATGACCGCGACGACGCGGTCCAGGCCGATACCAGCGACGCGATCTTCGAACTGGATGAAGAACTGCCCGATACGGGTGACGCGCCCGCCGCGGATGGCTCTCGCCACAAGATCGACGCCCTCGTCGCCGCCGCCGTCAAGGCCATGGCGACAAACTCCGAAGGGCCGAGCCTGCCCGTCGATATGGCCATCGGCGGCGATGCCGATGCCGCCGTCGAGGAAGCGCAGGCGGTGGAAACCGACCGCCGCGCCGCGCCGAAGCGCGAACCCTCCGCCGATGTGGTCGATATTTTCGAGGAGGCGTCTGACACCGGCCCTTTAGACGTGCCCACCCGCCTGCTGCGGCGGGAAGAGGCGGCGACGCTTGATACGCGGTTTCAGGCGGCGCTGGCCGAAAACCCCGGTGATGCCGACCTGATCGCCCGCTATGCGCAATTCCTGACCGTCGGTCGCCACGACCATGACGGGGCAGAGCATCATTTCGAACGCGCGATTGATGCCGACCCGCAAAACGAAGCCGTGCTGCGCCTGTTCGCGGCGTTTCTGACCGATATTCGCCGGGATCATGACCGGGCCGAGGACTGCTATCGCCTCGCCATTCGCGCCAATTTCAACAGCGCGACGACCATGTGCGCCTATGCCGAGTTCCTGTGGCGCGCGCGCGGCGATGTCGAAACCGCCGCCGAGTGTTTTCAGGTGGCCGTCGATTCGGCCCCCCGCGATGTCGATGCCCTGACCCGCTATGCCCGGTTCCTGAGCACGGTGCAGCGCAATGACGATGCGGCCTTTGCGTTGCTGAAGCTGGCGGCGTCCTCGGCGACGACCCCCGGCCCGCATATCGCGCTCGCCGAGTTCATGGCGTCCCGTCGCGGGGATATTGAAAAGGCCGAGGCGATCCTTGAAAAGGCGCTGCAAATCGCGGACGTGCCCGCCGCCGCTTCGGTTGCCGCCGCGCGCTTTCATGCGACCTACAAGGGCGATCTGGATCGGTCCGAGGCCTTGTTCGAGCGCGCGCTTGCCACCGACCCCGAATCAACCGATGCCATGCTGGCTTATGCGGCGTTCCTGCAAGGCCGACGGGCAGATCCCAAGCGCGCTGAGGCGCTATTGCAGCGGGCCACCGAGAGCGATCCGTCCAGCGCCGCCATTGCGTCTGCCTATGCACGATTCCGGGATGAGGTGATTCTGGATGGCGAGGGCGCGGAGGATATGTTCCGCAAGGCCATCAATCTCGACCCGCGCGACGCCACCGCGCTGACCCATTATGGCCGCTTCCTGCAATATTCCCGGCGCAAGCCCAATGCCGCCGAGGACCGTCTGCGAAAGGCTGTGGCGATGGAGCCGCGCAATGCCTTTGCCCTGCGCAGCTATGGTACGTTCCTGTTGCGAGAGCGCGAGAATACCGAGGATGCCGAGAAACTGTTGCGCCGCGCCCTGAAAGTTGCGCCCGCCGATGCCGAGGTCTTGGCCGACCTTGCCGATTATCTCAGCAAATACGCGAACCAGCGCGAGGAGGCGGAGGAGATGTACCGCCGCGCCGTTGCGGCGGAACCGGGCCATAAGCGAATCCTGCGCAACTATGCGCGGTTTATCTCCGATGTGCGGGGCGATGCCGACGCGGCGGATGCCCTGTATTCGCAAGTGCTGGCGGAAACCCCCGGCGATGCCAAGGCGCTGTGCGGGTCGGCCCATGCGCATTTCGTCCAGGGCCGTCATCAGGAGGGGCTGGGGCTGCTTGAGCGGGCCTTCGACGCCGCAATGGGAGATGAACCCCAGCGGCGGGACATCGATCTGCTTTTAGAACTGTGGTTCTATCGCTATGCCTTCGACCGGAATGTGAAGCGCGATGCGATCAAGGCGACGATCTGGCTGGTGAAAGAGGGTGCGAAGGTCACCCGCGTCGATCTCGGCCCCGTGGTCAGCCGCGCGGTTTCCGACGATCATCCCGACCCCGACATTCTGCGCGAACTGGCGCGGGTGGTCAGTGGCGGTGCGGAGCCGGAGCGCCTCGAACGTTTCGATGTTGCCTGACGCCGCGCGGTCCCGTTTGTAAAACGGAAAGGCGAATGGGTTAGGGCTTGGGGTGCTGTGGTCTTGCCGCAGTACATTTATGAGATATAATAAAATCATTATATCTTTTCCCAAGCCGAGGCTGTGACCGTGTCCAATGCGCTTTCCCGACTGCTCGAAACCCGCGACTGGCTCATGGCAGACGGGGCGACCGGCACCAATCTGTTCGCCATGGGGCTGGAGGCCGGTGAGCCGCCGGAGCTGTGGAATGTCGATCATCCCGACCGTATCCGTGCCTTGCACAGGGGCTTTGTCGATGCCGGGTCGGATATTATTCTGACCAACAGCTTTGGTGGCACCTCCTATCGGCTGAAACTGCACAATCATCAGGATCGGGTGCTGGAGCTGAACCAGCGCGCGGCAGAGCTTGCGCGCGAGGTCGCCGATGCGGCGGGGCGTCCGGTGATCGTCGCCGGATCGGTAGGGCCAACGGGCGAGATTTTCGAGCCGGTCGGCACGCTTTCCATGGAAGACGCCATCGCCGCGTTCGAGGAGCAGATCAAGGGCCTGATGGCTGGCGGGGCCGATGTGATCTGGGCCGAGACGATTTCCGGAGAGGAAGAAGTGGCCGCGATTGCGCAGGCCTGCGCCAATCTGAGCGCGCCGCTGTGTGCGACCCTCAGCTTTGATACGGCGGGCCGCACGATGATGGGGATCACCTCGACGGGTTATGCCGGGATGCAAGGCTCGCTCGCGGTGCCTCCCTTGGCCTTTGGCGCGAATTGCGGCACCGGGGCGCCGGACCTGCTGCGCACGGTGCTGGGCCTGACCGAGGACTCGCCCGATGCCATCGTGATCGCAAAGGCCAATGCGGGGATTCCGAAATATGTCGATGGCCGGATCGAATATGATGGCACGCCCGAGTTGATGGCCGACTATGCGCGGCTGGCCCGGGATGCCGGGGCGCGGATCATCGGCGGCTGTTGCGGCACCAAGCCCGAGCATCTGGTGGCAATGCGTGCGGCGCTGGCCGCCCATGTGCCCGCCGGACGCCCGGAACTCGATATGATCAAGGCCCGCATCGGCGATTTTTCCTCCGACGGCGATGGCACGGGTGATCAGACGAACGCCCCGAAACGCGAGCGACGCGGTCGCCGGCGGGCGTGAGTCGAAACATTCCAGGCCCTCGCGCATTTGACCTCCACAATTTTACAGGAGGCTGAGATGGCTTACGACAAGGGCGACCGGGTAAAGTGGAACTGGGGCAATGGCAGTGCCGAGGGCACCGTGCAGGCCGTTTATACCGAAAAGGTCGAGAAAGAGATCAAGGGCACGACGGTGACTCGCGATGCGGATGGCAACAGCCCCGCTTACCTGATTCAGCAGGATGACGATGACACGGTGCTGAAATCTCATTCGGAGCTTGAAAAGGCGTAGCGCCGCGACACGGCCCTGCTCGATGCCCCCTCAATCCTGGGGGGCGTCGGGATCCTATCTCACATGCGGGGTCGCGCCCTTGTCTCGGGTCAATATCCACGCGGCGATACCGCCCGCTATGCCGCCGAACAGGTGCGATTCCCATGAGATGCGGTGATCCGGCAAGACGCCCCAGATCAACCCGCCATAGAGCACCGCCGCGAAGGCCGCCATCGCGATGGCCCGAATGCTGCGCTCGAAAATCCCCAGCGCGACGACATAGCCGAGGTAGCCAAAGACCAGCCCGCTGGCCCCCACATGCACCTTGTTCCCGCCGCGGGCCATGATCCAGACCATGATCCCGCCGAGCAGGACGATAATGATCGTTGCGTCCATGAACCGGCGCGGCGAGGCCATCGCGGCCATCCCGCCGAGCACCAGCAAGGGCACGGTATTGGCAATCGCGTGGCCGAATCCGGCATGGAGAAACGGCGAGGCGGGAATGCCGATCAAACCACCGAAATCGCGCGGTTCCAGCCCGAACCACTGATTAAGATCATAGCCGAGGACGAAATTCACGAGCTGTGCGATCCAGATCAGGATCAACAGGACGAAAATTGGCCGCAGAAACTCGAATGTCAGGCTTTCTTTGTCCAGCGCCACGGGCCGCTCCACCGATTGTAAAGATCAGCATCAATATTTAGGGCGCATCCGCCGAGAATGCTTGTCTTTTCGTATCGCGGTCGGAATATGATTTTACAAGGTCGCGTCCGTATACCCGATGCTTACGGGTTACGGTCAATGGTCAGAGATGACCCGGCGCAGCCGGTATTATCGGGAGTGAGCGGCATGGCCGATGAAGAAGACGACATCATCCTCAGCGAACTGAGCGACGATGAACTCGTCCCCCAGATGCATGACGACCTTTATGACGGCATGAAGGAAGAGATCGTCGAGGGCGTCAATATCCTGCTTGGGCGCGGTTGGACGCCCTATGACGTGCTGACCAAGGCCCTTGTCGAGGGGATGCGCATCGTCGGTATCGACTTTCGCGACGGCATCCTGTTCGTGCCCGAAGTGCTGTTGGCCGCCAATGCGATGAAAGCCGGTATGACCATCCTGCGCCCGCTGCTGGCCGAAACCGGCGCGCCGAAACAGGGCAAGATGGTGATCGGGACGGTGAAAGGCGACATCCACGATATCGGCAAGAACCTCGTCGGGATGATGATGGAGGGCGCGGGCTTTGACGTCGTCGATCTGGGCATCAACAACCCGGTCGAGAACTATATCGAGGCGCTGGAGCGCGAGGATGCCGATATTCTCGGCATGTCCGCCCTGCTGACGACGACGATGCCTTACATGAAAGTCGTCATCGACGAGATGAGCGCCAAGGGCATCCGCGAAAACTATGTTGTGCTGGTCGGCGGTGCGCCGCTGAACGAGGAGTTCGGCAAGGCCATCGGTGCCGATGCCTATTGCCGGGACGCGGCGGTGGCGGTGGAAACCGCTAAAGAGTTCATGGAACACCGCAAACACAACCAGCAACCCGCCTGACGCCCATGCGCCGGGGCAAGCGAGAGCGCACGGGGCGGGGGTCGGCCACTCAGGCCGATTATGCCGATGCCCTGAGCGCGCGCTTGCTGGAAGACGGCCTTAGCGGCCCGCGCCGGGCCGCCGAACCGGGTCAGATCATGCTGATCGCTTGCGGTGCGCTGGCCCGAGAAGTCCTTGCGGTGATTGAGGCGAATGGCTGGACCCATGCCGTGCTCGAATGTCTGCCCGCCAAACTGCACAATGCTCCCCAACATATTGCCGAAGCCGTCCGTACCAAGGTGCGCGATGCGAAGGCGCGGGGTTTTGGCGGCATCTATGTGCTTTATGCCGATTGCGGGACCGGCGGGGCGCTGGACCGGGTCTGTACGGAAGAGGGCGTCGAGCGGATACCCGGCCCGCATTGCTACGCGTTCTTCGATGGCGTCGAGATATTCGAGGCACGGCACGGGGATGCGCTGGGCACGCTTTACCTGACCGACTTTTTCGCACGTCAATTCGATGCGCTGATCTGGCGAGGCTTTGGCCTCGACCGTGCGCCGGAGATGCGGGACATCCTCTTTGCCAACTACACCCGCGTCGTCTATCTGGCCCAGACCGATGATCCGGCGCTGGATGCGGCGGCAGAGGCGGCGGCGGCGCGGCTTGGGCTTGCCTATGAACGGCGGTTTACCGGCTATGGTGATCTGAGCGCCGCGATGGCGGGAGTTTTAGGCGGTTGATTGCGCACCCTTCGAGACGCGGGCTTTGCCCGCTCCTCAGGGTAAGGTTGACGCTCAGTCCTCATCCTGGTCTCGAAGGACGTGCCTACCAAGTGATCGCTTGTGTCGACTCTCAGACCTTGACCAGCTTCAGCTTGCGCGCGAGCGCGCCGAAAATCGACCCCAGCACCGGCACCACAAACAGCCCTACGAAGAACGCGGCGAAGCCCGCGAACAGGGCGGCGGTGGTCAGGGATAGTTGCTCTTGCTCGGCATCGGAACCCGCCTGCGCCTCCTGAAACGACTCGGCCAGCATACCCGAGAGGTTGGCCCCCAGTGCTTCGGCGGCGAAGATCAGCAGCGGGAAGATCACCAGCGACGCGGCATTGGCGACGAGGCCAGCCATCACGTAGGGGCGCAGTTCGGTCTCGCCGCGCTTGGCCGCGCGCCATGCAAGCCACGCGAAGACGGTCAGCCATGTCGGCAGCGAGACAAACAGTGCCAGATTGCCGACATAGCCGAATCGCGACAGGTACTCGCCGCCGAGCATGAAGAGGGCGGGGACGATGGCGAAGAGCGCGGGCGCGCCCAACAGGCAGGTGATAAACGTCATGCGCGACGGTGATTTCATGCCCGCCCCCCGGTCATGGCAACGAAGACGTCCTCGAGGTCGGCTTCTTCGGTGGTCAGATCCTTGACCGTGATGCCCGCAGACTGGGCGGCGGCCAGAATCTCGCCAAGGCGCATGTGCGATTTCGGATAGGTGATGACCAGCGCACCGTCGTCGCGCAAGCGCGCATCGAGGTCGCCATGGCTGTGCAGGCTTTCGGGCACCGCGTCCAGATCATGCTCGGGCCAGATCACGACGCTCTTGGAATCGACCCGCTGCATCAGCACGGCCTTATCCTCGCAGGCGACGACACGGCCACTGTCGATAATGGCGATGCGGTCGCACATTTCCTCGGCTTCTTCGAGGTAATGGGTGGTCAGGACGATGGTGACGCCGCGCTCGTTCAGCTCGCGGACATAGGCCCACATCTGCTTGCGGAGTTCGATGTCGACCCCCGCCGTCGGCTCGTCGAGGATCAGCACGGGGGGCGAGTGGCACAGGGCCTTTCCGATCAACAACCGTCGCCGCATCCCGCCCGAAAGCGAGCGGGCATAGGCATCTGCCTTGTCGTCCAGATTGAGCGCGGCGAGCAGTTCCATCGTCCTGCGCTCGGCCTTTGGCACGCCGTAAAGACCGGCCTGAATCTCCAATGCCTCGCGCGGGGTGAAGAAGGGGTCGAGGATCAGCTCTTGCGGCACCACGCCGATGCTGGCGCGGGACATGCGCGGGTTCACGTCCTGGTCAAAACCCCAGATCTTAACCGAGCCGGAGGATTTGACGACCAGACCGGCCAAAATATTGATAAAGGTCGATTTTCCCGCCCCGTTCGCCCCCAGCAGGCCGAACACCGACCCGGCAGGAATTTGCAGCGTCACGCCCTTTAGCGCCTGTTTCGCTGGCGCATTGCCTTGCGCGGCATAGGTCTTATGCAAATCATGCGCTTCGATGGCATAGTGTGGCGTGGCGGACGACATGCAGGCTCCGTTGCGCGTTAGAAAAGCGGTTCGCGTGACGGCTATCATCGTGTACCGATGAGCGCAAACGGCAAGCCGTTCGAGCGGTTTTTCAATGGATGAGGATGACATGGCCGGAGCTTTGACCCGCGTACTCCCCGAACAACGTGACCTGCAAGTGATCGAGGTGACGACGAAATCCGTCGCCTGTGATGGTGGCGGCGGGCCGCTGGGTCACCCGCTGACCTATTACGAGGTCGGCGCGGAGGGCTTTGCGACCTGTGGCTATTGCGGCAAGAAATTCATCCGCAAGGACTGAGCCGATGAGCATCACCCGCCGAACCGCCCTTGGTCTGGTGGCCGCCGCTGTCGCCGCGCCGGTGCCCGCGCGCGCGTCTGCGCCGGTGCCGAAGATCGGCATGGGGACGTGGATTACTTTTGACGTGCCGCGTCAGGATGAAGCGGCGCGAGACCGGCGGGTTGAGGTGCTGCGCCGGTTCTTCGATGCGGGCGGGCGGATGGTCGACTCCTCGCCGATGTACGGCATGGCCGAGGACGTGATGGGCTATTGCCTGCCACGTTTGGGCGATGTGCCGTTGACCGCCGCCAGCAAGGTCTGGATTCCGGCTCCGGCAATGGGGCCTGAGCAAATCGAGGCTTCGCGCGCACTTTGGGGCATTCCGCGCTTTGACATCCTGCAGGTCCACAACCTGCTTGGTTACGAGGGCCATATCGAAACCCTGCGCGCGATGAAGGCAGCGGGGCAGGTCGGCGAGATCGGGATCACCACCTCCCACGGTCGCCGTCACGACGATTTTGCGCGGATCATGGAGCGCGATGACAGCCTCGATACGGTGCAGTTCACCTATAATATGGACGATCGCGAGGCCGAGGCGCGGCTGCTGCCCCTCGCCGCCGAGCGGGGGCTGAAGGTCATCATCAACCGTCCGTTCCAGCGCGGGGCGTTGATCCGGCGGGTGGCGGGGCGGCCTCTGCCGGATTTCGCGGCGGAGGTCGGGGTGACGAGTTGGCCGCAATTCTTGCTGAAATGGGTTATCTCGCACCCGGCGGTCACGGTCGCGATCCCGGCCACAAGCGACCCGGATCACATGAGTGAGAATATGGCTCTGCTATCCGGCCCGATGCCCGACGCGGCGATGCGCGCAAGGATGCTGGCGGCGTTCGAAGGGTAGGGCAGGTCGCCCCGCCCCGCTCCTTGCCGGTCAGTAATCCAGCTTCCAGTTCGCGCTCGCCTCTGCTTCGTCCGCGCCGAACTCGCCTTCCAGTTCGATATTCTCGAAGACTTCGATTTCGACGAAGGCCGAGGTGCCGCCGGTTTCGAGATTCTGCTTTGCGCCGACAAAGACGTCTTCGGTCAGGTATTTGCCGGTCGCGATGCTGGTGCCGTCGCCATCGCCGCCCTCGACGCGCAGCACATCGACGCCGAGCGCGCCGCGTACTTCGTCGAGGATACCGGCCTTGCCCGAGAGCAGGGTGGCGACACCGGCGGCCAGTTGCGCGGCCTCCAGCGCACTCAGCGATTGCTTCGAGCGACCGAACAGCAGTCGGGGCAGCACTTCGTCGGGTGGCAGGGCGGGGATCGAGCCGAACTCCAACTCAATGTCATCCGCAGGGCCGACAATGTCGAGCCAGCCGAGAATCTCGTTCGCCTGCCGCGACAGACGCACGCGGATAAAGGGGCTGACCGGGCCGTTGAAGCGCACTTCGCCGGTGGTCAACTCGAACTGACGCCCGAGCAGGTCGAGAATACCGCGACGGCGCTCGATCAGGCCGTTGATGCGCGGATCGCTGGCATAGCCGGAAACCTGAAGCCCGCCGCCCCATTCGGAGTCGAGGCCGCGCCCGCGCACGAAGACCTGACGCGGGAAGTCGAGGCGCAGGTCGAGGGCAATGCGCTGGGCTTTGGCGTTTTCGTCCACAGGCTGAACAATCGGCGCGGTCTCGCCGACCGGCACCGCGTCGATGACGACGACCGAACCGCCGAAGCCGCCGATCAGGCGCAGCTCGACAAAATCGGTCTGGAACGCGCCTGTCACGGCGATATCCGGGCCTTGGGATTTGGCGGTGGCCTGACCCGACAGGATCGCCGTTGCATCGTCGCGGCGGACGAGGGCGGCCTGGTTCAATTCGATCCCGGCATCCAGCGTGCCATCGGCGACGGTGTAAGAGCCGCGACCGCTGAGCGTGCCCGCGACGCCGTCGGTGGCGTTGAGGTCGAAGACGACGCGGCCATCCTGAGTGAAATCGCCGGTGGCGTTGATCTGGTCCAGCAGGGTGCCGAATTCGAGGTTCTGATAGCGCCCGCCGCTCAGGACCATGCCGCCTTCGAGGCGGGGAGCAGCGATGGTGCCATCGGCGCGGCCCCGGATGACGACCGGACCCGAGAGCACATGGTCGGGGGCGGGCACGAAGGCCCAGAACTCCGCGACATCGCCTTCCCAGTCGACGCTGGCGTTGAATGGTGCGTTTTCGTCGGGCAGGGGCACAGGCACGCCTGCGACTTGCCGCAAGGGCACCATGGCGACGGCGCGAAGCGGCTGGTTGAGCAGGCGACTGCTGACGCTGGCGGTGGTGTTCAGGGCGCGGCCATCCATCGTGCCCTCGACCACCAGATCGAACGGGTCGTCAAGCTGTGCGCCCTTCAGGCGCAGGACATTGGCGGTAAAGCGGAAGGTGCCGCGCGGCGCGCCGCGTGTGTCGACATCGACCTCGCCGAAGAGACGCCCGCTCTGGATCAGATCGACCCCGGCGAGCCGCGCCAGTTGCATCGGCACGTTGCGCATCCGCAATTGGGCGACGAGGCCGTTGGGCGTGTATTCCGCCGATCCGACGATCTCGCCATCGCTGACACGCAGGTCGAGGCCGGTTGCGCGCACGCCGCCGCCGGGGATTTCCTCGATGGTGAATTGCGAGGCCGAGGAGATGCCGATGCCCTGATAGCTGGCGGCCAGCCGATAGAAAACGGCGCTGCGCGGCGGGTTGATGATGTTCAGCCGCATCGCCGTTTGCAGCTTGTCCGACCCGGTCTCGCCGCCATTGCCGTCGAGGGTCGCCTCAAGCGCCGAGAGCGGCCCGCGTGCGGTGACGTTTATCTGGCTGACGGGATAGCCCGACACCACCGCCGAGGCCGCAAAGGCCGTCGCGTCGATATTGGGATCGCGGCCCAAAGCGTCGCTCGCGCTGCCCTCGATATAGATCGTGCCGACCCGGGCCAGTCCGGCATAGCGCAGGTCGCTGGCGTCGATGTCAAAGCGCGCGTTCTGCCGTCCATCCGCCGCGTCGAGGTCGATGCGTCCGCTGGCGGTGCCCGCAATATCCTGCTCGATGAAGCGGCCTAGGGTGGAGAGTTCCAGCGCCTCGAAGCTGACATTTCCGGCATAGAGACCGCCGGGCAGGGTCTCGACCTGTCCTTGCACCGCGAGGCCGAGGCCGTTGACCGATAGCTGCGAAATGCGCACGCCGCCGCCGCTGAGGTCAAAGGCGACGCTTGCATCGAGCGGCCCTTGGTCGGTCTCGGCATTCAGGCTCGCCGCGCCGTTGGGACCGGTGATGAGGTTCTGCACGTCATAGCGCGCGTTCAGGCTGGTCAGGTCGTAGGTCTGGAAAACGACGCCGAAGCCCGCGACTTCGCCGCTTGTTTGCGGGTCGGCGAAGGGGCCGAGGATGCGGCCATCGGCACGGACCTCGCCCGCAATTGTCTGGCCGACCACCGGCTGTAATGCGCCGAGGGACGGGATGTGCACCGAATAGCCGGCATCGAGTTCCTGTCCCTGAATATCCACGAGGCCCGCCACCCGCGCCGCGCCGACCGCCGCGCGCAGCGTGGCATCGTCGAGCCGCAGGAACAGACGCCCCTGATCCAGCGAGCCACGTGCGTCCAGCGTGACCGTCTGGCCGAGCAACGCCTCGATATTCGGGTCGCCGATACGAGTGCCAAAGGCGGAGGCGGTGAGCGTGAAGGGTGCGATGCCCCCCGACTGGCCCTGCATCGACAGGTCGAGATCAAGCTGACCGACGCTGTACTGGCCGTAGTAAAGACCGTTCCCGGTCGCATCCAGATTGACGATGGGCGCGGCAAAGGCCCCCCGCGCCGAGCCATTTGCCCGCAAGGCGCCGCCCACCGACTGACCCGCCAGCCCGCTCGCCGGAGACAAATCGCGTGCGTCGAGGCTGAAGGTCACGTCGAGAATCTGTGCCCCAAGGTCGATGCGTCCGCGTGCGGCGACGTTGGCAGCGCGGGTGGAAACCTGGGCGCTGGCGAGGTCGATCACTTGCGCCTCGGTATCAATCCGCCCTTCGGCCCGCAGCAGGGCACCGCCGCCGATCAGCGCGTCGAGATTGGCGTCGCCGCTGCCGATACCATTCGCGGTGATGTCGAGGCTGAACGGGGCGAGGCCAGCGGTCGAAGCCGGAATATCCAGCCGCCCGTCGATGGCCCCGATGCTGTACGCGCCATAGCGCAGGCCGCGCCCGGTCAGGGTCGTCTCGACCGCGGGGATGACGAATGGCCCTTGCGCGCGGCCCTTCGCGGCGAGGGAACCGGCGAGATCAGCGCCGATCACCGGGGCAAAGGCCCCGAGGTTGCGCGCGTCGAGGTCGTAGGAAATATCAAGAGTTTGCGCCGCCAGATCGACGCTGCCCGAGGCCGTGACGGTCGCTGGATCAGCCACCACCGTCGCACTGCGCAGGCGCAGGCGCTGGGCGCTTTGGTCGAACGCGCCGTCGGCGCGCACTTTCACCGACGGGCCAAGCGCCGCCGTCAGATTGGGATCGCCGAGGTCAAAGCCGCTGGCGGTCACGTCGATATTGAACGGCGCGGGGCCGTTGGGGTTCTGGGCAATGTCGATAAGGCCGTCGATCCGCGCGATGGAATAATCGCCATAGCGCAGGGACAGGCCATTGACCCGCCCGTCGATTTCGGGAGCCGTGAACGCGCCTGAAATCCGCCCGTTGCTGTCCAGCGCGCCGCCAAGCTGGTTGCCCGCAAGGCCCGAGAACGGTGACAGGTCATTCGCGTCGATGGCGTAGGACACATCGAGTTCGCCATCGCGCAGATTGACATCGCCCTGGGCTGAAATCGTCGCCGCATTGCTGACCACCCGCGCGCTTTCCAGCGCCAGGAATTGCGCGGCTTGATCATAACTGCCGCGCGCCGCGATATTTGCGGTGCTGCCCAGGGCGCGGTTCAGCTCCGCGTCGCCGAGGTCGAGGCCGCTGGCGCGCACGTCGATGTCGAAGGGCGAGGGGCCGAGGGACTTCATATCGACGGCAATGTCGCCCTCGATCTTTCCGACCCGGTAAGCGTCGTAGCGCAGGGCGTCACCGTCGATTTTCACGGCGATTGCAGGCTCGGTAAACATGCCCCGCGCACTGCCCGCCGCCGTCAACGCGCCGCTGATCGGCGTATCTAAGACCGGTTCCAGACCCGCGAGGGATTTGGCATCGAGGGCAAAGGTCAGGTCGAGGCTCCGGGCCTCGATGTCCACAAGGCCCTTGGTGCTGACCGTGGCATCGGCGGCGATGACGGTGGCATTGCCGATGCGCAACAGCCTTTGGCTCTGATCGTAATCGCCCGCGGCGTCGATCCGGGCGCTGCCGCCGACAAGGTCCGTGAGCGCAGGGTCGCCGAGGTCGATGCCCGTCGCGTCGATGTCGACCTTGAACGGCGCAAAACCGCGCGCCGCCTGATCCACGTTGATCGTCCCGTCGATGGCGGCAACCGAATAAGCGTCGTAGCGCAGGTTGCGGCCCCGGATGCTCGTGTCGATGCGCGGTGCGGTAAAGGCCCCTGCGGCGCTGCCCTTGGCCGTCACCGATCCGCCGAGGTCGATGCCCGCGATGGTGCCGATGGGTTCGAGCGCGCCGACCTCGACATCATAGGTCATATCGACGGTCTGGCCGGTCAGGTCGATAGACCCCGCCGCCGTGCCCTTTGCCGCCGCGAGATCAAAGCGCGCGTTTTCGAGGGTCAGCGCGCGATTGCGCTGGTTAAACGAGCCCTTGGCCACCACCGAGGCGCGCGGCCCGACAAGGGCGTTGAGGTTGGGGTCGCCGAGATCGACACCGCTGGCCGTGACGTCAATGTCGAAGGGCGCGAAACCGGTCAGGGTTTGCTGCATATCAATGCGGCCAGAAATCTCGCCGACGCGGTAAGCGTCATAGCGCAGGTCTTGGCCGTTCAGATCAATATCGAGTTCGGGCGCAAAGAACGATCCGGCGGCGCTGCCACTCGCCTTGATCGCGCCGCCGGTGTCGGTGCCGAGCAGGGTGCCGAGGCCGCCAAGATCGCGGGCATCGAGATCGAAGTTGAGATCGAGAGTGCTGTTCAGCAGATCGACGTCGCCATTGGCCGTCGCGTCAATCTCGCTGAGCGACGTCGCAAAGCTGGTCAGGGAGGCGCGGCGCTTTTGCGGGTTGATCGTGCCCGAGGCTTTGACCGAGGGATTGGTGCCGATCAGGGCATCCAGATCAGGGTCGTTCAGGGACGGATTGACGGCGGTCAAGTCGAGGGCGAAGGGCACGTCGCCGTCTTCATTCGCCGGTTCGGTCGAGAGGTCGAGGTCCATGGACTCGACGGCATAGCCATAAAGGCGCAGGTCGCGCACATCGGCGCGGGTCGAGACCAGCGGTTCGGAAAACGCGCCGCTGACCGATCCTTCGGCATCGACGGTGCCGCTCATATCCACGCCCGCCGCCTGGCCAATGGCGCCGAGGTCGCGGGAATCGAGAGCATAGGTCGCGTCGAGGGTCTGTTTCGCGATGTTGACATTGCCTTGCAGGGTCAGCACCCCGGCGGCGATTTCAGCGCGCGAGTTCTCAAGGATCGTCAGGGTCGTCGCGGTATCATAGATGCCAGTTGCTTCGATACGCGGGGCGTCGCCGACAAGGGCGGCGAGGGTGGGGTCGGGGGCGTCGAAGCCGTCGATTGCGACATTCATCGAGAAGGGCGCGCGCAAGTCCTTGCGCATTTGCAGGCTGCCGGTGACATCGGCGCGGGCGGCGGCATAGCCTTCGTAGCCCGCCTCTTCGGCGGTCAGGCGCAGGTCGATTTTCGGCTCGGACAACGTGCCCTGCAAAACCGCCGTGCCATCGGCCCCGCCAAGGGTGGCCGGGGCGATGACCGGCGCGAGGCGTGCGCCATCGTTGAGGGCAAAATCGAGTTCGACATCGACGGTGTCGTTCGGGACCGAAAACTGGCCGCTGGCATCGGCGCGCAGGGTTGCGCTTTCGAAAAATCCGCGCTCGACATTGACGATGCCGGGGGTGGATTCCACCAACAGCGCCTCCAGCGTCGCATCGTCGCCGATCAGCGCGGCATAGGTCGGGTCTTCGGACGAAAGCTGGCTGAGTTGCGCATTGAGGAACAGGCGCTCGACCGACTCGGCGGTCAGACCCTGAATCTTGAGGGCAAGATTGGCGGCCCCGTCCACGGGCAGGCCCGCCGCGCGCAAGAATGGCCCTAGCCGCCGCGCCGCGCCCGACAACTCGGCATCGAGGGCGCTGGACGTCAGGTCGTAATTGGCATTGCCGTCGAGATCGAGGGTGGCCGCGCGGACTTCGAGCGCCTCCACCGCGACCCGGTTCTGCGCCCCGTAGAACGCGCCGTTTCCGCGCAAAGACGGGTCCGCGCCGAGGGCGTCTTGCAGGGCGGCATCCTTGAGGCCAAGACCCTGCGCCGCGACCTCGAACGAAAACCGTTGGGTTTGGGAGGCGGTATCCTGTTGCGGCTGGGAATTGATGAGCAGGTTGAAGGCGTCGACGGTGCCGAAGCTGGCATCCAGCCCGCGCACCGCCGCATCGACATCGACCTTGGGCGCATTGAGCGCGCCGACCGCCGTTGCCGTGCCGTTGACCGCGCCGATGCTCGCCGGGGCGATGACGGCGTTCAGGGCGTCGATGTCGCCCGCCGCCCAGTCAAACGCGAGGTCGATGGTGTTTGCCGTCGGGTCCACATCGCCCTTGCCGTTCATCGCGAAGGCGTTGGAATCGATAGTGAATTCATTGAGCTGATAGCCGCCATCGGCGGTTTGCACCACGTCCAGCCCGATCTTTGCCTGATCGCCGAGGGCCTGTCGCCACGCGCCCGAGGTCTTTTCGCCCGGAATCACCGCCCCGTTGAAGGTGGCCGCGATGCGGTCCTGCCACGACGCGACGCCTTCGCCCTCGGCAATCCCGATCTGGCCGATGTCGGCATAGAGCGTGAAGGGCAGGGCGGCGGGGTTGCCCGCTGCCGCCGCCGTGATCTCCAGCGCCTCGGTCTCGGGCAGTCCCGCGAGTTCGCCGACCAGACCGCCGGGGGCCTCGGCGGCCTCTAGCGAGAACGAGATGTCCATCTCGTCGAAATTGATGCGGGTGCCGAGGTTGATCGAGTCGCCGGGCCGGTCAAGCCGGGTCACGCCGAGGGTGGATTCCTGAATGTCATCGTCGTCGGAAAAGCGCCCCTCGATCCGGGCCTCGATGTCCTGGGGTAGTATCCCGCCCTCGATGATCATGCGCTCGATCAGCATCTTTTCGACGATCATCGTCACCGGCGGTCGGGGCCATGCGAAGTCGATCTGGGCCTCTTCCGCCGGAGGATCGCCGCGACCGATGGGTGTGCGGAGCAGTTGGATGCGCTTGGCCGAGAGCGTGTCGAACACGAACCGGCCCCGCAGCAGAGAGGTCGGCTGCCAATCGACCAGCAGGTCTTCGGCATCGAGCCAAACCCCGTCCGCATCCTTGATCTGGAGCGTGGAAATGAGGGCAAAGCCATCTTCGGGCTGGGTCACGCGGCCCAGGTCGATCTCGAATTCGCCCGGCGCATTGATCTGGCGCACCGCGAATTGCAGCAGGTCGTTCCAGGCTTCTTCGGAGTTCAGGAAGGCGTGGGCGGGGGTTGCGGCACCGCCGAGGCCCAGGGCAATCGTGGCCGCCGCCAGCGGGCCCTTGATCCATCGGGAAAGGAAACCTGCCATCAGAATGCCTGCCCGATGCTGATATAGAACTGGAAGTTCGGGTCGCGGTCGCGCTTGTTCAGGGGCACGGCGACGTCAACGCGGATCGGCCCCACCGGGCTGTAATATCGCAGGCCAAGCCCCGCGCCGTAGCGAAGCTGATCAAAGCCGCTGAACACTTCTTCGCTGACCAGACCGGCATCGACGAAGGGCACCACGCCGATATTGCCGAAGCGCAGGCGCATCTCTGCCGCGAATTCCGCCGCCGACAATCCGCCCAAGGGATCATCATCGCTGTCGAGGGGACCGACCGCCTGGTTCTCGTATCCGCGCACGGACCCGCCGCCGCCCGCGTAAAGACGGCGGTTGGCGGGCACGCGGTCCCGGCTTTCGGCGAAGACTGTCGCGGCGCGCGCGCGCAGGGCAAGGACGTAGAGATGCTTGCGGTCAAAGGGCAGATAGGTCGACCCGTTCAGGTCCACGACCACGAACCCGGTTTCCTCGCCATCGAAGACACCGCCCCAGGGGGCAACGCCCGCCGACGCACGCACGCCCTCGGTCGGGTCGAGCAGGCTGTCGGTCTTGTCATAGGTCAGTGTCGCGGGAATGCCGAACAGATAGCTGTCGCGGGTCTGGTTATCTTCTTTCGTCCGCGCGGCTTCGAGCCCCAGCCCAAGCGTCGCCGCGAGGTTGGGGGTCAGTTGCTCCTCAAAGCCGAGGGTCGCGGTGGTGCCGAAGATTTCGAAGGCGTCGTCATCCTCGTGGAAGACTTCTATTCCGGCGATCAAGTCCCTGTTCGGTTTACCATAACGCGGTTTGACGAAGCTGGCCCCGATGCTCTGTCGCACCAGATCGACGTCGGCCTCGAGGGTCAGTTGCTCGTTCTGGCCGCGCAGGTTGCGATGTTCCCATTTGGCGGTGACGCCGGGACCGTCGGTGGTCGAATAGCTGACACCGCCCGAAATCGTGCGGTGCTTGCCTTCTTCGGCGGCAATCATGATGGGCGCGTAGAACGTCTCACCCTCAGCGAGATCGGTTGGCGGTTCGGAGGGAATCTCGACCGTGATCGAGTCGAACAGGCGGGTCGATGACAGCGCGCGCTGGGCATCACGCAGGGTGCCGCGCGATACCGGCTCGCCGCGCTGCCATGTGATGAAGTCGCGAATATAGGCTTCTTCAACCGTCGTCAGGCCGGTGACGGTGGTATCGCCGTAGACCGTGAAGGGGCCGGGGATCAGCGGCGTTGCGACCTCGAGCGTATCATAGTCAAAATTCGCCCGCGCCCGCCGCTTGCCCTTTTTGGCATAGGGACGACCGATCTTGTTCAACTCGCCCAGCGCCGCCTGCTCCGCATCGACGACGGCAACGCCCTGGGCCGGTCCGCCGACATTCTTTGCGGCGGCGGTGCGCACGCGCTCGGCAACATCGGGCGCGACATCGGGTTCGATGGGTGTCAGTTGTCTGGCGAGGGAATAGCGCGGCCCTTTTCGGACGAAGATATTGACGACAGGAGGCGTATCGGGGTCGGCAATATCGCCAAAGATCGGTTCCGGTTCCTCGTCGTTGATCTCATCCGCGAGGGTTTGCGCCTTGATTTCGGCGTTGGTTGTCTCGCCGTCGATCTCGGCACCGGGAATGGATTTCGCCTCGGCGTCGACGCTGATGACGGCGCTGCCCTCGTAATATCCTTCGGATTTCAGCGCGCGCTCGACCAGGTCGATGTCGGCGGCTGCGCGGCGTTTGAGCAGGGCGATGGAGGGCGGGGGCTTGTCTTGTAGTTTATAAACCCGCGCCTGTCCCTTGACGATTTCGAGGACGCGCAGATTTTCGGCGGTTTCGTCGGGGGTATCGCCGACGCCAAGCCCCTGAACGGCGATCTCATAGTCGATCCCGGCGACGGCGGTTGGATCGGCGCCGAGAATCGGATCTTCTTCGCCGAAAAGCTGGTTTATTCCCGGCGCTTCCTTGAGCGTCGAACATGCGCTGATGCCAACGAGCACCGTGCAAAGCATGATGCGCCGTCCAGCCCGAAGGGTGCGCCCGTGGGCTTGCCTGACCGCCAATTCCGATGCCTCATCGTATTATCATTCTGTAGGACAATAGCGTCCTGACTGACTGAGGCAATCTGAATAAACTTACATCGTTCAAGCTTTCCTAAAATGTCAGGTGACGGATTCGAGGTTGCTGACGACCGCCTCGATCTCGGCAGCGGCCTTGTCGAGCATTTCGGATACGGCGAGTTCCATTTCCTCGATCTGCTCGTCCGGTGCGCCGCCGACGCCCGATCCCTTGAGGTTTTCGACCTGTGACGCGAGGGTCTCGGCCTTGGCTTCGGCCTCTTGCAGCTCGTCGGCAAGCAGCAGCGCGACCATCACAAGGCTCTGGGCCTCCGCCGCCGGTGTTGCGGCCCGGCCCACCTTCGAGGCATGGGCATCAATTCGGCGTGACAGGGCGATAACATGCTCTTCCTCGCCGGGACCACAGCTTAGACGATAAGAGCGCTTGTTGATCTCAACGTTGACTTGAGGCATCCGACCCTCCCTGTCCCAGAACTTTTTGCAATGCACCGATCGCCTGATCGATCCGGGCCACCGCAACCGAGCGTTCCTGCTCCGTCAGCGGTTGAGCGCGTTTCACCTTGTCAGAAGAGTCTTTCAACGCAACCAGGGCGGCGTTGAAGCGTTCGACTGAGATCTCCAGCTTGCTGGCCGACATCCGATATTTCCCGCCGTTTCGATTCGTCTTCATTACGGATTAGCACATGCTTTACCCTTAGCGCCACTAGGCAGGGACGTTCGATTTCTACCCTTTACTGAGCAAAGCTGTGATTGCAGTGCAACCAAGCCCGCCAGGACGGGCCTTTGCAGGCGTTCATTCCCGTGCTAACCGCTGGCCTGACGGGGCTGTCGGCCCCTTGAGAGACAGCGAATTGCAGGAGACGACTATGACGGTGCGTGTGGCAATCAACGGTTTTGGGCGAATTGGCCGGAACGTCCTCCGCGCGATCTACGAAAGCGGGCGCACCGATATCGAGGTGGTTGCGATCAACGATCTCGGGCCGGTCGAAACCAATGCTCACCTGTTGCGCTACGATTCGGTGCATGGCCGTTTCCCCGGTTCGGTCAGCGTCTCCGGCGACATGATCAACCTGGGCCGAAACGACATCAAGGTCACGTCGATCCGCAATCCCGAAGATCTACCCTGGGGCGAGCATAATATCGATATTGCAATGGAGTGTACCGGCATCTTCACCGATGCTGAAAAGGCTCAAATGCACATTACCGCCGGGGCAAAGCGGGTTTTGGTCTCGGCACCGGCAAAAGGTGCGTCGAAAACCATCGTTTATGGCGTCAATAACGACACTTTGACCGCCGATGATCACATCGTTTCCAACGCTTCATGCACCACCAACTGCCTCGCGCCGGTGGCCAAGGTTCTGAATGATACCGTCGGTATCCAGAGCGGTTTCATGACCACGATCCACGCCTATACGGGCGATCAGCCGACCCTCGACACGATGCACAAGGATCTCTATCGGGGCCGTGCCGCAGCGGTGTCGATGATCCCGACATCGACCGGGGCCGCGAAGGCTGTCGGGCTGGTGCTGCCCGAACTCGACGGCAAGCTGGACGGCACGGCGATCCGGGTGCCGACGCCGAACGTCTCGGTCGTCGATCTCAAGATCATCGCGGCGCGCGATACCTCGGTCGACGAAATCAACGAGGCCATGAAAGCCGCTGCAAACGGGCCGATGAAGGGCATTCTTCAGGTATCGGATGAACCGCTGGTGAGCATCGACTTCAACCACGATCCGCACTCGTCTTCCTTCGCGCTGCCCCAGACGAAGGTGCTGGATGGCAAGCTGGTGCGGGTGCTGTCCTGGTACGATAACGAGTGGGGTTTCTCGAACCGCATGAGCGATACCGCCGTCGCAATGGGCAAGCTCTGACCCGAAACGATCGAGCCGGAGTGGGGCGGAAGCCACCGCTCCGGCAATCCATTTGATGGGCGGGGCGGCCCGCCGCGGAGGCCCCCCATGAGCTATCGCACCCTCGACGATCTCACACTATCCGGTCAGCGTGTGCTGATCCGTGTAGACTTGAATGTCCCTGTGAATGATGCGGGCGAAGTCACGGATAAAACACGTGTTCAACGAATTCTGCCGACCTTGGAATCCGTTCTGGAAAAAGGCGGCAAACCGATCCTGCTCGCGCATTTCGGCAGACCAAAGGGCCAGCGCGTCGATGCAATGTCGTTGCGGGTCGTCGTCGATGCCTTGGCGGAAGTAACCGGGCGCAAGGTCCATTTCGTCGATGATTGCGTCGGTCCTGCGGCCCGCGAGGCGGTGTCAGCTTTGCCAGCGGGCGAAATCCTCCTGCTGGAAAACACGCGTTTTCATCCCGGCGAAGAAAAGAACGACCCGGCACTGGCCGGGGCACTGGCTGAGAATGGCGATGTCTTCGTCAATGATGCGTTTTCGGCGGCCCACCGCGCCCATGCCTCAACGGTCGGTATCGCGTCGCATCTTCCCGCCGTCGCGGGCCGCAGTATGGCCTCGGAACTCGCGGCGCTGGAAAAGGCGCTCACCGCTCCCGAACGGCCTGTCGTGGCCGTCGTCGGGGGGGCAAAGGTTTCCACCAAACTCGACCTGATCGGTAATCTGGTCGGCAAGGTCGATGCAGTCGTAATCGGCGGCGGTATGGCCAACACGTTTCTGGCGGCGCAAGGTCATCCGGTCGGTAAATCCCTCTGCGAGCACGACATGCTCGACACCGCGCGCGAGGTCATGAAGCGGGCAGGGGATGCGGGATGCGACATTATCCTGCCGGTCGATCTGGTCGTGGCTGAGGGATTTGCGGCTCATTCACCGAACCGGGTCGTCGCCGTCGATGGCTGTCCCGATGACATGATGATCCTCGATGCCGGTCCCGCGAGCACCCTTGCCATTGTTGCGCGGTTCAAGGCGGCGCGTACCGTCGTTTGGAACGGACCCCTCGGCGCCTTCGAAATCGCACCCTTTGATACGGCGACCAATGCGGCGGCGAAGGCTGCCGCCGATCTGACTCAATCGGGTGCTTTGCTTTCGGTCGCGGGTGGCGGCGATACCGTCGCAGCGTTGAATGCTTCTGGATCAGCAGATAGATTCAGTTATGTTTCAACCGCAGGGGGAGCATTTCTGGAGTGGCTGGAGGGCAAGACATTGCCGGGAGTTGCCGCGCTGGAACCCTGATCGTCTCTGACATGAACGCAGTATGGTGAGGATAGTATGGAATCGATGGCGCTGATCATGGCCCCCATGATGATCTCGAATATGATGTATACGGCGGCTCCGCTGGCATTGATGATGAACGCGGGCGATGTGGACAGCGAGATGCTGGCGCGCGGCGGTGCCCAACTCGCCATCATGGGCGCGCGATCCTTCATGGATGTGACCTATGACGACATCCTGCTCGACGAGAAAAGTGGTGATTTCAGCTTGCGGGGACTGGAAATCACGTTGCCCGATGCGGCGGGCGTGCCGGGATGCACGGTGACGGTCGCGGCCCTGACCGTGGTTTCGATGAAGCGGCCCGACGCGCTGTCCTTTGCGTCCGAGGCTGACGGCATCGATGTTTCTCCCGCCTGTGCGGCCCAGCAAGCGCCCATGATCCTCGCGATGCTGGGGCAGGACGCGTTCAGGGCCGATCACTACTCGGCGACGACGATCTATAACCTCAAGGATTCGTCCCTCGACCACGCGATGATTTTCGAGACCGCCGCCGCCGGATCGGTTTCGGCCAATGCGCGGCTTGAGGGCCTGCATCTGCAACTGGACGAGTACGGCGACCCGATGCCCCGGGGCGAGATCACCTCACTGGAATTGACGGTGCAGAATACCGATGCGCTACGCGAGTTGATGCCGGTGCTCGGTCTGCCCGGCGATCCGACCGCCATGGTCGGCGGATTGCTGGGCGACGCGCTGTCCGCCGACGGGATTTCTGACGAGGAGCAGGCGCTGATCGAGTCCGCACAAGCGCAGATCGGGCGCGTGCTCAAGGATGGCGGCGGTCTGACTCTGCGCAGTGGCTCGGGTGCGTCGGTCTCGTTTGCCGAGCTGGAGGATACCGGCGGGCCGGAAGATCTCGTGCCGTTGCTCAATCCGATCTTTACCGCCGCGCTGCCCGGTGCCGATAATCTGATCCCGTCGACCCTGCTGGCATCGGCGCTGAAGACCGAAAGTGATCTGGGGGCCGCCGAGCGGATGCGTGTGGCCGAAGCGCTGGCCACCGGCAACGGTGCACCGCGATCCATGGCAAAGGCGATGGAAATCTACCGCGTCCTCGCCGATGATGGCGATGCCACGGCGATGCTGCGCTATGCCGAATTGCTGGCCGACAATCTTGGCGATAACAACACGGCCTATACCTATGCCCTGCGCGCGGGAGCGGCGGGCGCGGGCGAGGCGCGGTCTGTTCTCGACCGGATCGAGAGGTCTCTCGCGCTGACGGAAGTGCTTGGTATTCAAACGGATACTGCCGGTGAGATGCCCGCGCCGACAGCGGATATTGCGAGCCTGCGCGATGCTGCGCGCGGCTATGCCAATGGCAGCGGCACCGCGCGCCATTACGGACAGGCCATGCTGTTCGCAACCTTGGCGGCAGCGGGCGGTGATCGCAGTTCTGCGCTGTTGCTGGAGCGTCTGTCCTCGCGGTTTGCAGGCGACGAGCAGGCGGAGCGCTGGACGGCCTTGCAAGCGGAACAATCCGAGAAGGCGCTGCAACTCTGGTCCGAAGGGTTCGGTGACGGGTTTGCCGAGCAATAGCCGTTGGAGAAGCGCCCGTGAAACGACTGATCAATCGGCTGAATACGGGTCACCCGGTGCCCTTCGCCTGGTGCGGTATTTCCGACCCTCGTTATCTGGAGATGGTCGCGGGGTATGGGTTCGAGGCTGTTCTGCTGGATATGCAGCACGGGTTCTTCGATGAAACCGGCGTTCTTAACGGCATTGCCGCCGTGGCCGCGCGGGGCAAGGCACCCTTGGTGCGGATTCCGGTGGGCCGATGGGATACGGCCTCGCGGGTGATGGATTTCGGCCCGCTCGGCGTGGTCGCACCGATGGTCAACAGCGCGGTGGATGCAGAAGCGTTCGTGGCTGCTGTGAAGTACATTCCTACAGGCGAGCGGTCCTATGGGCCGCGTCAGGCGGCGATGGTCTATGGCATGTCAGTCCCGGACTATATGGACGGGATCGATGCGGCGTCTTTGGCGCTGGCAATGATCGAGACGCGACAGGCCGTCGCGGCGGTGGATGAGATTGTCGCCGTAGCGGGACTGGACGGGGTTTTGATTGGGCCGGGCGACCTGTCGATCTCCATTCGCCAGAACCGCCAGCCCGATGCCTATGGCCCCGACTCTCTCGACGCGGTGAACGCGGTGATTTCTGCGGCGAAGGCGGCGGAAAAGGTGACAGCAGCTTTCGCCCAGACGCCCGAACACGCGAATATGCTCGCCGCGCTGGGCGTCGACATGATCTCCATCGGCGAGGACGGATCGTATCTCGACCGCGGTCTGGCAGCGCATCTGTCCGAGATTGATTTCGGTTAGTGCGAGTCCTCCGGGCCTACCACCGTCTGAAAAATCATCAGTCTTTTCATAAACTTGATCGGTAGAGTGTCTAACCGAACTCGCAGGGTTAGACACTCTCAGCAGGTCCATAGCCTGTCCCGCGAGTTTCATTTGCTCAGCGGAACGGGTGTAGCGGCCTACCTCTTGCGTGGTCTTGTGACCCGTGATCGCCATGATCTGGCGATCCGTGCAGCCAGCTTCAGCGAGACGGCGCGCAGCAGCTTTGCGAAGGCCGTGCATGGAGCAATGCGGCAGCTTGGCTTCGTCGCAGCGAGTGCGGAACCAGTTGCCCATGCCCGCGCCCGTGAAGGCTTCACCATGAGATGAGACAAGGAAGGTGGCGCGGTCTTTGGGAATGTCTTTCAGGGCGTCTGCCAGTGCTGCGGCAATTGGAATGCCGAGATGCGCTTTGGTCTTCTCCTGCTTCATTTTGATGAAGTCGTCCTCGATGTTGGCCCAGCCCATGCGGACCACGTCAGATGGGTAATCCCCCCTAAAATTAGTGGTGTTCTGGAGTGCGCCCCTGAGGCTGGACACTGAGCCGCTGCTAAATTGACCCCCTGCCGGGCTTTCGGAGTAAGAAAGCCAATGCCCAGACAACACCGCCGCCACAGCACATCGTTCAAGCGCCAGGTCGTCGAAGAGTATCAT
>CALGNO010000085.1 GCA_937958625.1 uncultured Neomegalonema sp.
ATGCTGTTGTCCCGCGTCTGAACCCCGGTGCGCGGGTGCCGGTTTGCGGCATCGTCTCTCAGTACAACGCGACTGCCCTGCCCGAGGGGCCGGACCGGATGAACTGGCTGATGGGACAAATCCTGCGCAAGAAACTGACCGTGCGCGGGTTCATCATCTGGCATACGTTCGGCCATCTCTACAAAGAGTTCCGCGCCGAGGTCGGACCATGGATCGAGGAGGGCCGCATCCATTATCGCGAGGACGTGGTTGACGGGCTGGAAAACGCCCCGCGCGGGTTCGTGGAGATGCTGCGCGGCGACAGTTTCGGCAAGCGCGTGGTGCGGGTGGCGGAGTGAAATCCTTCGCTGCAGTTTCGTCCTCCCTATCCACCCTTCGAGACGCCGCTACGCGGCTCCTCAGGATGAGTTTGATATGAAAGTCAGGCGCGTCCTTATCCTGAGGAGGTCCGCAGGACCGTCTCGAAGGATCATGGCGATGAGTCGATTGTCGAGGCCGTTGGTGTGAGGCTGCGGCGCGGTGCTTACCAGCGCAGACGGTCAATCGTGTAGTCGGCTTCTACGTCAGCGACATCTAGCCCACCCTGAATACCGCCTCGGACATGCAGGGTCTTGCACCCCGCCTTTCGTGCGCCCGCGATGTCGTGTTCCGGGCTGTCACCGATCATCAAAACGCGCGCCGGGGCCGGGTCGCCCAGCGCCCTGATCCCGGCGGCGAACATCTCTCGCCCCGGTTTGCCGACCGTTAGCACCGACCCACCCATCGCCGCGTAGTCTTCGGCGATGCAGCCTGCACCGAAGGCCTCGCCGCCGTTCAAATACATGATGCGATCCGGGTTGGCGCAGATGGCCGGGACGGCGCGTGCGATGAGCGGGGCGAGCATCTCCCGATAGGCCTCGCGGCTAAGCCGCTCCGGCTCCGCCCCGGCAATCAGGATAATGTCAGTATCGGGGCTTGCCTTGACCTGCCGAACGTCCAGCCCTTCGATCACGCTGGCATCTTCATCGCGGGAGAGGATCGTGATGCCCGCGCCCGGTCTCAATCGCCCGTCGTCCAGCATCCCGGCAATACGCGCCCGCGCCAGCTCTCCCGAACTGATGACACCAGCGAACAGACGCGCCGGAAAGCCCAGCCGGGTGAGGCGGTCACTGTTCAGCGACGCGCGCTTGCCAGAATTGGTGAGCGCGACCACGGGGATACCGCGCTCCTGCAATGCCTGCATACAAGGCAGACTACCCTCGAAAACCTGTCTGCCGTCGTGGAGCACACCGAACTGATCGACCAGCACGGCGTCGAAAGTGCCGGCAATCTCTGACAAGCCGTCGATACTGCGGGTCATCGCGACAGATGCTCCAAGGCAAGCCGCGCCACCCCTGCCGCCGCCGATGTGGAGGCCGCAGGGGCCGGCGAGACGCCGAGCAATCGCCCTCGCATCCGTGTCCAGACTTCGTTTCTGCTGCCCCCGCCCACGGTTCTGATCGAGGTCAGCTCCGGCGCTCCCAGTTCAGCCAAGCGGCCATAGCCCATCGCCTCGATCCGCCCTATCCCCTCCAACAGCCCGTGCAGGAACATGGCATCGTCTTCCGGGCGCGGCGAGAGGCGCGGGGGGTGGTCGGGATCGTTGACGGGAAACCGCTCGCCGGGTTTGGACAGGGGATAATAGTCGAGGCCGCTGTCGCGCATCGGGTCGATCCGCCCGGACAGGGAGGCGAGCGTATCGGCATCGAAGAACCCGGCCAGCACGCCGCCGCCGGTATTCGATGCACCGCCCGCCAGCCACCGGTCGCCGATCCGATGGCTGTAGATGCCGTATTCCGGTGCAAAGACAGGACGATCCGAGAGCAGCTTGATCGTCAGGGTCGTACCGAGTGCCGTTACGCCCTCTCCCGGCAGCGCAGCGCCCGTGGCCAGAAAGGAGGCGCATCCGTCGGTCACGCCCGCAACAATCGCCGCGCCCTCGGGCAAACTGAAGTCGCCCGAGCAGACCGCCGCCTCCGCGCCCGCCGGGACCACTTCAGGCAGGGTCAGGCGCAACGGCGTCTGCCGTATCCACTCAGGCCAGCAACGCTGCACCGGGTCATAGCCCGTTTTAAGGGCGTTGCTCTCATCGCTCGGAACCGGATGACCCGCTAGCAGGGACGCCACCCAATCCGCCTGATGCACGATATGGGTGACCCCGACGCGAGATTGCAGGGCGATGGCCCGCGCGAGGGCGGAGGATGCGCCGTGGGCCGCGCTCTCTCGCGGGGCAACGGCGGCAATCGCGGCGGAGATGGCCGGGTCGTCCACCGCATCGTTATACATCAGCGCCGTCCCGACAGGCGCGCCCTCGCGGTCCAGACCAAGCACGGTTCCGGACGTGCCATCGACTGATACGGCGTCAATCTCGCCAACATCGATCACCTCGGCCAGTTGCGCGAGGGCGGATTGCAGCGCGCGGTGCCATGTCGTCGGCGCGCGGCGGTCGCCGTCATGGGCGGCTTCGGTCTCGGCGACGGTCATGCCCGCCTCGTTCAGCACCGCCGTGCGAATACCCCCGGTGCCGACATCAATGCCGAGGGCAAGGGTCATGAAGCCCGCTGCGCCTCCAACGCCTGACGATATTTCTCGGCATCCCAGTCGAGCAGATCGGCCTCCTGCACCGGGGTCAGCCGCGACAGGGTCGCCCCCGGATCAATCCGCTGGATCACATCGCCAAAACACGCGACGAGCGCGAGCATTGACGGCGAGGCGTCAGCGGGGATCATCGCCCCCTTGCCGGGAACGATAATCAGCTTGCGGGGTGCGCCGCCCGATGCGCGCGCAATCGTCTCCGTAGGGGCCTCGCCGTCACGGGCAATCTCAACGCCGAGACCGAGGAATATAAGATGATCGGGATAGAGCGTCGTGCCCCGCGCAAGGGCAAGGCGCGCGGGGTCTTGGGCGATGGCTTGGGTCGGGCCGTGCGATACCGCCTGCCAGCCGGGGATGTCGGGCGACCAGTTGCCGGCACTCGGAGCCCCAATGCCGGGATCGAGGCGGCGCGAGACTTCGTAAAGCAGGCGCTCGGCTTCCCTCACCGTCTCCGCGCCGACGATCAGGCCGTGATTGCCGAGCACCAGAACACGGGTGTCCGGTTGCAACCGCGTCAGGATCGTGCGCGTCAGGTCCAGGCCGGGTTTGGCGTAGGGCACGAAGACCGCGCCGAAATCGGCCAGCTTTTCGGCGACAATCGCCTCGGCATCCGCGCGCACCGCCACGGCGATTGTCGAAACACTGTGGCTGTGCAGCACGACGGGCCACGGGATGACCGCATGGAGCGAGGTTTCGATCGAGGGGCGCAGGCCGCCAGGGTTTTCTCCGTCGGGGACAAAACCCATGCCATCCGCCGCCGCCGGATCACTCGCGCTGATTGCCGCCGACAGACGCGCGGCGTCGACCGGGACCATGATGTCATCGGTCTTTGCATCGGCCAGCCAAGTACCCGACGCCTTGACCAGCATCGCGCCGCCGCGTTTCAGCGACGTGTTGCCCCCCGGTCCCTGTATCTGGGCCGGGTCACGGCCTATCCGTTCGGATACCGCAAGCAAGTCGGCAAAGGCGGGGGACGCCCGCATATCGGCAAAGGCGCTCATTCGGCGGCGGACAGGCGCAGCCAGTCCTCCAGCGACGCCTTTTCCTGCGCGGTCAGGAACAAGCCATGCTTGGTGCGCCGGACCAGAATGTCATCGGCGGTCCGCGCCCATTCGTTTTGCATCAGCCATGCAATCTCCGCCTCGTAAAGCAGCCCGCCGAAATGCCGTCCGAGGCCCTCGAGGCTATCCGCATCGCCCAGCATCGTTGCGGCGTCACTGCCATAGCAGCGCGCGTAATGGCGGGCGAGATCGGCGGGCAGCCATGGATGAGACGCGCTGAACCCGGCGAGAAACCCATCGAAATCGGCACCCGCAATCTCGCCGCCCGGCAACGGCTTTGTCGCCGTCCATGCCTTGCCCATATGGGGTAAAAACGGGGCGAGTTTGTCGAGGCCGTGTTCGGCGAGTTTTCGATAGGTGGTGATCTTGCCCCCGAAAGCGGACAGCAGCGGCGCGCGGCCATTGCCGCCATCAAGCTCGAACTCGTAATCGCGCGTCACGGCAGACGCGCCCTTGGTGGAATCATCATCAAAGAGCGGGCGCACGCCGGAATAGCTGTGCCGGACATCATTGGTTTGCAGATCGGTTTTGAAATACCGGTTCAGGATGCCCAGCAGATAGGTGATTTCATCCGCCTCGGCGGTCACATCCTCGGGGCGTCCGTCATAAGGAATGTCGGTCGTGCCGATGAGGGCGAGGTCGTCGAAATACGGATTGACGAAGATGAGCCGCTTGTCGGGCGCTTGCAGCACATAGCCATGGTCGCCCTGCCACCATTTTTTCAGGATGATATGGCTGCCCTTTACCAGCCGCACGCGCCGCTCGCTGTTCACCCCCGCCGTATTGCCCAGCACGGTCTCGACCCATGGTCCCGCCGCGTTGAGGATCGCCCGCGCCTTGATCTCTCGCTGGCCATCGACATCGCGCAGGATCACGGCCCAGAGCGTGCCCTCGCGCCGTGCCGAGATAACCTCGGTTCGGGTCAGCACTTCTGCGCCCCGCCGCGCTGCATCGACGGCGTTGAGAACCACAAGCCGGGAATCGTCGACCCACACGTCCCAATAGGCAAACGCCTTCGGAAAGGCATCGCGTACCGCTTCGCCCTCCGGCTCTCGCCGCAAATCGACAGCCTGGGTCGACGGGATGCGTTTTCGTCCGCCGAGATGGTCGTAGATGAAGAGGCCAAGGCGGATCAGCCAGCGGGGGCGTTGCTCCGGGCTGTGGGGCAGGATCAGGCGCAAGGGCCAAGTCAGGTGCGGGGCGATTTCGAGCATCACTTCGCGTTCGATCAGCGCCTCGCGGACAAGCCGGAATTCGTAATATTCCAGATAGCGCAAGCCACCATGGATGTACTTGCCCGAGCGCGACGACGTGCCCTCGGCCAGATCGTCCTTCTCGGCCAGAACGACCGACAGGCCGCGCCCCGCCGCATCCCGCGCGACGCCCGCGCCATTGACGCCGCCGCCGATGACCAACAGATCAACAGGTTCACTCATGCCGCCCTCAACACGGGTTCACCGGCGGCTCTCCCGCAATCCACCGGCGGACTTCCTCGGCGGCCTTGGCGGCGGCGATGCGTACGGTCTTCAGCGAGGCCCCGGCGATATGCGGCGTCAGGGTGACGTTTGGCAGTTGCAGCAAGGGCCAGTCGGGGGGCGTCGGTTCGATGGCAAAGGTCTCCAGCATCGCACCGCGCAAATGACCGCTCGTCAGTGCCTCGTAGAGCGCATCGTAATCCATCAGCGGCCCGCGCGCGGTGTTGATGATCGTGGAGCTGGGTTTCATCGCCGCGAACCGTTCGGCATTCATCATGCCGGTGGTTTCTTCGGTAACGCGGGAGTGCAAGGTCACGACATCCGACTGCGCCAACAGGGTGTCGAGGCCGACCAACTCGACGCCATCAGCCGCGTCAACGGGATCAAGCTGCACGTAAGGATCGGCAACCAGAACCCGCGTGCCAAAGGCGCGCAGCAGGCGGACGACCGGCCTGCCCACCGCGCCATACCCGATGACGCCGACGGTCATATCCGACAGTTCATCGCCGGTAACATCGGCGCGATAGAGGTCGCCGCGATACGCGCCCTGTCGCAATCCGTCATGGCCCTTGGTGATATTGCGCGTCTCGGCAATGATTGCGCCGATAGTGAACTCGGCAACGGCAGAGGCATTGCGGCCCGGTGTATTGACGACCGTGACCCCGTGATCCTTCGCCGCCCGCATGTCGATATTCACAGGCCCGCCGCGCGAGACCGCGACCAGCTTCAGCGCAGGCATCGCCGCGACCATCGCCGCCGACAGGGGCGCAAGGTGGGTCACGAGAACCGGCGCATCACCGACATGCCCGATGACCTGATCCGGTGTGCCCATGTATTCCTTCAGGCCATCCATCCCGGGGGCGGCATAGCCGTGCTCCATCGGCTCGTCGGGCCAAGGCAGATCGAGTTTGGTGCAAGTGATCCCGTCGCCGCAGGCATCGCGCAGGGCATCCTCGAACATATCGGACAGCATGAAGCGGTCCCCGATGATGGCGATGCGGGTCACGCCAGCGCCTCGCGCATCCCTGCCTGAGCGGCCCAGCCCGGTGCCAGCGAGTGCCGTGTGGACAGATAGCCATCGAACAAGGCGTCATAGGTCGGGATAAGATCAGGGTCGGGTTCTATCGTCTGCTCCAACAGCGGTGTCACCCACGCCTCGGCGCAGGCGTCGATGGTGTCATAAAGGCCAAGCTGAACCGCAGCGATCATCACGGCCCCGGCGGCCCCGGCCTCGTCCTGGGTAATCGTGCGGATCGGGGCGTCGAGGGTCGATGCGAGAATCCGCCGCGCGGCAGCAGAACGCGCGGCCCCGCCGGTCAGCCTGATCTCCGCCGGGATCGGTCCCATCGCCGTGTAACAATCCCGCGCCGCCAGCCCGAGACCATCGAACACCCCGCGCATCATGTCGAACCAGCCGGTATTCTGATCCAGCCCGGTAAAGCTGGCGCGGGCATCGGGTTCGGTGAACGGTCCCCGCTCGCCTGCGCTGGAAATATAGGGATGATACATCGCGGCGCCCGGACGGGCGGACAGCACCCGCTCGTCCAGTCCGTTGAGCAAATCCGCCGGGTCGCGCGTGACGCCCTCGGCCCCGAGAAGTTCGACGCCCAGCCCCAGCATCCAGTCGATATTCAGCGTCGCCGCCATGTTCGATTGCAGTTGGGCATAGGCCCCGCCGGGCAGGGCCATGGTATAGCCGCACCGCTCCGCGTTCAGTTGCACAGCACCGGCATCAGGGGCATAGCGCATGTGAATCCCCGTCGAGCCGAGGATCGTCAGCCCCGGCATGACAGCCGGGTCCAGCAACCCCGCGGCCATCGCACAGCACATCACATCGACATAGCCGAGACAGACGGGCAGGCCCTCGGGCAGCCCCGTCTCACCGGCGGCCTGCGCAGTCATGGGATGGGCCTCGACGCTGCCATCGACGATGGGGGGCAGCAATTCGCGATGGGGGCGCAGGCCCAGCGCGTCGATCACATCCTCGGAATAACCGCGCGTGGCAATATCGCCAAAGGTAAAGACGCCTTCGCTCGGGTCGGTCGCCCGCTGGCCGGTTAGTTTGAAATAGAGCCAGTCCTTGCAGTGAAACGCGGTCGCCGCGCGGGACAGCAGTTCGGGCGCGTGGCGCTGCATCCAGATCAGATGGGTGCGGCTTTGGCAGACATTGATGCCGGTGCCCGTGGCCGAATAGATCATGTCGATCCCATCGGACGCCGCAATCTCGCGCGCCTCAAGCTTGGCGCGGGCATCGAGCCACAGCCAGCCATCGTGGACCGGTGCGCCGTCGCCGTCGATCATCCACGTCCCATCACCCTGCCCCGTGACACCGATGGCGAGGGCGCGGGTTGCGAGGTCGGGGATCGCCTCGCACAGATCACGCAGGACGGCGGCGGTGTCGGCCCATGTGCGGGCCATATCCTGTTCGACGCCGCCATTGGGCAGGCTGTTATAGCTGTTGCGGCGGCTCGCGATACCGACTTGCTGGCCCGACAGGTCAAAGGCAACGGCCTTGATGACCGAGGTGCCCGCATCGACGCCGATGAGCAAATCGCCGCTCATACCATCGCCCCGCCATGGCTGATCGCATCGCCGCTGGCCGTGTCGAAGATATGCAGGTCTTCGGCGGCAATCGCGATGCCGATGCGGTCGCCCTTGCGGGCCGGAACCCGGTCATGTTCGACGGAGATGATCGACTCTCCCGCAAAACGCGCGGCGATGTGAGACTGATCGCCGAGCCACTGATTGGCGAACACCTGCGCCG
>CALGNO010000086.1 GCA_937958625.1 uncultured Neomegalonema sp.
CCGTCCCTCAAACCTGCATCGCCCCGCCCGACATAGGAACGCATCCCCGTGGAGCCAGCCTCACTATGTCTCTGTACACATCTATGTAGCGCGGAATGTCGCATGGCAATGCTAGCGCGGACGATAACCGGTCATTTCGAGATAACCGATACCGGCATCGGAGCCGGAGAGCCGGATCGGCCCCTCCCAATAGGGAAAACCGGTGCCATTCCAGCTTTGCGGATTGAGGGCCAGCGCCTCGACATCAAGACCGCGTCCGTCGATGCGCAAGCGCCAGCGGATCGGCACATCGCGCCCGGCAACGAGCGCGGTTTCGAGAGGCTGCATCGAAATTGCCTGCGATGGAATCGGCGTGCTCGCCCCGTTAAGGTCAATCCAGTTTCCGGCAAAGTAGTGCTCGCCGCCTTCGTGGCGCAGGCGGAACAGCATCACCTTTGCGCCGCTAGTCAGGTGCAATGAGAACCAGTCCCAGCCCTCCTGATCCGGGGCGAGGGGTTGTGAACTCCATTCCCGGTCCATCCAACCTTGTCCCGAAACGGCAACCTCACGCTCGCCAAAACTCAATGCGCCCTCAACCTTAAAGAATGGCTGGCTGACATAATAGCTCGCCTGCCCCCGGTCGGATTTGACGCTGTACCCGCCGTCGCCCTGCTTTACCATCGGCGCATCGGTGGCAAAGCGCAGGTCATAGCCGAGTTTGGGCGTTTCCACCCTCAGGCGCAGGGGCGAGAACGCGGCGCCTTCGCTGGCAAAGCGCCAATCGTCGATCCATGCCGCAAAAGGCTGCGCCACCGCGCCCGCCTGTCCGACACCGCCGCGGGCGAGTTTTTCAGCGTGCAGATGTTCGTCGGCGCTGGTGATCGCGGCGTGGCCCATCCAGAATTGCTGACTCTCCCACCCCTCGCGCTGGGGCGGTGGGGCGGCGGCTTGGCGAAATAAAGTGAACTGAGCGCCGTAGGCCGCGCCGTCCGCATCAGTCAGGTTTGCGGTCACATACCACCACTCGATCCGGTAGGCCGGATGCGGGCCGTGATCGGCGGGGAAGATCAGCGCCCTCCCCGGCTGAACCCGCGCGAAGCCTTCGCCGGAACTACCCAGCCCCGCGAACCCCTCCTGCTGGGCGCGCGCGGGGAACGGGGCGGCGGCGAGCATTGCCAGGATCATGCGGCGGCTAACGCTCATCGGCAAACACCCTCAACAGGCGCATGGGCGCAATCGAGCGCAGGCGCAGCACCGGAATCAGGCTGGCAAGCAACGCCGTCACGAGCGCCAGCCCGACCAGCGCCAGCCATTGCAACGGAAACAGATGCAGCGGCAACCGCCAGCCAAACGCCTGCACATTCAACACCGCCACCAGACACCACGCCACCCCAAGACCCAGCGGTATCGCCAACAGCGCTGTGAGCAGCGCGAGGGCCAGCGTCTTGCCCATCTCCAACAACGCGAGTTTGCGCCGGGTCAGCCCCCCCGCCCAAAGCGGCGCGAGTTGTGGCAGGCGCATCTCGGACAGGGTCAGCAGGCTCATGAACATCGCAATCCCGGCGACAATCATCGTCAGCACGTTCAGCGCCGCCGTCACCGCGAAGGTCTTTTCGAAAATCCCCTTCGAGAACGCCTTGAGTGATGCCTGATCGATGATCTGGTTGTCGTTGAGATCAAAGCGGTCACGCAACGTTTCGATCATCGGCGCGATGTCATCCTGCGAGACGCGAACGCCTATCCCCGCGGCCCGTGAATCCGGGAAACGCGCCTTTACCGTCTCGATATCGCCGCTGATCTGGCCCTTGGGATTACCATAATCGGGATAAATGCCGACGATACGCGGCTGCCAGTCGCCGAGGTCGAGACGGTCATTGAGAGCCAAGGACAGGCGCTGGGCCAGTTGCTCGCTGACCACCAGAGCATCGCCATCCACCATCGCATCCCAAATATCGGCGGTCTCGGCCTTCATCGGCCAGTGATCACGATAGCTGGGGTCATCGACAAAACCGACGACCGTCACCGGCCAGCCCTCGACCCGTGCCTCGGCGCGCAGGGTCGGCAGCAGGGTCGAAACCTCGCTGCGCTCATTCAGGAAGGACAGCATCGCCTCGCTGCGCGCCGCATCGCCGGGATTGAGGTAAATCTCGGCAATCAGCCGTTGGTCTAGCCAGTCGGTAAAAGTTTTGCGGAACCCGTCCACCATCGTCCCGACGCCGATATTCGCGGCCAGTGCGAGCAGCAACGCCATCAGCGCCACCGACAATCCCGAAAGCTGCATCCGGCTATCGGCCCAGAACCACTGCGCCAGAGGCCGCCGCGCCGCCTGCTCGCCCCGGCGCAAAATCACCGACAGCAATGGCGGCAGGGCCAGCGCGCCGGCCAGTAGAATTGAGGCAAGAATCGCAAATCCCGCGACCAGACCATCGCCAACGAAGGTCAGGAGGAGCGCCACACCGGCCAACGCACCAGCGACCCAAGCCTGCCAGCGCAGCCATCGCCCTTGGGCCTCGCGCCACGCAAACCGCTGCGCCGTGGCGAGGGGCGACATGCGATAGGCCCGCGTCAGCGAATACGCGGCGGCCCCCAGCGCCCCGAGCAGGCTCATCCCCAGCCCCGCCAACCACCAGCGCGGCGATAGCGACAGGCTGCCCGGCACCTCGGCCCCGTAAAGACCATCGAGACTGGCGGCAACGTCGGGCATCAGGGCGGCGGCTATGGCGTAGCCGAGCACAACGCCCAGCGCCCCGCCGATAAAGGCCAGCGTCAGCAACTCGGCCAGCAACGCCGCCGTCAGACTGCGCGCCGAAACACCGCAGGCCCGCAAGGTGCGCAGCATGGGTAACCGCTGCTCGAAGGCCAGCGTGATCGCCGAGTAGACAATGAAAAGACCCACCAGAAAGGCCAACAGGCCGAAGGCAGTCAGGTTTAGGTGAAAGCTGTCGGTCAACCGATCCAGATCGCCCGCCGCCTCGTCCTCGGGCACTTGTTGCAACGGAATGTCGGTGACATCGGCGAGCGCGGCTGTTCCCAGCGGCGCATCGGGGTCAATCAGCAAGCGCGAAATCTGCCCCGGCAAATCCAGCACCGCCTGCGCGGCGCCAATATCCATGACGACCACACCCGGTGCCAGCCCCTCCGTAACTCGCAACGGCGGGAAAGCGCGGCCCGTATCGGCTACCGGCCCCTCTCCGATGCCCTGAAGCGTTTCCGCCGAGATCAACCCCTGCCATGGCGGGGTGAGAAAAGCTGCGAAGTCGTCTTCACCACCCTCCCCCCCTTGGGCATCGGGAGGGGTGACAGCGGCGGCTTCTGGCAGGCTCAGAGGTTCGATGCCGAGGATACGCAGGCTCTCGCCGCCAACCCTCACCCGCCCTTCCAGCACCGGCGACACAGCCCAACCGGCGCGGCGCAGGTCGGCGAATGCGGACTGCGAGAACCGCGCACCGCTGGCCAGCGCAAGGCTCTCTACCCGGTCCCCGCCCAGCATCTGCGCGGCCTGATCGTAACTGCTCCGCGCTTGCAGGTTCAACGCCTGCACCCCGCTCCAGAGTGCGGTGGCAATCGTCAACCCGGTCAAAAGTGCGAGCAATTGCAGGGGCCGCTTTCGCCAATGACTGAGGAGGGCGCGCAGAACCTCTTTCATGCGACCAGCTGTCCCCGCTCGAGTCGCGCCTGCCGCGACAACATCGCCGCGCTGCGCTCGCTATGGGTGACCATCAACAGAGCGCAATTGCTGCGCCGGACCAGATCGAGGGTCAGGTCCATGACGGCATCGCCGGTTTCTGCATCCAGATTGCCGGTCGGCTCGTCGGCGAGCAACAGATCGGGCCGCGCCGCCAGCGCCCTGCCGATGGCGACCCTTTGCTGCTGCCCTCCCGAAAGCTGTTCAGGATAACGATCCGTCAGACCCGTGAGGCCGAGCCGCTCGGTCAATTCGTCCTGCCATTGCGAATCGTAGCGCCCTGCAAGCCGCGCCTGAAACGCCAGATTAGCCCCGACGCCAAGGCTGCCAATCAGGTTAAATTGTTGGAAGACAACCCCGACCCTGCCCTTGCGCAAACCGGCGCGGCCTGAATCAGACAGGCCAGTCACTTCGGTGTCGCCCAGATGGATGGTCCCTGAGTCAACGGTATCCAGACCGGCGACCAGATGCAGCAGCGTGCTCTTGCCCGACCCGGACTCCCCCATCAGCGCAAGGGTTTCACCGGCACCGAGGTCGAGACTGACCCCGCGCAAGACCGGCAGCGCGCCTTGGGGCGTCGCAAAGCTCTTGGAAACCTCTGCGACTTTCAGCATCGGGGCAGCAGGTCGTTTCGGGCGGGATACATATGACTGTCCATGTCGCCCGACGTGCTTCGGCGCGGGTCACAATCAAGTGCCCGCGCCGAAATGCCGTGTCGCCCGTGAAAGGTGGTTCAGTTCCGGCGCGCCTCGGCGCGGTCGACGATCCAAGTCCGATAGCGGACGAACCGGCGCTGGCGTGCGTCATAGGACTCGGCCTTGGTCTCGGACAGATCGAGCAAGTCGTCGATCAGCGCCCGCAACTGACGACTGCTCGAATTGATCGTGCGGCAATACGTGCGGTATTCTTCGGGCATTCCGACTTTCAACGCATCGCCCTCCATCGCCTGAGCAAAGCCCATGATCGCGTTGAGGGGGGTTTTCAGCTCACCGCCGAGATGAGAAAGAAACTCCGATTTGGAGAAATGAGCCGCCTCGGCGTTATCCCGGTCGCGCTTCAGGTCCGCCTGCTTTTCGAGGATCTCGACCTCCATCTCGAAACGCTTCATCGCGAAATCGAGCGAGCGCGCAAGAATTGGCCCGGAAAGGGCGTTTTTGTCGAGGAAGTCGAACGCCCCGGCTTGCAATGCGGCCTCTTCGGCGGCGCTGTCATTGCTGCCGGTCAGCACGATGACGGGGATACCAAGATCGCCCTCCATCTCCTCGAACAGTTCGGTCCCCTGTCTATTGCCGATGAAGTAATCGACCAGAACGATGTCGAACTCCTCTTCCTCCAAGGCCGTCACGGCATCGGTCAGATTGGAGACATGAACAGCGTGATAGCGTTCGGCTGCACGCTGCTTCAGCATCCGGTCGATGACGAAGAAGTCCGTCTTGTCATCGTCGATGACGAGAACCCTGCGACAGGATGCTGCAGCCGGAAACGACTCTTCGGAATTCGACACCGCAACGATCACCGGTCTTTTCGGAGCACTACATTCAACGGTGCCAAGGGGGCGCGCCATCTCGAGAGCTGCAGTCATCATCTTGATCGTCCCGTCAACTAAGTTCAATAACAGACACGAACAAAATTGACGAATACCGTAAATGATATCTTAATCAGGAAGCATTACTCGCTTCGAATTTTAAATAAAACTTCTCGCAATTGAATTAGTTCAGAGTTTTGAATATTCGTTATTTAAAAAATACGCTTAAAATTTTATCTTACTCCGTATACGCTAAAGTGCCGAATGCGTTTCTTAGTCATACTTTCTTAAGCGCTATACCGCGATGAATGTTCAATGAATATTAAACGACCGCATCATCAAACAGCGATAGGCCCGGGAGGCGTGCGGGCAGCGATCAGAAAGAGGCTTCGCCGTCCTGCCAACAAAACATTGACGTCCCGCCTTAGTCTAAAGCCAGGGTTCTCCTGCTTTTTGAAGACTTCGGCCAAATTATACGCCCGCGTTCGAGCACACAATTTTCCTGGTGGCGGCCAGCAACGCCTGTTGCTTGCGAACCATTCTGCCAAGCTGTTCATGCTGGCGCTGGATGAGAGCCATCCGGTCGCAAGGCGTGCGGCTCGCGGCGGACATCGACACAACCCCGGTGTCTCTGCTCGATTGTTCGGCTCTAGTATTCATCATGGTCGGCCCCGTTCAATGTGTCCCTTGCGGCCATGATAGCTGTACAGTGTTTCCAATCAGTTCGGTTTTCTGGTTTAAATCGAGTAAATCGGTTTTCGGAGAGCACCGGCCTGCTGGCGCACCTCCAAGGGCATGGGAGCGAATAGATTGGCGATGACGGATTTCGAAGCGGAGTTGAGTAAAAATCGACCCACCAAGATCGTGGCCATCGGCGCATCCGCCGGCGGGCTTGAGCCGTTCGAAAAGTTCTTCGACAACATGAGCCCGGACTCGGATTGCTCGTTCGTTGTCATCCAGCACCTGTCACCGGATTTTCGCAGCATGATGGGCGAGTTGCTGAACCGCCATTCGAGTATGCCGATCCTGCAAGCCCAGCAAGACCTCGAAATCGAGCCGAATACGATCTATCTGAACCCCGCGCGGATGAATATGGCCGTGAAGGGAGGGAAGTTCGTCCTGACCCCCGTCACCTCGCGCGATACCCTGCACCTGCCCATCGACGTGTTTCTCACCTCCCTCGCCGAAGAGCAGGGAGCGAACGCGGTCGCCATCATCCTGTCCGGCACCGGCAGCGACGGCACGAAGGGCGTGCAGGCGATCAGCAACGCGGGCGGCAGCGTGCTGATTCAAGACCCGGTATCGGCAAAGTTCGACGGGATGCCGGAGGCCGCGATGAAGAGCGTGCGCCCCGATGCCATCGCGACACCCCAGAAACTGGCCACCATCGTCGGTCGCCTCGCGCGCGGTGAACCCATCGCCGACAAGACTGACGACGATGACAAAGAACCCGCCGATCCCGAAACCCGCGTCTTCGAGATTCTTCACGAACGCTTTGGCCTCGACTTCAACCACTACAAGAGTGCAACGATCCAGCGGCGGCTGACCCGGCGCATGGACCTGCTCGCACTGCCCGACATGACCCGCTATGTGGAGCGGCTGGAGGCGGACAGGAACGAAGCGGACGAACTATACGCCGAGTTCCTGATCGACGTGACGACCTTCTTCCGCGACAGTGCCGCCTTCAGTGTGCTGGATCATCAGGTTATCCCGCCCCTGATCGACGCAATGTCGGCAACGCGGCAGGTCCGGGTCTGGATTCCCGGTTGCTCGACGGGACAGGAGGCGTATTCCATCGCCATGCGGCTTGCGGAAGAAGCACGCAAGCGGCAAGTCACCCCGAATATCAAGATCATCGCGACCGACGTTCACCAGCGGTCCGTCGATGCCGCCAGCTTTGGCGTCTATTCCACCGACGAGCTAAGCCCGGTTTCCGAGGAACTGCGCAACCGATACTTCAAGCAGACCGGGTCGAACTGGCAAGTCCGGCCTTTCCTGCGTCAGATGCTCGCCTTCAGCACCCATAACGTGCTGAGCGATCCGCCCTTTACCCGGATCGATCTGGTCAGTTGCCGCAACATGCTGATCTATTTCAAGGAAGTCGCGCAGAACAAGGCGATTGCCAATTTTCACTTCTCTCTGGTCAAGAATGGCTTTCTGCTGCTCGGGCCAAGCGAAACCGTCGGCGAGTTGTCGAAGGAATTCGATCAGATCGATCAGAAGTGGCGTCTGTTCTCCAAAAAACGCGACGTACGTCTGGCCGAGGCCATAGCGCAACTGCCCCTGGGCGGACGCGGCCATAAATCCCGGCCAACCGGGTCTACGATGACGAGCGAGATGTCGCAGAACCGTCGACTCTATGACCGCTCGCTCGATATTGTGCTGAAACGCTATGCGCCGCCCGGATTTTTGCTGAAAAGCTCCGGCGAGGTCGTTCGCATTTTCGGCGACGCTTCACGCTTCATCGATATCAGTGAAGGCGATTTCTCGCAGCAAATCAGCGGACTTGTGCGCAGAAACCTGCACGCGGTCGTTTCCGCTGCCCTCGACCGCGCAAAGCTGCCCAAGACGTTGCCGTTTGAACGCAAGATCGTGGTCGATGAAGAAAGCGGCGACCGCTCGCATCTGACGGTAAAGCTCGAATCCCTGCATGACCGCGAGGGCGACAGCGAGCAACTGCTGCTGACCATCCACGAGGAGAGCCGGGGCCGAGCCTCCGCCATGGCCTTGTCGCCGGTCGAAGTCCAGTCGGACGACATCGAAACCGTCCTGCTGCTGCGGCAACGGATCGAAGATCTGGAGCTGCAATTGACCGCAGCCGAGGAAACCCTGCAAACGACGGTCGAGGAACTGGAAACCTCGAACGAAGAATTACAGGCCACAAACGAAGAGCTGATGGCCTCGAACGAGGAATTGCAGAGTACCAACGAGGAGCTGCATTCGGTCAACGAAGAACTCTACACCGTCAGCGCCGAGCACCAGCGCAAGATTACCGAACTGACCGAGCTCTCCAGCGATATGGAGCATCTGCTGCAATCGACGGGCATCGGCACCATTTTCGTGGATGAAAAACTCTGCGTCCGGCGGTTTACCCCGGCGGCGGTCGAGACCTTTAATTTGGTCGAGCACGATATCGGCCGTCCGATTGCCCATATCACGACCCGCTTTCACGAACCGACCCTCACGGAAAAGCTGTCGCATATCATCGAAACCGGCGAGAGTGTCGAACAGGAGATTGTCGTCGGCGACAAAACCCTGTTGCTGCGTGCCCTGCCCTACAAGGTCAATGACGAGGGCGTCTCGGGTGCCGTCATCACCATGATCGACGTAACGGCCCTAAAGGAAGCCAAGCTGAAGGTCGAGGAACTCGCCCTGCGATATGAGAATATTGTCGAGGACATCGACCACTTCATGATGCGCTGGGATGCCAATGACGGAAAGATCACGTTCTGCAACGACGCTTTCTGCAAGGTCACAGACCGCAAGCGCGAGCGGATTCTGGGCCGGACTCTCGAAGAGGTCATCGCCCCCGAACAGGCGGACAAGCTGATCCAGTGCACTGGCGACCTCGCCATCGGCGATGCAACTAACTTTCTGCTCGAAGAAACCGAAACGGCGGGGCGTCCGGTCTGTTACGAGGGCATCGTGCGCGCCGTTGCCGATAATGATGGCGCGTTGGTCGAGTATCAGGCCGTGGGCCAGGATATTACCGAAGCGACCGCTTATCGTGTCGCGCTGGAAAAACTGTCGCGCCTGACCTTCGATATCGACAAGCCGCTAAAGCCGAGTATCCGAGAAGCCCTGACAATCGGTGCGGAATTCTTCGGAATGCCCCTCGGTGTCTTCAGCCAGATCAAGGATGAGGAATATAAGGTCGAGGCAATCGTGGGCGGGGATATTCTCGGGTTGCAAGAGGGCACCGTCATGCCCCTCAAAAACACCTATTGCAGCGATTTGAAAGATCCGAACAAGGCACTCGCCATCGCGTCTGTGCCCGACTCGGAATTCAAGGACAGCACCGCCTATCTCGCGTCAGGTCTTGAATCCTACATCGGCCAAAAAGTGCGCACCGGCAGCGAGTATTACGGGGCCGTCAACTTCGCGGCACGCAAACCCCGCGCGCCGTTCGGCGAGCTTGAGATTTCACTGATTGCGACCCTCGCAGAATGGATCGGTCGGCGGGTCGAACGCGACGCCATGTCAAAAGATATTGCCCGCACGCGCAACGACTTCGACCTGATCCTCAACAGCATCCGTGCCAAGGTTTTCTTCAAGGATGACAAGAACCGAATCCTGCGCCTGAACGAAGCAGCCGCGGCATCCATGGGATTGACCGTCGAAGAGGCGACGGGGGGCGATACCTACAAGCTCTTCCCTGAAATGGCGGCGAAATACCACCAGGATGATATGATGGTCATCGAGAGCGGGAAACCGTTGTTACAGCGCGTGGAGAAGTTCACCCCCAAGGATGCTCCCGAACTTTGGGTCGAAACCGACAAGATCCCCTATGTCGACAGTGAAACAGGTGAACGCCACCTACTCGCCATCGCGCGGGACATCACGGTGGAAAAAGAGCACGAACAGAAAATCCGCGACCTCAACCGCGAATTGTCCAGCAATAACGAGCGGTTGGAAACGTCGAATGACAGCCTACGCCAGTTCGCCCATGTCGCGTCTCACGACTTGCAGGAGCCCCTGCGCAAGCTGATGCAGTTTTCTGAATACCTCGTTGAAGACTGCGGCGAGGAATTGAGCGAGGACGGCAAATTCTTTGTCGAAGTGATCTCGGGATCGGCGGCGCGGATGCGCACGCTCGTTACCGATATTCTTTCGCTGTCCAGCACGACGGGCAAGGAATTGAAGCGTGAAACGCTCGACCTGCCCGCAATCGTTACCGACCTGAAGAGTCAGATGGATGTGCGGATTGCCGAGTCCAACGCCCGGATCGAGGTCGGCACTTTGCCGGAAATCACCGGGGACAAAACCCTGGTCGAGCAACTGCTGCGCAATCTGATCTCCAACGGGCTGAAATACAAACGCGCCGATGTTGCGCCCGTCGTTGAAATCAACGGCATTACCTACCCCGACGGCAGAATACAGATCAGCGTCAGCGACAACGGTATCGGCATGGAGCAAAAAGACGCGCAGCGCATCTTTGAACCGTTCACGCGCCTGCATAACCGTGACAAGTTCGACGGCACCGGCATCGGCCTCGCAATCTGCCGAACGGTGTGCGAGCGCCACGGCTGGCACATCGACGTCGACAGTACCGTCGGCGAAGGCACGAAATTCATGGTTCGTATCCCCTCATCAGAGGAGGCAGCGCAGTGACGACGGCGGCAGAAGACGAATTGTTCATCGTCATGGTCGATGACGACCGCGAGGATGTCTATTCCATGCGACGTGCTTTTTCTGCCTGCACGCCCAAACCGCGCTTTGCATTTTGCAGCAGCGGCGAAGAACTGTTTGAGGTCTATGGAAAGTCGGACGCGCCGACATCGCAACCTGACCTGCTTTTGCTGGACCTAAACCTGCCGAAAATGAACGGCATCGAAATCCTGCATCGCCTGCGCCACGGCGAAATGGCTGGCCCCCCGACCCTTACCCCCGTCATGGTGCTGTCGACCTCAAGTTCGAAATCTGACATCAGCCGCAGTTATAGTGAAGGGGCCAATGCGTTCTTCACCAAGGCGGATGATTTCGCCGGAACGAAGGACATCGCCGCCTCTATTCTGTCGTTCTGGCAGACCAAGGGACTGCATCGCGCGGGCGGTGACGATCAGAACGGCTAAGGCGAAAGGCGCGGACCCATCAACGGCCTTTCCATGCGGGTTTGCGCTTTGCCAGAAACGCCTCCATGCCATCGCGGAAATCCTCGCTCATATAGCATTGTTCAACCAAATCATGATCGTTGGCACCCGCCCCGTCGACCCGCAAACGTCGCAGGGCCTCGCTAGTGGCACGCAGGGTCAGCGGCGCATGGCTGGCAACGGTGGAGGCAAGCGCCCGCGCCCGCGCCATAACGGCGTCAGCATCGGGTAGAACCTCTGACACGAGGCCAATCGCGCTTGCCTCCTCGGCCTCGATCAACCGGGCGGTAAACAGTATCTCGCGCACCCGTCCCGATCCCATCAGCGCCGACAAACGCGCGAGATTGGCGATGGAAAGACAGTTGCCAAGGGTCCGCGCAATCGGAAATCCGAACTTCAACGTCGCATCACAAATACGCAGATCGCAACTGGCGGCAATCGCGCCGCCGCCCCCGGTACACGCCCCGACAATCGCGGCGATGGTCGGCACAGGACAGGTCTCGATGGCGGAGAAGACGGCCTCGGCATCACGCTCGTAGTCGATGGCGTCTTGGGGCTTGGAAAATCCCCGAAACTCGCTCATGTCGGTCCCGGCGGCAAAGGCCCGCTCGCCAGCGCCGCGCAGGACCAGGGCCGTGATCGAACCATCAGCAGGAACCGACCGGCATATCTCGGCAACCCGATCATACATCGCGAAGGTCAGCGCATTGCGTTGGTCGGGCCGATTGAAGACGATCCAGCCGATGCTGCCTTCGACCTCGTAAATCACGTCATCGGTCATCTTGTCCCCTCGCATCCGCGAAGACCCTTTGCCCCGCCGAAGGACTGAAGTTGCCGGGCGCGGGGCGGTCGAGGCGTTTTACGGACGGCCTCAATCAGCGGGTCGGCACCGGCTCATCGCCGCGATAATCGTAGAAGCCGCGCCCGGTCTTGCGGCCCAGCCATCCTGCCTCGACATATTTCGTCAACAGCGGACAGGGGCGGTACTTGGTATCGGCCAGCCCGTCATGCAGCACGTTCATGATCGCCAGACAGGTATCGAGGCCGATAAAATCCGCCAGCGCCAGCGGCCCCATCGGATGATTGGCCCCCAGAGTCATCGCCTTGTCGATGCTCTCCACCGTGCCGACGCCCTCATAAAGCGTATAAACGGCCTCGTTTATCATCGGCACCAGAACGCGGTTCACGATGAAGGCCGGAAAATCCTCGGCGCTCGCCGCCTCTTTGCCCAGGGACGCGACGACCTTTTTCATCGTGTCGTAGGTCGGCTCGTCGGTCGCAATCCCCCGGATCAGCTCAACCAGCCGCATCACCGGCACCGGGTTCATGAAATGCAGGCCCATGAACTTTTCGGGCCTATCGGTGGACGAGGCCAGCCGCGTGATCGAGATCGACGAGGTGTTCGAGGTCAGAATCGCCCGCTCCGGCACGATGGGCAGCAGCGTGGCGAAGATTTTCTTCTTCACATCCTCGCGCTCCGACGCAGCCTCGACCACCAGATCGCAGTCGCCGAACGCGCTCAAATCCGTGGAACAGTGGATGCGCGCCAGCGCCGCTTCGCTCTCGGCGTCGGAGATTACGTCCTTGCGCACCTGGCGTCCGAGATTGCCGCGAATGGTCTCCATCGCCGCATCGAGCGCCGATTGCTCAAGATCGCTCATGACAACGCTATAGCCGTTGAGCGCGAAGACATGGGCGATACCATTGCCCATCTGTCCGGCCCCCACGACGCCGACGGATTGGATTTCGGATACTGGGCTGGCCATGGGAACTCCGGTCGATGTGCTGCACTGCAAAAAACGATATAAGCGCCGTATCCCCGCGGTGGCAAGCACAGCGCGACAATGCGTTCAGACAGCGATATAGATCGTTCGAAATAGATGAAAGCAAACGGGAGACCCATAATGGCCAAACGCCTCAATCGCATCCTGCTGACCGGCGCCGCCGGCAATCTCGGCACCGTCCTGCGCGAGTCCCTGCCCGCACATTGCGAGCACTTGCGCATTACCGACCGCGTCGAGATGAAGGATGTCGCCGGACATGAGGAGGCCGTCGTTGCCGATGTCGCCGATGCGGATGCGATGATGGAAATGACCAAGGATGTCGACATGATCATCCATATGGGCGGTCAGAGCATCGAGGGGTCGTGGGAAAACGTCCTCAATTCCAATATCATCGGCTTTTATAATATGTACGAGGGCTGCCGGAAGAATGGCGTCAAGCGCCTGATCTGGGGTTCGTCGAACCACGCCATCGGCTTTTACCCTCGGACCCAGGTGATCGACGCCTCGGTCTATCCTCGCCCGGACACCAATTACGGCGTGTCCAAGGTCTTTGGCGAGGGTGTCGCCCAATATTACTGGGACAAATACCATTTCGAGAGCGTGTCGATCCGCATCGGGTCTTGCTTTCCGGAGCCGCTGGACCGGCGGATGATGGCGACGTGGCTCAGCTTTGCAGATTTTCAGCACCTGATCGACCGCTGCCTGATCGCGCCGCGTGTCGAACATACGATCGTCTATGGCATCTCAGACAATGACGAAAAGCTGTGGGACAACTGGATGGCCGCGCATCTCGGGTATCGCCCCAAGGATAACGCCGAAGCCTATCGCGAAAAGGTCGAGGCAGCATCGCCGCAAAAGGGCATCGACGATCCGATGTTCAAATACGATGGCGGCGGCTTTGCCGGAATGCCGCATTTCGACGACGAGAACCCGGCGTGAAAGTCTACACGCTCAAGATCTGCGATACCTGTCGCAAGGCGCTGAAATGGCTGGAAGCCGAGGGAATCGCCTTCGAGAACCATGACATCCGCGCCGATGGGACGAGCGAAGACTGGGTCGCGCCAGTCGTCGCGGCCCTCGGCCCCGATACGGCACTGAACCGGCGCAGCACGACGTGGCGCGGACTGTCGGACGCCGAGAAAGAAGGGATCGATGCGGCGAAGGCCGTCGCGCTGATCGTCGAGCATCCGACTTTGTTAAAACGGCCCGTGTTTGTGGCCGGAGAAACCGTGATCTGTGGGTTTGACGCCAAGGCGCAGGCTGCGCTGAAGGCGCTCAAGCCAACTTGATCACAGCGATGCCCCGGATCGTCGTCCGGGGCAGCATTACTGTTCTTCCGTCTCCGGCGTCACATCCAGCACCCTTGCGCGCATGGTCACGGCCATGGGGCCGTTGGTACAATCGGTCATGCACGGCTCGCCCGCCGCGTACTCGGCCTCGCGATCATCTGGGAAGAACCCACTTTCGTTGGGCATCTCGACCTCGCCAAAGCTGGCCTTTGACAGCACAAACTCCTCGTCCTCGATGATATCGTTCATATAGAGGATATAGGCCGTCAGGGCGTAGACTTCGTCATCGGACAGCGATTGCGCGTACCCAAAGGGCATCGCCCGATGGACGTAATCGAACACCGTCGAGACATAGGGCCAATACGACCCAACGGTCTTGATCGGCGTCTCGTCGGCCAACGACCCCTCGCCGCCCGCCAGTTGCGGCCAACGGTCCTCGCCCTCACCGAAGACGCCGTGGCAGTAGGCACATTGATCGTTGTAGATCTCCTCGCCATCCGCCGCTGTGCCCTGCCCCTCGGGCAAGCCCTGACCATCGGGGCGAACGTCAATGTCCCAAGCCGTAATCTCCGCCTCGGTCGCCGGACGACCCAAGCCCAGGTCGGCGGCGGCGAGCGGTGTGGCAACGAACGCCACCAACGCCAGTGACTTAACCCACTTCGACATTTTCGACCTCCCCGCCTTCGCGGACATGCCACGTCTGGATTGAATTGTTGTGATAGATCGACTCGGTGCCGCGCACGGCCCGCAAGGCATCCTTGGTCGGCTGCACGTGCCCTTCGGAATCGATGGCACGGGATTGCAGCAAGAGCGGCCCACCATCCCAATTGAACTCGTGATAGAACCGGTGCAGCGCCTTCGGATGGCTTGGCCCGTCGAGGCGGGCGGTGGTCCAGTTGGTGCCGCCATCCAGGCTGACATCGACCCGCTTGATCGTGCCCCGCCCGGACCATGCGAGGCCGCTGAGGACCGTGTGTCCGCTTTCATGGGTGATCGGTGCCTGGGGGCTGGGGTTCGTGATGACGGATTTCACATCCATCTCCCACGTAAAGCGCCGCGCCTTTCCGTTGGACATCAGGTCGGTGTATTTTGACGTCTCCTCACGGTGATGCCATGGCATGTCGCCGACTTCGATGCGGCGCAGCCACTTGACCCACATGTTGCCCTCCCAACCGGGCACGACGAGGCGCAGGGGATAGCCCTGTTCAGGGCGCAGGGCCTCGCCGTTCATGGCAAAGGCAACCATACAATCCTCCAGTGCCTTTTCCAGCGGGATAGATCGGGTCATGCCGGACGCATCTGCGCCTTCGGGCAAGATCCATTTGCCAGCGGTCTTGACCCCGGCTTCGGCCAAAATGTGCTTCAGCGGAACGCCGGTATACTGAACGCAGTGGATCATGCCGTGGGTGAACTGACAGCCGTTGAGCTGCGCCCCGCGCCACTCCATCCCGCCATTGGCGGCACATTCGAGAAAGTAGATGCGGTTTTCGCGCGGAAAGCGCTTGATCTCGTCCACCGTGAAGACCAGCGGCGTATCGACGAGGCCGTTTATCATCAGCCGGTGCTCGGCTGGATCGACAAGCGCAACGCCGGAATGGTGCCGCTCGAAACACAGCCCGTTTGGCGTGATGATCCCTTCGAGCGCGTGGATCGGCGTGAAGTTGATCGATGACGTCGCGTCCGCCGTCAGCCAAGGCACATTGCGGCGCACGACGTCGGCCTCGAATTCCGAGGGCACGCCATAGGGCGCAACATCGACGCCATCGCCAAGCTCTTGGTTCCAGGGCTGAACTTCAGTGATCGCGGGATCGTCGGCGCGGGCCGTGGTGGCAAGCGCCGCCCCCGCCGTGGCGGCGGCCCCGGTCAACAGCTTGCGGCGGCTGATGGAGTCACTCATTACACTCTCCATTTGTGAAATGTCGGCAAAACACCAAGGGTGAAGAGACCGCGCGCGTCACTGCGCGATCTCGATTGCGGAATTGGTGTCGACGGATACGGTGCCGATGTCGGCCAGATGATCCTCGACCACCTCCCAGATCGGCGGCCCCTCGGTTTCTTCGTTCACCGAGGCCCAGCCCGCGACCATGTATTCGCGAGAGGGATCAATCGCCTTGCCGGTCTTGAGCAAGGTCATATCCGAAATCCGCGACCCGGCACTCGCGGCGGTGTCGATCCGATAGCCCATGCCGCCAACCCGCACCATGTCGCCGCCCTGTTGATAATACGGGTCGGGGTGGAACAGGTTATCGGCCACATCTTCCAGCACGACCTTCAGGAACTCGCCGGTCATCGGCGTGCGATAGGCCGCCGGGTAGGTCATTGCGGTGACGTTATGCAGGTCTTCGACGGTGATCTCCGCTCCGGGGACAAGAGACGGTCCCCAGCGGAAGCCCGGCGACAGCGCAATATCGGCCTCGCGTTGGGACAGCAGCGCGTCGCAGATCACATCGTCCCAGGTGCCGTTGAGATTACCCCGACGATAGAGCGTGCCATCGGTCTGCGCGATCACGCGCGCCAATTCGTCGGCATAGGGCGCGCGGACTTCGTCGATCAGCGCCGCGACCTCGGCATCGGGGGAAATAACGTCAGAGAAAATCGGGATCAGGCGAAAGCCGAAATCCTTCACCTTGCCGCCCTGCACGTCCAGATCGAGGCGCGAGACAAACTTGCCATTCGAGCCGGTGCCGATCAGCAAAGTCTCGTCCACACGAACCGGCTCTGGCAGCGCATCATGGGTGTGGCCGGTGAGAATGACGTCAATGCCCTTTACCCGGCTCGCCAGCTTTCGATCAACATCGAAGCCATTGTGCGAGAGCAGGACGACAAGCTCCGCACCCTCTTCCCGCGCTTCGTCCACGACCTCCTGCATCCGATCCTCGCGAATGCCGAAGCTGAGGTCCGGGAACATCCAACCGGGGTTGGCGATGGGCATATAGGGGAAGGCCTGTCCGATAACCGCGATCCTGACGCCGCCGCGCTCGAACATCTCCATCGGCTCCAGCGCCGGTTCATCCCATTCGCGGTCGAAGACATTGGCGCCAAGAAACGGGAAGGGCAGATCTTCGATGACCTCGTTCACGTATTCCGACCCGTAGGTGTATTCCCAATGCGATGTCATCGCGTCGGGCTTGAGGGCGTTCATGACCGTGATCATGTCCTGCCCCTTGGTCTGGTTTGCCGTATAGCTGCCCTGCCAAGTATCGCCGCCATCGAGCAGCAAAGCGTCGGGACGGTCGGCGCGGATGCGTTTCAGCACGGTAGCGACCCGGTCCAGCCCGCCCATCTTTCCGTATTGCTGCGCAAGGGCGGCGAAATCGACCGAGGTCAGGGCGTAGGCATGGGGGCTGCCCGGCTCGATATTGAACATTTCCAGAAAGTCACGATCGGTCACATGCGGCGGTTTCCCATGCGCCTCGCCGACGCCGAGATTTATCGAGGGTTCGCGGAACCAGATCGGCTTTAGCTGGGCATGAATGTCGGTCACATGCATCAGGGTGACATTACCGACGGGGGCCATGTCGATCAGCGCGTCCTCGGTCATGGCCTGTTGCGCAGCGGCGCGAGACCACAGGCCGCCGTAGCCCGTAATCGCCGTGGCGGCGACACCGGCCTGCAAGAACTCGCGACGTGAAATCATGACATGGCTCCGCCATTCGCACCAAAGGGCACGCTGTCAGCCCGGACTCGCCGGATGAATTAAGGAACAGGCCCCGCTAACGGCGCGGGGGCCGAAAGGTCAGCCGACCTTGATCTTTTTCTCGTCGGTGAATTCGCCGTCGTTATCCGTCTTCCACAGGAAGGAGACGGTTCCGCTCTCGGGCACCTTGAGAGTAAATTCGAGATAAGGGTTGGTCGAAACCGCTGGATCGACCTCAACCTCGAAGAACGTCTCGCCATTGAAGCTGGCGGAGAAGTAATTGACGATATCCTGGGGGATCGTCTCGCCAGTCTTCTTTTCCTTGCGCTGACCGGATTCCATCGGGTGGGAAATCAGCGTCTTGATCGTGACGACTTCACCGGCATCGGCTTTTTTCGGCACTTTCACGCGGGGTTTGATCTTAGCCATGGGTCAGCCTCCACATCCGCCGATTGTTACCTTGATCGACCGCGATGCGCGGTAGACCGAACCGTCCTTCATCCGGGCGACAGCGACGACGTCCTGCGTCTTCGCCAGACGGATGCGCGTCGAGGCGCGGGCCTCGCCGGACAGGGCCGAGAACTTGAACGTGGCGACGCCGGGATTCGGGTTGCCCGATGCGAGCACCATGATCTCTTCGACCATGTCGTCGCCTTCCATGGCGCTGTCGACATAGACCTCGATCGGAACTGAGTTACCGTTTTCAGCGATCTCGGGAGCATCGATCTCAATCGTGCCTTCCATGATCTCGGCATCCCCGGCGAACGCGGAGACTTCCTCCTCCGTCGTCATTTCCTTGGCGAAGGCCGATGCGCCGAACGACACACTCGCAATCCCTGCCACGCCGAAGATCAGCGCGTCCCGGCGGGTGATTTGGCTTGTCATTTTTTCCTCCTGAAGCTCCCGCTCAACGGGTTGTTCTTATGATTCACAAATAACAAATTATGGCCGTGGAATGCAAGGCGCATCCCCTGTTTAAGCCCAGACATCCGCCGTAATCGCCTCGTACCAGCCGACGGCCTCGACCGCCGTAGCTTGTCGAGTATCGGCATCTTCGCCGACCTGCGAAATGAAGCCCTCGGTCTTGGCGATCTTTTCGTCGCCGGATTTATAGTCGGCCCCGACCTTCACGCCATCATCCTGCCCCAGCAGGGACCAGCAGGTATTGCGGAAGCGCGGCGGAAAGGCCTTGCCATCGCCCATCGCGGCGCGCACCTGATTGGCGACCACCTTGGCCTGAGAATTGGCGGAAAAGCCTGATTTCGGCATATCCCCGGCAATCGAGGCATCGCCGAGCACGTGGACACCGGTCACCAGCGTCGATTCCATCGTTACCGGGTCGACAGGTGCCCAGTCGCCATCACCCGTGAGTCCCGAGTCGATAGCGATTTGCCCCGCCTTTTGTGCCGGGATCATGTTGATCACATCGCCCTCGAATTCCTCGTCGTCCTTCGTGGTGATGGTCATCGCCTGCGCATCGACCGAGGCGATACCGCCGCCGGTGAACTCACCCGGCACGAACTCGACCATGCCCGGCGTGTGCCGCTCCCATGCTTCCTGGAACAGCGCCATCTTCGAGAATTTGTCCTTGGCATCAAGGATCAGGATCTTTGCCGTCGGATTAGTGCGCTTGAGCAGCGATGCGGCCATGGAAACGCGCTCATAGGGTCCCGGAGGACAGCGGAACGGGTTCGGCGGCGGCGCGATGATGAAGGTGCCGCCCTCCCTCATCGACTCGAGTTGCTTTTTGAGCAGTTGCGTCTGTGCCCCGGCCTTGTAGGCATGGGGAATGCGAGTCGCGGCGACGTGTTCGTCATAGCCTTCATAGTCATCGAACTTGAAGTCGATACCCGGCGCGACCACCACGCGGTCTGCCTCCAGAACCGTACCGTCATCGAGGGTCACGCTGCCCGTCGCGACCTGTGCCGCGCGCTGATAGACCATGTTTACGCCGCGATTTTGCATCGCGGTATAGCCGTGGGTCAGCTTATCCAGCTCCCAAAAGTCACCGAGATAGAGGTTCGAGAAAAAGCAGGTCGTGTGCAGCGGGTTCTGCTCGACCAGCGTCACGTCAATCGCGCCGTTCGAGCCATCGGCAACATACTTGGCCACCGTCGCGCCGCCGGGACCGCCGCCAACGACAACCAGCTTTTGCGTCGCAGCGCGGGCGATGTTGGGGGTGAACAGGGTTGCCGCACCGGCGACCATGGCAAGTTTACCGAAATCTCTTCTGGTGGTTTCCATCGTTCTTCCTCCCGAAAGTTCTCTATTCTGCGTCCAGCGTCGCGAAATACGCCGCAACGGCAATCTTTTGTTCTTCGTCCAGCGACCGCGCCACCAGGCGCATCGCGTCATTCTCCCGCTCGCCGTTTTCATACTGGGCGAGGGCAAGGTGCGTTTGCCAGGCTTCGTAGCCGTTAATCGCAGGCACATCCTGCCCCCCGGCCCGATGGCAGGACGCACATTCCTGAGCGAGGTATTCGCCGTAATCGACATCCGCTACGGCATAGGCGGCGGCGTGTTCGGTCTCGAAATCGACGATCCCTTCCGGCTTTGGCAGGTCGGCCAGAAACGCCGCGATCAGCACGGCGGCATCCTCGGCATAAAAATCGAGAAACATGTGGTCGGCGTCCTCGATCACCTCGAACCGCAGAGCCTCGTCGCGCAGGGGCATGAAGGCCGCCGGAACGCCAGGAACGACCTTGTCGGCCCCTCCGGCAATCACCAATATCGGCGCGTCGACGGCATCGGCATAGGTTTCGGCCCCCGCCGCCTCGGGCGGATAATAGGAGGCGAACGCGGCCCCTGTCACCGTCGCATCGGGGCAATAAAGCAAGTTCGGCACGAGCAGTTCGTCATCTGGCCGGGCGCTGGCCGCCTCGGACAATGCCGCAACGGTCGCCGTCGAACCAAGATCAAAGCGCCCCGCCTCGCCGCCCTTTTCCAGATCACCGAGCAGCACATCATAGGCCGCGCGCTGGCGTTCGGCGCTGGCCTTGGTTGAAGGGGCAAGTAGGATCACGGCGGCCAGATCATCGCGGGCCGCCGCCGTCCGCGCCACTTGCTTCGCGCCCCGGCTATGCCCCATCAGGGCCAGGTCGTCATGGCCGCGCGTGCGCAGCCAGTCGATCCACGCGGCGATCTCGCCATCGGCATCGGTATCGCGATGGGTGTGGACCATCGTACAATCCGCCATCCCGCTCCGGCTATCGACCCCCAGCGACAGGGTATGCGCCAGGGACGATACGCCCTCTTCCGCCAGCGCATCCTGCAAGGTCTCGATCAGTTCCATATCCTTATGCGCAAGGGTGCCGTGGGTCAGCACGACCAGCGGTCCGACTTCTTGCTCGGCAAGAACGAGCTCTCCCAGCAACGTCACCCCGCCATGGCGCAGGGAAATGTCGCTGGCCTGCACAGCCCCGGCCCCGAGCGCGAGGCCAACATTACAAACAAACGATGTGAAATGGCGACGTGCCACGGATGCAGTTCCTTGGATTTCGAGCGGCGTAAAGTCGGCGGGCTCCCCCACCATGGCGGGGGAGCGGCGAGGCGTCAGTTGCGAACGGCGGGCGTCTCGACGGGCAAGCCATTGCCGCGCCAGGACGTGTAGAGTTCCAGCGCCAGAAACTCATCCTCGCCCTTGCTGAACGGGACCGCGCGGATATTCTTCATGCAGCCCGAAAAGCGGCGATGGGTCGAGCCGACGCCCTGCCACTTCATGCGATAAAGCGGAAAGCCGTTGGTCTGGCCTTGGCTCAGGTGGTCGGCGCGGATGTAGTTGCCGTAGTTCTCCTCGTGGCAATGGGCGCAGGACAGGCCGAGCTGGCCATAGCGGGTGTAGTACATGTCCTTGCCCTGCTCGAAGAACGGAGCAGCATCGCCATCGACGGCGACATTCATCGGCTCGCCGCGATCCGCATGACGTACCGCTATGGTCAGGCCCAGCATTTCCGGCTTGTCGTATTTCAGCGCGTCGGCGCCCATGCGCTCGGTGCGGCAGAAATTGATCTGGTTCTCGATATTGCGGAAAGCGCGGTGGTCGCCCTCTTCCGTGAACTTGGGATAAGTCGACCCGACGCCCTTCATCGACTCCATAGGATCGTCGCCATGGCAGTCGGCACAGGACTTTCCTTCACTGCCCGCCGCCGTCTCCCATTCCTCCAGCCCGACATCGAGGGTCAGCATCGCCGGATTCTCGAAGTCGTCGTCCTGGGTTTCCTGGGTCGATTTGATGCGGAACTCGTAGCCCGAGATCACTTCGTCGAGCGGGTTGGCCTTGTCGGTCGGTTTGTACGAGGTGTAATTGTCCGCCAGCTCGGCGACCGCATAGGTGGCACCGGACAGCATGGCGATGGCGGCAATGATCGTTGTCAGTCTTTTCATGGCGATTCTCCGATCATTCCTTGAGGGTCAGCAGATAGGCGACCACGTCCTCGACCTCTTGAGCCGTCAGGATGGTCTTGCCCGCAAACTGCTCGGCCACCCGGTTGCCGCCCAAGTGATAAAAGGACGGCATGATCGTGTCGGGCAGATCGGTTTTTGGATTGACGATCCGGGCGCGCAGCTCGGCGGCGCTATAGACATCGCCGACACCATCAAGGGGCGGGCCGACCTCGCCGTGGAACTGTTCTTCGTCGAGCAGGCTGGTGACCATGTGACACGCAAGGCAGTTGCCCTTCTTGCGCCCGGCAAAGGTGTCGCGCCCCGCGACGGGATCACCCGCCTTGTCAGTCAACGCCATCTCGAGCGCGCCATCGACGATTTTCACATCCTGCGGCGCAACCTCGGCAAATGCTGCACCCGCCAAGATGCAGGCGGCGGCAACAGCCACCCCACCAATAAGCCTCATGGGGCTTCCTCCCTGGGTCGTTTATTGTTTCTTTCGTTTCACGAATTTGTGACGTAAATTACCGCAAGGCGCAAGTCCGAAGAGAAAAAGTTTGAGATGCCGATGATCCGCACTATTTCCATCGCGCTTTTGATGTGCAGTCCCGCTCATGCGGCGGAACTGTTAATGTTTGAGAGCGGATCTTGCCCCTATTGCGACAAGTGGAACGAAGACTTGGGCGGCGTCTATCCGATCACGCCGGAGGGCAAGCGTGCGCCATTACGCCGCGTCAACGACGATTTGCCCTGGCCCGACGACATCGGCGAGGTCCGCCCGGTGCGCTATACGCCGACCTTCGTTTTGGTCGAGAATGGCGAGGAGGTCGGGCGCATCACCGGCTATAACAGTGAAGATTTTTTCTGGGGCCTGCTCGGGGAGTTGATCGACGAGTTGCCTGAGACCCCCGCCGACCCGTGACCGACTAACCCGGACGGGTCAGGGAGAACGTCTCGAAGACCGCCGAGTAATCGTGATAACCGAGCCGCGCCAGCGGGGCGTAATCGGTGACATCGAGCAGTCCGTCCTTCAGCAATCCATCGGCGATATGGATGCCGACAACCTCGCCCAGAAACATGCGATAGCCGTTATCCGGGTCGCCCTCACCGCCGCTATCCCCCGGGGCAGGGAGTGCAATGTCCTGGCGGTAGCGGCATTCGAGGGCGATGGGGGCGTCGGCTATGCGGGCCGGGGCGACGAGTTCGGACGGGGCCTTGGTCAGACCGGCTTTTTCAAATTCATCCACGTCTGCACCGAACCCGCCGGAACTAACATTCATCGCGTCGCGCATGGCGTGGGGGACGATGTGGATCACGTATTCCTTCGTCGCGAGAATGTTCGCGCGCGTGTCGCGATTGCTGCCCGGTGCGGGCGGCGAGCAGGAGATCATGACGATGGGCGGATCATCCGTCACCGCATTGAAAAAGCTGAATGGCGCGAGATTCGGTACGCCGTCGGCACTCAAGCTCGACACCCACGCGATCGGGCGCGGCGCGATGATGGCCTTGAAGGGATTATGGCGCAGGCCGTGGCCGTTTTTCGGTTCGTAGAACATGGGTTTCTCACAAATCGGAGGGGCGCCGCTTGGCCCGGAAGAAGTCACCCTCGGACGCGATCCGAGGGTTTTTTTGAATAGAGAGAGATCCTCGCATCAAGTGCGAGGGTGACCGGGAAGACTATGGGTGCACAGACAAGGTTGGTGAGGCAACCGCGTCGCCATGACCGACATATAGCTAGCAACCATAGTGCACTTCTCGATGGCAGTTCGGACAAAGAGCTTGAGTATTTTCAACCGTATCGTCACCGCCTTCCGCAAGCGGGTTTTTGTGGTGCACTTCAAGGTAAGGTTGCCCGGTAGTTTTTCGTTTGAAAGGAGCCTTGCTACCGCAAAGTTCGCACTTTCCTTTTGCAAGGGCGAGACGCTCGGCAACGACGTCGTAGTTTCTCGAATAGACTCTTAAAGCAACAATTCGCGACGCCGACTTCGATGGCGCGGTTTCGAGACGCAGCTTTCGCGCTTCCTCGTCCGTCAGGGCGTCTCGAACTTTTTCATCGCCCTCACGAACAGCATTTTCACGATCACGATGCGACAGATAATTTATATTCTTTGCATCAAGAACAAGTGTGTAGCGAACGGTAGAGGTTGGGTTTTTGATGGCGTAATCGAGGACCTTTTCCCTAATAGGCTTGTCGATTGCGACCTCACCCCCACTGGTCAGATTCTTCGTTATTCTTTCTTCGCTACCACCAAATTCGACGACGACCGTTACTTCATCTCCGTCTTTCAATCCGTGCTGTCTACGCAAAGAAGCAGGAACGCTTACGCCCTGAAACTTGAAGTCACCTCCGTCGCTTCGACGAACGGACTTCTCCCAAGTCAAATCCATTTAAGACTTCCTCTTAATCCCGAATTACGAACAGACCGTCAGACAAATACGGGTATTGTGTATCAGGCAAACGTCTCGCCAAATTCATCGCGCAGAACATTTTTCTTCACCTTGCCCATCGTGTTCCGGGGCAGTTCATTGATAAAGAACACGCGCTTTGGCTGTTTGAATTTCGCGAGCTGGCTGGAGAGCGCGTCCAAGACGCTCGCCTCGGTCTGCGAGCCGTTCCCGACGATACAGGCGACGACGCCTTCGCCGAAATCCGGGTGCGGGACGCCGATGACGGCGGACTCCGTGACGCCATCCAGCGCGTCGATGACGCCTTCGACTTCCTTCGGATAGACGTTGAAGCCGCCGGTGATGATCAAGTCCTTGCCGCGTCCGACGATGGTGACGTAGCCGTCCGTATCCCGCCGCCCGAGGTCGCCGGTGATGAAGAAGCCGTCGGAACGCATTTCCTCCTTCGTCTTCTCCGGCATCCGCCAATAGCCCTGACAGACATTATCGCCGCGCACTTCGATGGTGCCGATCTCGCCCTCTGTCACCGGTGCGCCATCGGCCCCGACGATGCGCAGATCGACCCCCGGCAGCGGAAAGCCCACTGTTCCGGCCCGGCGCTCGCCGTCATAGGGGTTCGACGTGTTCATGTTCGTCTCGGTCATGCCATAGCGTTCGAGGATGCGGTGGCCGGTTCGCGTTTCAAAGGCGCGATGGGTCTCGGCCAACAGAGGCGCAGAGCCGGACGTGAAGAGGCGCATATTGGCACACAGATCGCGGGTCAAATCTTCGCGCGCCAGCAGACGGGTGTAGAAGGTCGGTACGCCCATCATGACGGTCGCGCTCGGCAGATGCTCGATGACCGCGTCGGCATTGAAACCGCCGAGAAAGATCAGCTTTCCCCCGGCCAGCATCACCGGATTGCTGGCCACAAACAGACCGTGGGTGTGAAAGATCGGCAGCGTGTGCAGCAACACGTCATCACCGCTCATCCGCCACGCCTCGACCAGCGTTTCGGCATTGGAGAGCAGGTTTCTGTGCGACAGCATCGCCCCCTTCGACCGCCCGGTGGTGCCCGAGGTGTAGAGGATGGCGGCGAGGTCACCGGGGCCGCGCGGGATCGTCTCGAAATCGGCGCTGTCGGGCACCCTGTCGAAGAAAGTCCCGGCGCTGTCCGCCTCGTTGCGCCAGAGGCCGAACGTATCGAGGTGAACGCCGAGGCGGCCCGTCATCTCGCGATAGGCGGCTGCGTCCTTGGGATCGCAAAGGAATATGCGCGGCGCGGCATCGCCTATGAAATACTCGATTTCGGCGGGGGTGTAGGCGGTATTCAGCGGCAGGAACACGCCCCCTGCCCTGACCGTCGCCAGATAGAGCATCAGGGCTTCGATAGATTTAGGAACCTGCGCCGCGACCCGGTCGCCGGGCTTAAGCCCGCTTTCGATCAGAGCGGCGGCGAAGCGGGCGGTGACGTCCTGCACATCGCCATAGATATAGCGCCGCGTCGGATCGCCCGGAATGACCGCGAACGCGCGCGACTCGTCCCCGCCGCCCAGCAAGCCGTCGAACAGTGTGTTGGTCATATCTCGGCCCCCATGATCGCATCGGGCAACCATGTTGCGATACCGGGAAACAGACATAGGATCAGAATCGCCAGCACCATGCAGCCGACATAGGGCAGCGAGCCGAGAAGGATCGTCTTCAGCTTGATGTCCGGCGCGATGCCGTTGATGACATAGAGGTTCAGTCCCACGGGCGGCGAGATCAGCCCGATTTCCATATTGATCGTCAGGATGACCGCGAACCAGTAGGGGTCAAAACCGGCGGTCAGGATAATCGGCAAGAGGATCGGTGCCGCCATCAGGATCACTGCCACCGGGGGCAGGAAAAATCCGGCAACCAGCAGAAAGACGTTGATGACCCCCATCAGCACCCAGCGGTTGACGTCGAGCGTGCCGATATACTCGGCGATGCTCTGGGTGACTTGCAGGCTGGAAAGCATATAGCTGAACACGCCCGCCGCGCCGATGATGAACAGGATCATTACGCTCTCGCGTGTCGAATCGCGCATCACGGTCCACAGCACGCGCCAATCCCACAGGCGATAGATCACCACAGCCAGCAGGATGCACAGCAGCGCCCCGACGGCGGCGGTCTCGGACGGCGTCGCGATGCCGCCATACATCGCGTAAAGCACGCCAACGATCACCAGCAGGAACGGCACGACCCGTGGCAGCACTTCAAACCGCTGTTTCCAGCTAAACGTGCGGCCCGCCAAGGCATCGCCGGACCCGCTGCGCCATGTGCCGTAAATCGACCATGCCATGAACAGGCCGACCAGCAGCAGACCGGGCATCACGCCCGCCAGAAACAGCCGCCCGATCGAGGTCTCCGTCGCGATGCCATAGACGATCATCGTGACCGAGGGCGGGATCAGAATCCCTAGCGTGCCGCCCGCCGCAATCGACCCGGCGGCGACCCCGTCGGGAAATCCGCGCTTGCGCATCTCGGGGATGCCCATCTTGCCGATGGCGGCGCAGGTGGCGGGGCTTGACCCGGACATCGCCGCGAACAGCGCGCAGGCTCCGAGGTTAGAGATCACCAGCCCGCCGGGGATGCGGGTCAGCCAGCGGTCGAGGGCCTCGTACAAATCCGCCCCCGCGCGGGTCGACGCGATCACCGCCCCCATGACGATGAACATCGGAATCGCCAGCAGCGCGAAGCTGTCGATCTTGCCGAAAAACAGCTCCGGGATCAGCTCCAGCGCCGCAAAACCCCGGTTCCAGAACATGAACCCGGCGGAGACAATCAGCAGACCGATGGCCACCGACACGCCCGAGAAAAGAACGAGGATCGTGACGACGCCGATCAGCGCCCCGAGCAGAAGCGGGTCCATCAGACGCCCTCCCCGGTGGTCTCTTCGTCAAGGCTGAACGGCGCCTCGATACCGAGAAGCAATCCCACGAGATCGGCGATCAGTTGCAGCATCAGCAGGCCAAAACCAACGGGCACCATCAGATAGACCGGCCATTGCACCGGTCCCCAGACGGAATCAGTGCGCCATCCGCGCTGATAGGCGAGGTGAAACATCTCGTACCCATACCAGACGACGATGCCGACCAGCACGATACACGCCGTCAGCACGACGACCGCCAGCGCCTTGCGCAGGCCCATCGGCAGCATCAGCGGGATCAGGTCGACATTCACATGCCCACGCAACCGCTGGACATAGGGCAACCCGATCAGGGTCGCGCCGACCATCATGAACGTCACCATCTCTGTCTGCCAGATCGTCGACTCGCCGAGCCAAAACCGGACATAGAGCATCTGACACGTGATGAAGATCGCCGCGATAATCAGGAACGCCGCGACGATTCCGCAAAGGGTCGAAATCGCCCCCACCGCACGCAGGAATGGATTGCCGCCGTGGCGGGCGATCTTGATTTCAGCGGGTGCTGACATGGGCGCGGCCTCGGATTTCGCGAAGGAAGGTTACGCTCTCGGAAGGGCGACATTTTGCGAAGGATCGTAGATAAAACGCGTCCTTCGAGACGCGGGCGATGCCCGCTCCTCAGGATGAGGCAGACGCATTACCTCACCCTGAGGAGCCGCGAAGCGGCGTCTCGAAGGGTGCTAGCGGATCACTCGACCTCGAGTGCCATATCCAGCAGTTTCTGGCCGTCGGGATTATCCTCGACGAAGGCGGCATAGGAGGTTTCCTTCGCCAGATCCTGCCATGCCTTGAAGTCATCGTCGCTCATCTGCGCGATCTCGACGCCGTTCTCTTCGAAGACCTCGACGGATTTTGCATCCGCGGACTTGCCTTCTTCGAGATAAAACGCCTCGGCCTTGGCCGCGCCTTCACGCAGGGCATTTTGCTGATCTTCGGTAAGGCCATCGAAGGCGGATTTGTTCATCAGCAAGGGCTGATACATGAACCACAGGGCCACGTCTCCGGCGGGGGTGTAGCACTTCACCTGCTCGAAAATGCGATACGAGACAAAGCTGGAGGACGAGGTATTCGCCCCCTGCAACACGCCGGTCTGGATCGCGTTATAGAGTTCGGACGAGGCCATCGACGCAATCGACGCGCCGCCCCCGGCCAGCATTTGCTCGAACGCCTTGCCCGCAGCGCGCATCTGAAGGCCCTCGATGTCGCCCGGGTTGGTGATGCACTTGTCCTTGCCGACAAAGCCGCCAGCCAGCCAGCCATGGACGAGGACCATCACATCATCCTCGGCCATCTGCGCCTCGATCTCCTCCATGAAGGGCGAGTTGCTGAGGCGTGCGGCGTGGTCGTGGTTTTTCACCAGACCCGGCATCAGGGTAAGGTTATAGGCCGGACGCTGACCCCCCGCATAGGAGAGCGGCAGGACGGTCATATCAAGCTGACCGCGCGAGAGCGGGCGGTACTGCTCTCGCGGCTTGAAGAGGGATTTCGACGGGAAAATCTCGATGTTGAGATCGACATCGGCCTCGGCCACATGATCGGCGACCATCTGTGCGACCTTGTGGCGGACGTCCTTCGTGGACCACTGGTGCGACAGGCGCAGATCGGCGGCCCCGGCCACCGTGGATACGGTCATCGCGGCGCAGAGCGCGGCGGCGGAAGTCAGGCGTGCAAGCATTGTTCTCTCCCATTCGGCACCGCCTTATGTGGCGGTTGCTTCGGAATGGGACGGTAAGCCGCACTTGCCATCTGTCAATCCTAACACGTCGCAAGAAGCCACTGGCGCACCCCCACCCATTCCCGCTAGTGATGGAAAATATCACGGGGAGCGCGGATGATTCAGGTCGAGGCAGTGTCGAAACGGTTCGGGGGCGTTCATGCCGTTTCGGACTGTACCCTGTCGATCGAGACCGGCTCGATCACCGGGCTGATCGGGCCAAACGGCGCGGGCAAGACGACGCTGTTCAACATGATCGCGGGCCTCTTCGCGCCGACCTCCGGGCGTATCACGCTCGATGGCGAGGATGTCACGGGCCTGTCGCCCCACAAACTTTTCCACAAGGGCCTCCTGCGCACCTTTCAGATTGCGCACGAGTTTTCGACGATGACGGTGCTGGAGAACCTGATGATGGTGCCGGACCGTCAGCTTGGCGAAACGCTGATGAATACCTGGTTCGCGCGCGGCAAGGTGCGGGCGCAGGAACGGATCATTCGCGAGAAGGCCGAGGAGGTGATCGACTTCCTCAAGATCGGCCATCTGACTCACGAGCGCGCAGGAAACTTGTCCGGGGGCCAGAAAAAGCTGCTGGAACTGGGCCGCACCATGATGGTCGATGCCAAGGTGGTGCTGCTGGATGAGGTCGGAGCCGGGGTCAACCGCACCCTGCTGGCCGAGATCGGCGACGCGATCCTGAAACTGAACGCCGAGCGCGGCTATACGTTTTGCATGATCGAACACGACATGGATTTCATCGCGCGGCTTTGCGACCCGGTGATCGTGATGGCCGAGGGCACGGTGCTGGCCACCGGCACCGCCGCCGAGGTTCGGGCGAATGAGACGGTGATCGAGGCGTATCTGGGCCGTGGCGTGACGAAAAAGCGGGTGACGGCGTGAGGAAAGATGCCACGCGCAGCGTGCCAACAAACTCCCTCTCCCGTCTGCGGGAGAGGGTCGGGGTGAGGGCCGCAGTATCTAGGCTGGAAACAGTTCTCCCCGCGCAGAGAACCCCCACCCAACCCTCACCCAATGGGGGAGGGCTTTGACCATGCTCCTGAACGGCCAGAACATAACCGGCGGCTATGGCGGGGCGGACATCCTCAAGGGCTGCTCCATCGGCGTCGAGCGCGGGGAGATTGCCGTGATCGTCGGACCAAACGGCGCGGGGAAATCCACGGCGATGAAGGCGTTGCTCGGGATGCTCGACCTGCGTGAAGGGGCGGTAACGCTCGACGGCAAGGACATCTCCGGCCTCTCGACTCAGGCACGGATTGCGGAGGGCATCGGCTTCGTACCTCAGACTGAAAATGTATTCACGTCCATGACGGTGGAAGAAAATCTTCAGATGGGCGGATATCTGCGCGATGACGATATTTCCGGCACCATCGAGCAAATATACGCCCTGTTCCCTATCCTTGGCGAGAAACGCCGACAGGCGGCAGGCGAGCTTTCGGGCGGCCAACGCCAGCAGGTCGCCGTGGGGCGCGCGATGATGACCCAGCCCTCGGTGCTGATGCTGGACGAGCCGACGGCAGGGGTCTCGCCCATCGTCATGGACGAGTTGTTCGACCGGATCATCGAGGTCCGCAATACCGGCGTCGCGGTGCTGATGGTCGAACAGAACGCGCGGCAAGCGCTGGAGATTGCCGACCGGGGCTATGTGCTGGTCACGGGGGAGAACCGGTTTACTGATACGGGCGAGGCGCTGCTGGCCGATCCGGAAGTGCGGCGGAGTTTTCTGGGGGGATGATTAAATATGAACACTCATCGACTGAGGCTATTTTTATTAGTAATTGCGAAACACAACCTCAACAAAAAAGGTTTGAGATAGCACATGAACTTAACACGTGAAGAAGACGAACCGTTTGAGAGTGCAAGACTTTACATCGAGAGTGCAAAAGCGCATCTTGAAGACTTTTCAATCTCTTCACGTGATTTTCTCAATGGTTTGAGCTACGGAACGCATTGGAGAACCGATCCTCGCTCAAAAGAGCGTATTTTCTACGCAAGAGTAAACGGGAAGTCTCCACCACGGATTCGCAAGGCTATGACTGACACTCTTGTCGATCTCCGCCACGCTCTAGATCAAGCGGTGTACTACGCGGCAACACAATTTCATATCGAAAATCATAGGACATTATATTTTCCGTTTGGAATAGAATTGGAAAATCTCGAAAAGGAAATCAAAAGAAAGTGCCGAGGTATTCCAGTGGATTTAATTGATCTAATCCGCTCATATAAACCCTACAAAAATGGGAATTATCTGCTCTGGTCGCTAACAAGATTAGCCGCCTACAAACATCGCGGCATAATACAGATTTTCGCGGATGTCGGATTGGGTATAAACCCAAACCAACAAGGCAACATAAATATTCGTGTCAATAGTGCAGGTGGCGGTAAAATAAATTTTAATGGCGAAGTAGAGCTGGCTCGTGTTGCGCCTAACGATCCATTCGAATGCGCTGCAAGGCCAACTTTTTCATTGGTCTTTGGAGATACGGACGTCATGAAAAATGAAGAAGTGCACCCCTACTTGAGAGAAATCCTTACGAAAGTAGAACAAATAATCAACGACATCGCTGCAAAAGTAATTGAGCTAAAGCGATGAAGTACGATGCCGCATTAGTAAAAAAATCTAAATTTCACCTATGACCGACGCCCTCAACACCCTGATCCTGATGACGAACTTCGTGTTCGTGCCCGGCCTCGTCTACGGCTCGCAACTGGCGCTGGGGGCGCTGGGGATTACGCTCGTCTTCGGCATCCTGCGGTTTTCGAACTTTGCCCATGGCGACACGATGGCGTTCGGGACTATGGCGACGATCTTTGCCACATGGGGGTTACAGGCGGCGGGGGTGAGCCTTGGGCCGCTGCCCACCGCGCTGCTCGCGCTGCCCGTCGGGATCGTCGTGACAGTGCTGTTCCTGCTGCTGACCGACCGGCTTGTCTATCGCCATTATCGCATCGTGCGGGCCAAGCCGATCACGTTCCTGATGGCCTCCATCGGTGTGATGTTCATGATGAACGGCCTGATCCGGTTCATCATCGGGCCGGGGGACCAGATTTTTCTCGACGGCGAGCGGTTTGTCTTCACCGCCCGCGAGTTCAAGCGATGGTCCGGGATGGATGAGGGGCTGGCCCTGCGCACCTCGCAGGTTTTGACGGTGGTGGTCGCCATCATTCTCGTCGCCGCGCTGTTCTGGTTTCTGGCGCGCACCAAGACCGGCAAGGCCATGCGCGCCTATTCCGATAACGAGGTTCTGGCGCGCCTGTCGGGCATCGACCCGGACCGGGTGGTGCGGATGACATGGATCATCGCCGGGGCGCTGGCGGCGATTGCGGGGGTGCTTTATGGCCTCGACAAGAGCTTTAAGCCGTTCACGTATTTCCAGCTGTTGCTGCCGATGTTCGCGGCGGCCATTGTAGGCGGCCTCGGAAAGCCCATCGGCGCCATCGTCGGCGGCTATATCATCGCGTTTTCCGAGGTGATGCTGACCTATGCCTATAAAAAGGTCGGCGGGTATCTGTTGCCGGAAGAATGGCGGCCGGATGGGCTGATGCAGTTGCTCTCGACCGACTATAAGTTCGCGATTTCGTTCGTAATTTTGGTGGTGGTCTTGCTGGTCAGGCCGACGGGGATATTCCGGGGGAAGGTGGTTTGATGGTGCCCATGCATGTCACCCTCGGACGTGATCCGAGGGTCTTTTCGTCGCCGGAAGAGATCCTCGCGTCAAGAGCGAGGATGACCGTGTCGAGGTCAGCCCCATGACCGCCCTGCGCCCCCTCCTCGCCTTCGCCGTCATGGCCGCCCTGCTTGCGGCGGTCTGGGTTTTCCAGTCGCCGAATGTCGCGCTGGGGATGCTGAGCCTCTGTTTGATCTCGGCGATCATGGCGCTCGGGGTCAATATCCAGTGGGGCTATGCGGGCCTGTTCAATGTCGGGGTCATGGGGTTCGCGGCGCTGGGCGGTGTGGCCGCCGTGCTGGTCTCGAAACCGCCCGTACCCGAGGCGTGGAGTGTGGGGGGCGGCGGGATTGCCCTGACGGCGCTGGCCTTTCTCGGCACCATCGCGGCGACCGTTATCGTCCATCGTAAGACTCGTGGGCACCGAGGGCATTTCCTGGCGGTGCTGCTCGTGGCGGTGGTGGGGTATTTCATCACCCGCAGCCTCTATTCGCCCGCCGTAGACGCCATCGAGGCCGTCGATCCGGGCAAGACCGGCTATCTCGGCGGGCTGGGGCTGCCGATCGTGCTGTCCTGGGCCGTGGGCGGTGTGTTTGCGGCGGGGGCCGCATGGCTTGTCGGCAAGATCGCGCTGGGCCTGCGCGCCGATTACCTCGCCATCGCGACGCTGGGGATTTCAGAGATCATCATCGCGATGCTCAAGAACGAGGATTGGCTGACGCGCGGGGTCAAGAATGTCACCGGCCTCGACCGGCCCGTCCCCTACGAAGTGGACCTGCAACAGAGCGACTGGTTTCGCGAACAAGTCGCCGGTTTTGCCGCCGACACCCTCGCCGGGCTGGAGGGTGCCGCGCGGGAGGCGGCGCTGACCGACCTTGTGACCGAGTATTCGGGCCTGTTCGTAAAGCTCTGTTATGCGGGTCTTTTTGCCATCGTTCTCGGTGTTATCCTGCTTCTCTGCGTGCTGGCGCTGAACTCGCCCTGGGGCCGGATGGTCCGTGCGATCCGAGACAACGAGACCGCCGCCGAGGCCATGGGCAAGGACGTTAAGGGCCGCCACCTGCAAATTTTCATTCTCGGCTCCGCCGTCGTCGGCATTGCCGGAGCAATGCTCGCGACCCTTGATGGCCAGTTCACCCCCGGCACCTATAACCCGCTGCGCTTCACGTTCCTGATCTGGGTGATGGTCGTGGTCGGCGGGTCGGGGAATAATCTGGGGGCCGTGGTCGGCGCGTTCTTTATCTGGTTCCTGTGGGTCCAGGCCGAACCCGGCGGCATCTGGCTGATCGAGACCCTGACCAGCGGTCTCGCCCCGGACAGCCCGCTCCGCCTGCATCTGATCGACAATGCCCAGCATATGCGCGTCTTCGTGATGGGTCTCGTGCTGCTGCTGGTCATGCGCTTTACACCGGGCGGCATTCTGCCCGAGCGCATCCGCGC
>CALGNO010000087.1 GCA_937958625.1 uncultured Neomegalonema sp.
CGCCAAGATGCGCGCTGCCAGCTTGCTCCAGAATGACGACCGTTTTCTCCTCGAACTTCTTGAAGTTCTTGGTCCCCTGAAAAACGCCGTCCTTGTTGACGTCCCACTCGATAAGGTCGCCGTTGTCCCTTTCAAAGAAGATCGTGTAGCCGTTGCCGTTGGCGTCGGCTTTCGTAGCTTCCCAGCCCTGATTGCGAAGGCCGGTTACGGTCGCGTCGGAATTGGTGACGGGAATCCACGCGCTCGACACATTGGGACGCACGGCGAACTCGTCGGCGGCATTGTCCACGCCAAGATGCGCGCTGCCAGCTTGCTCCAGAATGACGACCGTCTTCTCTTCGAACTTCTTGAAGTTCTTCGTCCCCTGGAAAACGCCGTCCTTGTTGACGTCCCACTCGATAAGGTCGCCGTTGTCCCTCTCAAAAAAGATCGTGTAGCCGTTGCCGTTGGCGTCGGCTTTCGTGGCTTCCCAGCCCTGGTTGCGAAGGCCGGTGACGGTCGCGTCGGAATTGGTGACGGGAATCCACGCGCTCGGCACATTGGGACGCACGGCGAACTCGTCGGCGGCATTGTCCACGCCAAGATGCGCGCTGCCCGCTTGCTCCAAGATGACCACGTCCCTTGTAGGGATGCCGCCCTTACCCTTGGTATTATCGAAATCGACGAGGGTGCCGTCAGAGGAGATGTTCCACTCGACCTCCCGGCCCTCGGTATGCTTTAGCGTCACCGTGAAGCTGCTGCCGTTCGCCTCCGCCTTCGTGGCGTTCCAACCCCGGTCGTTCCACTCCGTGACGGTGGCCCGGTCCTCGGCGATCGGAATCCATTCGCTGGACGCATTCTTGCGCACGACGAAGAAGTTGATGCTCTGGTCCACGCCAAGATGCGCGGTGCCGGCTTGCTCCGTGATGACGACCGTGTCCTCCTCAAAGTTTTTGGTTCCTTGGAACACCCCGTCCTTGTCGATGCTCCACTCGATGGTGTCGCCGTTATCCCTCTCCAGAAAGATCGTGTAGCCACTCCCGTTGGCGTCCACTTTCGTGGCTTCCCAGCCTTGATTGCGAAGACCGGCGACGGTCGTTCCAGAATCCGCAATCGTAGTCCATCGACCGCCGCCGGATTTACGGATGACGAAAAGGTTAGTAGCCAGATCGATCCCGAGATGGACGGCACCCGCGGTTTCGACGGTTTGGATCGAACTTTTGTCATCCGCTCGGAATTCGTTTGCCTGTTTGGTATCGACCGGCTCGAAGAAATTGTTATCGCCCTCGGAAACCAGTTCTCCCCCCGAACCGACATCCCAGACGAGAAGGGCATCGGTTTCGCTGTTCTCCCACAGCACCAGGAAACCAGCGCCATCGACCACGGCGTTCGTCGGTGCGAACCCGCTTTCCTCGAACGAGGTCGCGGTTCGCCCATGATCGAGGGTCACCCATTCGGAACTTCCGGCCTCTCGAACCGCGTATTGGTCATTGACCCGATCAAGCGCCAGATGCGCCGTTCCGACCGTTTCGACAATCTCGTAGATTGCCCCCGTGCTGCGTTCCTCTCCGTCGAAGACCGCGAGGGCACCACTCTCCAGGGCTTCCCGCGCCTGCACACGGCGCTCGTCGTTATATTGCGCAGCGCCCGTGACACGATACACTTGTTCAGAAGCAAGCGTTTCCACGCGCTGTACGAACGCCCTGAGTTCCGGCGCAGTCGCTTTTTGTTCCTTTAGATATTCGTAGACACCGGCGAGGATTTCCTGCCCGTTTTTCAGTAGTGTCTTATCACCGCCTTTGACGACATTCGTGCCGATGCGTGTTGCGGCGAAGGCAGCGATCGACCCCAGCTTCTGGGCACCCAGCGTCCCGTAATTTCTGTCGGCTTTGGCAGTGACACCGCCAGACACGGCCTTGGCAACCGCATTCACGGCAGAGGTATTATTCGTACCTTTGATAGTTACTTTTGCATCGCCCTTTTTCTGGGAATTATTTCCACTGGACGATGCCAGGCCTTGATTGCCGACGCCGGTGTTGTTTGCAGCGTTAGATTCACCCGTGTTGACGCCCGCTATCATGATTTCACCCGTCTGAGATTCTACTCATCGAGTAAAGTCGATTCCATTAGGGACAGTAACGTAATTATATACTACTTACAATACGTAGTACGCAACTTAAAGTTTATTAATTTTGAATATTTTACAGTGTGATTACGTGAGTATTTGTGTCGACTTGAATGCCTGTTTTAGAGGGCCAGGACGGCGCTCGACGCCCCGTCCGATGACTACCAAAAATCCGGCGTGATCGTGTCCGGCATCGAGGACAGGCTCAGCGGCGGCGCTTGGGGCCTTTTACAGCACGTCTCCGTCAAGCAAGCGCGCAGGGCGCTGTCGATAAGGGGAGGACGTGGAATGCTCTCAACGTTTTTCTGCGAAAAACGTCTGCCGCGCTTGAGAGAGTTGTCTGTGGGAGGCCATCGTTTTTTGCTTTGCAAAAAACGATATTGGCGCGGTTGACGGGACTCGAACCCGCGACCCCCGGCGTGACAGGCCGGTACTCTAACCAACTGAGCTACAACCGCGCATCGCAACATCGTGCGAGCCGTTCGTTTAGTCGCCGAAAAGCGATGCGTCAAGCGGCCAGTTACGAAATTTGGGGACGCTTTGCGAAAGCGTCCCCTGCCGCGTCGGGGTCGTCGCGATCAGCGGGCGTCGTTCAGCGCCCAGTCATAGCGATCATCATAGATGCTGCTCGCGCCGCTCGGGCCGCCATACTGGCTCAGATGCCGGATCACGCCTGCATCATTACCGCCGAAATCGGACTTGTACCATTCGAAGATCGACGACACGACGAGGCCGTTCGAGGTCATCTGCGCCCCGCGCGGATTGGTGATGTAATCGCGCGCCGCCTGATCCAGCGCCGCGTTCAGTCCGCTGGCGGTGAAGGCGCGGGTCATCAGGTTGGGACAGCCGATCGAGGCACAGTTCACCGCGTAGTGAATTCGCGGATCATTCCAGACCGGGCGCATGATGCCATGCTCGATGTCATTGAGGCTGAGCGCGCGGCCATTGACGGTGACCACATCATCATCCCAAGGCCCGCGTGAGAACAGCCCGCCACCAATATCGCGAATCGACGCCACCGGGTAGTTGTCGAGAATAATATCGACGGTCTTGGCGTTGTAGAGATTCGCCCAATAGGCAAATGCGGCATCGCGGGTCATTGATGTCGGGTCCATAGCCGTAAGGCGGCTGATATAGCCCTTGAGCTGTCCCTGCGCTGCCCTTGCGGCGGCATAATCGACCCGGTTCACACCGTCGGAGCCGGGTCTGACATAGGACGCTAGAAACTGGCTCCAGGCCGAGTGATCGACGCTGCCGACGGACCCGGACCCGGTCCAATGACTGTCGATCAGCGACGAGGACGGCGCGGCAACGGCGGGCGATCCGGCGGCAATGGCCATCGGGATCGAGGCAAGCGCGGCGAGGGCGGTGCGGCGGTTCAACATGTCATTCTCCATGGAATAGGTATCTCGTGAGATATAGATGGCCCCGAAATGCACGGCGCACCAGATGCCCAACGCGGACGTGAAAGGCCGTGAGGAATGGGCGGCGGACTGTAACGAAAGCCTGAAACGAAAAACGCCGCCCCCGGAGGAGCGGCGCTGACGCTTCGGTAGGGTTGCCTTAGCGGCGCGCGCGGCGGAAGTCGCGGCGGGCGGCGCGATAGCCGCGATTATAGGCACGGTTGGAGCGGAAGCCCCGGTTGCCACGATGGCTCTTGTGGCCGCGGTATCCCCGGTTGCCTCTGTATCCGCGATGGCCGCGATAGTGGCGGTGACCCCGGTAGTGATGGCCGCTGCTATACCCGAACGAGAAGGCAATGGGCGGGTTGTAGTAGTATGGCTGCGGCGCGTAATACGTCGGTGCGGGGGCGTAATAGGTGGGGGCGTATCCGCCGCCGCCGTAATATGCCGTGTTTGCCTGTGCCGCCGATCCGAGCACGGTCCCGAGGATCAGTCCCCCGGCAATCCCGGCCACGACCGCCCCGCCATCGGCATGGGCCTTTTTCGTCGGCACCGCCGCAGCGGCGACCATGGCAAGCCCAAAGGCGGCGGCTCGCAACGTGTTCCTGATGGAAATCATGTGTTCTTCCTTTTGTTAGCGCCCAGCCAACCCAACGTGATCTTAGTACAGCGTGACAGCTAGGAAAGAAAATTCGGCGTGATGAGTTCCGTTCGATGGCTGAAAAGGATGCAAATACAAGCATACCTCAAACGGCGCAGCCCCCCGTCAACGTGGCGTTGACGGGGGCGCAATGGCGATCAGTAACGGTTCCAGTGGTGACCGTAGGGCGAGACCAGCGGACCGGCGACCCGGTGGTTGTTGGCCAGGCGACGAATGCGCTTGGACTGGCGGTCGAGGCGCGCCTGCAGCACCGAGAACTCGCCCGCATCGATGATCCCGTCATTGGCCTTGAAGGCCCGGAACTGATCCCGGATGTCGCGCATATTGCGTCTCAGGCGCTTGCGCTCGCCCTTGCGCAGATCTCCGCGCGCCTTGGCATTCTGGATGCGGTTGCGCTGACGGTCGAGCCGTGCCTGGACCCGCTCGGTCGCATCGTAACGCGGTGCGATATAGGCAGGCGCGGTATAGGACGGCGTGTAGGCATAGGTCGGGGCCTTGTAAGTCGGGGTCGTGTAGACCGGGGCCGAATAGGTCTGCGTGCTGTAAGTCGGCGTCGTGTAAGTCGGCGTCGTGTATGACGGAACGGTGTAGGTCGTGGTCGTCGCCGGCTGCACATACTGAACGCTGCTATTGGGCTGGACATACTCGATAGGGCCGAGATTCACCGACGGCGCCGTATAGGTGCTGCCATAGGTCGTGCCGTAGGTGGTGGCATGGCTTGGCGCGTAATAGGTTCCGGCCTTGTGCGCATGGCTGTCATGGGCCGAGGCGGCGGAGGCACCCAGCGCGCTGGCGAGGGCAAGGGTGGCGAATGCGGCGATCTTTTTCATCGGACGTCTCCCGTCGTTATACCGGTGGAAGAATTTCCAGCGCGGCCTTCATCCTGAAGCGAGTATGGAACGGGGCGGGCGGAGGTTTCCGTCGCCAGCCAGCGGGCCAGCGGACAGAATCCACGAAATGGTCACAATGCGGCAGAGAGCACTATCCGTGCGCCGCCGACGAATACCTTATCTTTTTCAATAAATTAAAGGGACGGCGCATCCTCTGCGCCGCCCCTTCATGCTCGAACCTGCCTCAAAGTCCGTCGAGCGGCCTCGGCGGGGTCCGGTCTCTTTGGACCGATACCCCGGCGCGCGGTGTCAGTATTTCGGCGTGGACGCCGAAGCCGGTGCGGGGACCGGGCCGTTCCAGGTCTGGCCGGGGGCGTAACCCCAGCTCTGCTGATACCCCGGCGCGCTGTTCGGCGTATCGAACTCGTAACCCGATGCCGAAGCCCCGAGAGTCGTTTCAGTAAAGGCGGGGGCACCATAAGCCGGTGCGCCGAAGGATGCCGCTCCGAAGGACGGGGCACCGAAGGTGGGGGCACCGTAGCCGGTCATACCGTAGCCTGGCACACCAAACGTCGGGGCCGTTGCCGCCTCGATCCCGCGCTGCTTGAGCTGATCGGAGAGGGCATTCAGCTCACCACGGATTTTCGCGGCCTCTGCCTGATCGATCACGTTGTCCTTGCGGGCCGTGTCGAGCAGGTTGCTGATCGTCTGCAACTTGCCGCGCAGATGCTTGGCGTCGGAACCGGTCAAGCGACCCTTGTTTTCGTTCTCGGCAATGCGGCCCGAGATGCGAGCGATCCGGCCTGCAAGGCGCTGGGTCGTCATGGCTGCTTCGCCATAGGTGCCGCCCCAGGCGGCGGCCTGAACATTACCCCAGCCATAGGCGGCGGCGTATTGCGAGGGAAGCTGTGCGTAGCCGGGTGCGCCGAAGGTGGTGGCGCGGGTGCCGTAACCGAACTGCGAATACGGGGCCTGGGCGAATTGCGGCTGCTGCATCGGGCGCTGGACATAGACCGGGCGGTCCACCGTCACGCGCTTTTCGACATACACAGGGCGATCAACCGGGAACGGGACGCGCTTTTCGACATAGACCGGCTTTTCCACCGGATAGGGCACGCGCTTTTCGACATAGACCGGGCGATCCACGGGAACCGGGCGGTCAACATGCACCGGGCGATCAACGGGGACCGGCACCTGAATGAGCTGTTCCACATAGACGGGACGATCAACGGGAACCGGACGATCGACCGGAACAGCGACACGTCTTTCGACCGGGAACGGCACGCGCTTTTCAACGTAAACGGGGCGATCCACGGGCACGGGACGGTCGACGGGAACCGGACGATCAACCGGCACAGGAACCTGAATCCGCTTCTCGACATAGACCGGACGGTCAACGGGCACGGGGCGATCAACCGGGACCGGGCGATCCACGGGAACCGGAACCCGAATACGCTTTTCGACATAGACCGGGCGGTCTACCGGCACGGGGCGGTCAACGGGAACCGGGCGATCAACCGGCACGGGGATGTTGCGATTGACATAGACCGGACGATCCACAGGCACCGGCACGCGCTTTTCAACATAGACGGGGCGGTCAACGGGGACGCGGCGCTCGATATAGACCGGGCGATCCACCGGGCGGTTCACGTAGACCGGACGGTCGACATAGACTTTCTTCTCGACGATGCGCTCAACGACCTGCGACGCCGGAGCGACGGCGGCAGCCTGATAAACCGGCTGCTGAATGTGCTGGTAGGTCGGGGTGGTATAGCTGTGCTGTACCGGCTGGGCCTGCACCGTCGGCTGATAGGTCGGCAGGGGCGCGCTGTCATAGACCGGTGCCGTCGAGACCGTGTGGCCAACATGGGTCGTGTGACCCAGCTGCGCCTTCTGCATCCGGTCGCAGGGCGTGCCCGGACGATAGCGGACATTCGGATTGTTGGTCGTCGGGCCGACATTATACGCAAGCTGCTGCGTACCGCCGAAGCTGGTCTCGCTGTAGCTGGCCGCTGAAATGCCGGAGTCGGTGATGAGACCCCCGTGATCGACACAAGCCAGCGCCACACTCGGGGCGAAAAGGCCAAGCGCCAAAGTCAGCGCGGCGGTACTCGTTCTCGTGGGAAAGACTGTCATGCTCGGTCCTCGGATTTATGTGGAGCGCGCCTGATTCGCTCCTTTTTCTTAAGAAACTACTTTAAGAAAATTTCGTAAGTCCGCAAGAACATTATATAACGTATGCTGACAATCCTTAATCCGCCCACCCCGGCGCGTTAAGGAAGCATGAATTTTCAGGGTTAAGAGGGGGTTAACGGCTCAGTCTATCGCGAAGGTCAAAGCCTTGAGATATCCGGATTCCGGCAGCGCGGGATGGCTGGGATGGTCTGGACCGGCTCGCCCTGAACGCAGCAAGCGGCCAGTACGGCGGCCAATGCGAAGGGCTTTCGCCACGGTCTCGCGCAGGGCATCGGGGGTCACGGCGTGGGAGCAGGAACAGACGGTCAGCGTGCCGCCCGGCTCGACCAAGGGCACGGCAAGGCGCGCGGTGCGCTCATAGGCGCGCATTCCGGCAACCAGCGCCTGTTTCGACGGCGCGAAGGCCGGAGGATCGCAGACCACCGTCTGAAAGCTGCGCCCCTCCTCCGCCAGCGCCCGCATCGCGTCGAAGGCATCCGCGCGCCGCGCCTCGAACCGCTCGCTGAAGCCGTTGAGATCGGCGGCATCGGTTGCGAGGCTCAGGGCTGGCTCGGAACTGTCGATGCAGAGTGACCGGGTCGCCCCCGCCGCCAGACATGCGAGCGAAAAGCCGCCGGTATGGCCGAAAACATCCAGCACCTCGCGGCCCTTGGCCAACCCGGCAACGAAAGCGTGGTTGGGCCTCTGGTCGAAATAGACGCCGGTTTTCTGGCCGCTCATCAGGTCGGCGAGATAGGTCGCGCCGTTCAACAAGACGCGCACCGGCCCCTGATCTGCGCCGCGTACACAGTCGCGCCCGCCCTCGAGGCCCTCCTGGGTGCGGCCTCGGGAATCGCGGTTCACAACCACCGTCTCTGGCGCGATCAAGGCATCGAGGGCGGAGAGGATCTCCGGCACCATCGTCTCGGCCCAGGCGGCGTTCGGCTGGACAGAAACCGCGCTTCCCATCCGGTCGATGACTAGACCGGGCAGGCCGTCTCCCTCGGCATGGCAGAGGCGATAGAACGGCGCATCGAACAGGCGATCCCGCAAGGCGAGTGCGCGCTCAAGCCGGGCATGGACCCAGCCCGCATCAATGCGCGCCGTCGGGTCGCGGTCGAGGTCGCGGGCCGCGATGCCACTGTCGGGATTGACGGCGACCAAGGCCATCGGCTGTCGCTCGGAATTTTCCAGCACGGCGACCGTTCCGGGGGCCAGCCCCCGCGCCCGCCGATCAAGCACCAGTTCATCCTTGTAAACCCACGGATGCCCATCCCGAAATCGCCCGTCGCGTTTCGGACGGGTGCGCAGGACGGGGTAAGGGGCATCGGTCATGGGGCGGTCCAATATCGGAGGATCAGGTGCGTCCGGGCCGTCTTTACAGCCGAATTGCCTGACTGCACAGGGGCGGAGGTTCGAGCAACTTTATCTCGATTTCTTTTCGTCCGCCCCAGACTGCTTTCCAACCGATAGCGGAAACGGGGACATGCCCGGAAACGTCGCAACCAGTTCCAGCTTTCCGCCCATCGCCTCGATATAGGACTGGATCGTGGACACCATCATGTCGTCACGCTTTTCCATCTGCGAAAGCGCGCCTTGGGTGATTTCCATCGCGGATGCCACTTGGGACTGGGTCAGGGCAAGCGCGCGCCGTGCCTCGGCAATTGTTCGGGCTTCAGACGCAATGCGCTGACCTTTGACTTCGACCGCCGCGCGCTCGTCCGGTGTCATGTCGTGAAGGATAACGTCTCGCCAGTCGCTCATCTGTCTCTATCCTTTTGACCATAATCGTCAAATCGCTGGTCGGCGATGCCGAGAAGCCAGTTGTAGAACTTCTTCTGGTTTACACCCTGCTTGTCGCCTCCAACCAGCACGACGGCGCGCTGGGCTGGATCGAAGGCGAAGGCGAAACGCCAGACACCGCCATCGGCGCTGAACCGCAGCTCTTTCATGTTCGCGTGCCGCGACCCATACAGCGTGTCGACATAGGGGCGGCCAAGGTCAGGGCCTTCAAACTCCAGCGCGACCAATGTTTCCCCAAGGGATCGACGCACCCGGACCGGCAGGTCTTTCACTTCATCGCGGAACGCCGGATGCAATTCTATCTTCCATGCCATCACGGATAGATATTATCTGGATATAATATTATTTAAAGCTAATATTTATCCAGTCACGCTTGACAATCTTACCCCGCAGTGAAAGCGTCATTCGGCGAGGGGGCTGCGCTTCAGGGCGGCGGCGGCGACGGATTTGACCGAGGGTTTCGGCAAGGCGCGATACGGGAGTGGGCGCGACACCTCCATCGCGGCCACGCCGATGCGTGCTGTGAGGGCACCGTTCACCAGTCCCTCGCCCGCGCGCCGGGAAATCTTTGCCAGCGCGCCGCCGCCAAGGGCCGCGCCCAGTAAGTCGTCGCCCAGAGCGATTGCCCCGGTCGCCGCAAGGTGAAACGCCACCTGCTTGAGCAAGCGCCAAGACCCCAGCCATCCGGCCCGCCCGCCATAGGCCGCCGCGACCTGCCGTACCATCTTGACGTTCAGGTACAGCACCGCCGCCGCATCCAGCAGGCCGACGGGCAAAAGCGCGGTGGCCGCCGCAACATTGCGCGCGGCGCGCTTGACCGCGTCCTGCGCCTCGGCATCGAGACCGCGCAGGGTCTCGCGCTCGAGCAGGATAAGCAATGCATCGGCGTCGGGGGAGTCTCCGGCGCGCTCTTCGATCAGGGCACGGGCGCGGTCGAGTTCGGGGCGGTCGCGATAAAGGGCGGTCAACTGGGTGCGGACTGCCGCCGCCTTCTTGCGGTCGCCCGCCTCCCACGCGGCTTCTGCTTCGCTGCGCAGGCCGTCGATCTGTTGCAGGCGGGACAGGCCCGCGACTTCGCGCAGGGCGAAGATCAGCAGACCGGCGACCACGATGCCCATCAAAATCGCGGCGGTCCAGCCGAGCCACGCATAGCTGGCGATCAGTCCCGCGACGAAATCGTAGAAGGCGACGCCGACCGCCAAACCGATCAGCGAAAACAGCGCCCCCCAGAACAGGGTCCAGAACCCGGATCGTTTCGGCGCGGGACGGCGCAGCACCTCGGCCTCGGGCAATAGCGGATCAACCTCGATCGACGAGGGCGGCGGGGCGGCCATCAAGAGCGGATCATCCGCCCTGAAGACACGCGGTTTAAGGCGCTCTGACATGGGTCTGATATGCGGTGCCGCGCAGGGACGCGCAAGGCCGCAGGCCGGATCAGCCGCCCGCCTTCTTTACGCGGTCGTCGAAATGATCCTTCACCAAGCGGGTAATCGCGTTCTTGGCCGCTGTGCTGACGGTGCTGTTCTTGTAGGCCGGTTCGTGGCCGACATTGGATACGGCCTTGCTGCCATCGGTTCCGGTCAGCGCCCTGCCCGACCCTGCGGGCACTGTGCCGTCGCCAGAGCCAGAAGCATCGCGGATACTGCCATTGATCTGCTCGCCCGCGAGATTGAAGCTGACATCGTTGCCCTGAATCCACTGGACGCCATTGGTCGGCGGCTGGGCATCGGGATTGCCCGCGAGTTCATTGCGCATGGCCGCCGTCAGGGGTTCGTTGCCGAGGATATAGTCAATCTCCAAATCCCAGATGATGCCGTCGAAGGTCGGGTGCTTTGTGCCGATTCCGTAAATTTCATAGGTATTGTCGTGCTTTAGTCGCCCGAGCCGTCCGTGGAATTTCTTCGCCGCCGACAGATTGGTCGTGTAATAGCCCCAGCCGGGACTGCCGCGGCTTTGACCGTTGGTGGCCGGGTCTACAAGGGTCTCGTCCACCAACCGCCACCAGCAGGTGCGCTGGGCATAGATTTCCGAGAACGGATCGCCGTTCTGAGGCAACGAGAAGATGTCGTTGGTGCTGGCGCCGCTGCGCACCTTTAGCCAGTTTTTCTCGCCCGCATTGTTTTTGTGATGCTTCGTCGGCAACAGTTCCAGCGCTCCGGGAGAATTGGCGAAGATCACCGTGACGTCTTCGGGGTTGTCACCAAGGAAATTACGCTCGCCATAGTCGCCTGCGAATCCCTTGCGCACGCGCTTATAGGCCGCCGGTCCGCCCGTGACCGGTTGAACGCCGTGGATCGCACCGAGGGTCTTGGTCTTCATGCTGTGCAGGAACATGGCCGAACGTGAGGCCAGACCGCCCATGGAGTGCGTGACGTAGATGACCTTTTCGCAAAAAGTGTCGTCGTTGTTGTGCTCGGCAATGATGGCATTGGTGCGCGCAGCGACATCATGGCCCGTCACCGCGTTATCGGCGGTCCAGTTATAGCCCATGCCATAGAGCGGAAATTCAAAGTAGCGACCGTAGTCCGTGTGAATCGCTCCGCCGAGCAGAAAGCTCTCCATATCCGTCATGAATGACATGTATGAATTGGCCAGCAAGCCGCCCCAACCTTGCTTATGACGCCGAGATTTTTCGGTGCCATTGCCCGGCATGTGTTCGACTTCGCCGAGATGCACCTTCAGATAGGTGGAGCTATGCTTGCCGGTCCCGACGAGGATGCTGCGGCGGGCCTGCGCCTGAGACAGGAAGAAACTGGTGGTCGCGCCGCCATCATGCTCACCCTTCGGATCCCAGACGACCTTGCCTTTGCGCGCCAGCCGCGAGCCCATAATGCCGGGGACGAAGATGACCGGAATGACCTCGCGTTTGATCTTGATGACGTGGTCTTCGCCGGTGGCGTATTCGAAGCGCTTTTTCTTCGTCAGCTCATCCCATCTGACCGTATCGCTCATGGCTGATCCGCCCGGGTCACGGTCGCAATAATGGCGGCAAATGCCGACTCCGCATCGCCTTCGGGGGCGCTGGTGCGCAGGCGCAGCTCGATCAGCGGGTCATAGGGCGCGCGGGTCTTGCCGGGAACGCGCCAGATCAACAGGCGGGTCGCGCTGCTGTCTTTCACGATCGCCGCCGCCCCGCCAAAGGTGCGATTCCGGGCCTCGGACAGGGCGAGCGTCGTCGGGGCCTCGCCGGTGACGGCGCGCAGGTCATCGCTGCCCTTGGCGATCAACTCCTGCAAGCCGGGGGGCACCTCGTCGCCGTTGGAATGGGTCGTGAGCGTCAGCGTACCGAGGCCGGGAATGTCGTAATCGGCGTCGACGCCTTCGTAATAACCACCATAGGGAATGGCCGCGCCAAAGCCGTTGGCGAAACAGAAAGTTCCCGCCGGGGGCCTGCCGCTTTCCGGTATTGGGTCAAGCGCCCGCGCCATGCGAGAGACGGCCCCGGCAATCTCTTTCAGATACGCGCCCTCGCCCACGGAATCGAGGCGCAGGGGCGGGTTGGTGTCGAGGCGCAGGGCGCGCACGGCGCTCGCCTCATCCATCATGTCGTTGACACGATACGCCCCGAGCCAGACGGCCCCGTCGCGGCGCTCGTTGACGATCAGGCTGCGATCCGCGCCACTATCGGTCAGGGCAAATTTTTCCAGATCGACCAGCGCCGCCGTCTCGACCCCGGCATCGAGAATCGCCTCGACCGAGACGTCATCGACCTTTCCGCTGGCATCGGTCAGCACCCGGTCCTCGGGCAAGGCAAGCATCAGCCGACCGAGGCAAAGCGGCTCGAGGCGCAGATCGCTCACCGGAGCCTCCGCGCGCAGGAAGGCCATGCTTGCGACGAGGAGGGGCACGGCGAGGCAAAGGCCCATGAGGAAACGGCGGCTTGATACCCGGGACACATTCGTAAACTCCCTAGAAATTTGGTTTTTTGGCACTCTTGCCCTTGGACTGGAACTCGAACTCGCCGAACAGGCATTTCCCGGCGGGAATATCGCTCCAGCGTTTCGGCGAGGTGCCCGTTGTCGGCTGTTCATAGGCGGCGGTGGTCAGGGCAGAATATTTTATCCCGTCGCAATCCTCGGCGTCCTTCGCGTAGATGAGATCGAGGCTGATCCAGCTTTTTGGGCAGTCCTCCGCCACATCCGGGGGCGTGGTCGGAAACTTGTCCGAGGGCGGTTTCTTCGGCGGCGGGACGGTTTCGGGTTCTTCCTCTTCTTCTTCCTCTGCCTCTTCCCGTTCCTTGTCAGGCTCGGGCGTCGGGGCTGGGCCACCGCCGCCCTCGTTCTTGGCCGCTTCTTCCTTGTAAAAGCGGACCCAGTCCTCGTGCATCTCGTTATCGGGATCATCCGATGCGCCGAGGGGCATCCGGTTGCCGTTTTCGTCCACCATCTCCGGGTATTTCGCGTAAAAGCGATCATCGGCGCTGGCGACGGCCTTGCTGTCGAGGGGACGTTTGATGGCCATATCAGCGGTTCCCGATGATTTCGGTGCGCCGCATTTCCTCGGCAAAGACCGCATCGGCTATGTCGGGGCTGTCCCCGGCCAGACGCGCGGGGTGGACGACCCGGCCTCCGGCTTCCCGCAGGGTCAGGAGGCGCGCGAACTCGGCAATCGTGGACTGCCAGGTGAGGCCGGTATCCCGCGCCGCGTCGATGCAGCGCCGGGTATGCGCGCCCCGTGCCTCGCGTTCCTCGGGCATGGCGTCTTCGCAACACTCGACCAGATGCGCCTCGACCCGGCGGGCGAACCGCTCCTCGGCGGTTTCGGACAAGCTGGCGCTCTGATCAGCGGAAATCTTCAACATGGAACACCTCTGAACTGAAAAGAGCGTAGCCGATTCTCGCGGTTTTCGCACGTGTTCGACGTCACATCCGGTGTTTTCAGGCGGTGACGAGCGGGTCAGGCGGTGCCGGTAAGCCTCGGCCATAGCAGCTCGACCGCCACCGATCCGGTGACGAGCAGGATCGCGAGGAGCTGTAACCCGGTAATCGGCTGGGACAGGATCAACAGCGCCAGACCGGCGGCAATGACCGGCTTGAGAAAAAACAGATACGACGCGCGGGTGATGTCCGGTGCCGCCGCCAGCCCGCCGAGCCATAGCACTTGCGTGATCGTCGTGTTCCAGATGCCGAGGATGATCAGCGACCACACCGCCACCGGCTCACGCTCGAACAGGGTCGCCGGATTGACCCAGACGCCCCAGCCCAGCCCAACCGCGACCCAGAGGCCGACCGCGCCGACGATCAGCGACGTCGTGGTCACCGTCAACGCGCCGTGCTCGGCCATATAGGGTTTGACCAGCACCGAATAGACCGCCGCCAGCGCCGCGCAGGTGAGGGCCAGCAGCACCCCGAACAGCGTCCGCGTCTCGCCGGTCAGATCGGCCAGATAGCCATCGGTCAACAGCACCACGACACCAATGGTCGCCATGGCTCCGGTGATGATCTTCACGGTCGAAATCGGGATGCCGTTGATCACTAGATTGGCGATGCCGACAAAGATGGGGATCGTCGTCACGATGGTTGCCACTTGCACCACGGTGGCGAAATCCAGCGCCCAGTGAAAGGCAAGATAGGCTCCGCTGACCCCGGCCAGCGACAGCGCCACGAAATGCACCGGCGTTTTGCGCAAGGGGCCGGCCAGATCGCGCGAACCGGGGGTCGCCAGTACCCAGATGAGCAGGCCGACCGCCCCGATCATATAGCGCCAGACAGACGTTTCCGGTCCCTGCACCCCCGACAGCACCGCGAAGAACTCTGACGAGGCATGACCCCAGACGCCGATAAAGACGGCAACCATGGCGAGATGCGCCGGGATTCTCATGCGTCGATGCCGCCAGCAAACGCCGCCAGTGCCGCGGCCAGCTTTTCGGGGCGTTCCTGGGGCAGCAGGTGCCCGGCATCGGGCCAGTCGATCCGCTCGGCACGGGGCAGGCGCGCAGCGAGGCGGTCGACCACCTCTCGGTCAAGAAAGACCCGGTCCTGCAATCCGGTGATTACCAGCACCGGCAGGTCGAGGCGCTCATAGGGCACATCCCAATCCGCCGCGACCGAGTTGCGCATCAGGTTCATGTGGCCGTGGCCCGGATCGAGAGGCTCGTAGGGGGCGTCGGCGATGAAATCGCTGCGCTTTTCCGCCGCCATCTCGCCATTGACCAGCAGCGGGAACAGCGCATCCATAAACAGGCGCACGCCGCCGCGCGAGACGAGATGCGGCAGGGCATCGTTGATCCACGCAATGCGCGGCCCGATTTCACGCAGGGTATTGAGCAGCACCAGCGCCTCGGCCCGCGCGCCCTGCAAAATCGCATGGGCCGCAAAGAGGCCACCGATAGACAAGCCGACCAACACAGGACGAGGGGGCGAGACATGGTCCAGCAACGCGGTCAGGTCATCGACGATCAGGTCGGGGGTCAGCTCGACATCCGCAAAAGGCGAATCGTCCTGACCGCGAAAATTATAAGAGAGCGTTCCGAACCCCCGTGCGCGCAGGGCCGGGGCGACCGTCGCCTCCCAAGCGCCGGTATTGCCGGTCAGGGCATTGACGAACACGAATGTCCGCGCGCCCTCGCGTGCCGGGGCCGCGTATTCGAAATAAAGCGCATTGCCCTCGGAAAGAATCAGTACCGGCATCATACCCCTCCGCCATCGTCGTTTGTCGGCAGATTACGACGATGGGCCGGAATGGGAAGGGCGCGTTTAGCGAACGGCCAGCGGGATGATCCGCTTTGCCGGTCTTATGCGTCGTCGGGGCAATAGGCCCTGCGATCAGCGCCGACGCGCAGGGTATCGCCGTAGATCCTCGGCACGTAGAAACCGAAATAGCCGAAATCCGAGGCCTTCAGATACCCGTTGCGGACCAGATTTTCCATGTTGCGCTGGAAAGTCCGGTTCAGGCCGTCGCCGAGGCTGTCCGAGTGAAAGTCGAGGGGCGGCATGACTTTACGGCCCATCTCGCGTTGGTATTCGCGCATTTCTTCGCGTTCGGCGATGGCCTGTTCGCGAAATTTCTCGAAACCGATGACGTTCTCGCGCAACTCGCTGTAACCGACCAGTTTATCGACCAGCGTCTTGCGCTCGACCGCATTGCACAGGCGCTCGGGCAGGGTCGCCATGGCACAGGCGAGAAAACGCGTCGCCTTGTGATAGGAGCGGTGCAAGTGCTGCGGCATGACCTCTTCCATCAGGCGCGTGCCGCTTTGGCGACAGATCGTGGCGACCTTGGCCATCGCGTCGCTGTTCGCGCTTTTCGGCGTAAAGACCACGTCGGTGAAATCGACCAGCAGGTCCGGGTCGGCTTCGGCACGCTCGCTATGGCCTGCCTCGGCAAGGCGGTCGACTTCCAGCATCGTCGAAGGAGAGTAATAAACCTTCGGTGCGCCATAGGTATAGGGTGCCCCCATCACCGCGACGACGAGCATCATGATCGATCCGACCACCGTTACCGCCGTTCCGATGATCGGCGCGTTCAGTTTCTCCCGGCGCTTTTCGCGCACGATTTCGGGATGGACTTCCGGGGCCTCGGCCTCGACCTTGATCGGGCGGTGACGATGTTTCGGTTTATGGGATTTGCCGAAAGGCATAGAGACGTCTCCGGGTTTCCTGGCACGATGTGCAATTATCCCCGGTGTCGGTTAAGGCGACGTTTCCACATGGGCTGACAGGTAACGACTGACGTTGTAAGGTCTATGGCAGTATTTTTCAGGAGCGGCGGGCCATGGGTGTGATCGGATTTCTCTGGCGCGGCTTGCCCGCCTATGTCTGGGTCGGGCTGGCCTATGCCATTATCATCGCCGGGGCGCCCTCGCCGCGGGTGATGTCGCTGGAACAATATCTGGCCGAGCCGCAATTCGTGCTGCCATTGCTGAATAACGGCACGTTTCTGGTCAGCCTCAACACAATGTTCGTGATCGCCGCCTTCGTCGCGATCTGGATCGAGGTGATGCGCGCGACATCGGTCACAACCCGCGCAGGTAATGACGGATTGTCGATTGCGGCGACCTTCATCGCGATTCTCGTCTTTGTCGGGGCCGAGTCCTTCGGCACGCTCGCCTTCATGGTCGTGCCGCTGGCGGGTCTGGGTGATCTGTTGCTCGACCGCCTTGTCGGGCAGGCGGTGGCCCGGCGGGATTTTGCGATCAACTGACGGCGTCCGGTCATGGCATAGGCGTTGCAAATGTTTCTGCGAGGCCGGGGCTCAGGTCATATCTTATGAGACTGTCGCCCCCATTCTCGATGATCAGATCACCGGCCTCGCCTACCTGTCTTTACGATTACTTGGCGCTCTCCCATCCGGGAGGGCGCTTTTTTCTTGGTATTCCGGGGATTTGTGTAGGCCGCGAGGGCTTTTGATTGCACCCTGTCCGGGCTTCGCCTAGAGATCGCAGGGCACTGGCACAGGATTTTGCGGTCAGGGCTATTCGCAAAATAAGACTCAAAACGGTACGTCAAAATGCGCCTGACCCGCTATTTCCTGCCCACCATGAAAGAAACCCCCGCCGAGGCTCAGATCGCCTCGCACCGGCTGATGCTGCGCGCGGGGATGATCCGCCAGGCGAGCGCGGGGATCTATTCGTGGCTGCCCCTCGGATACAAGGTGCTCAAGAATATCGAGCGCATCGTCCATGAGGAGCAACAGCGCGCGGGTGCGATACCGGTGATGATGCCGACGATCCAGTCCGCCGACCTCTGGCGCGAGAGCGGGCGCTATGACGCCTACGGCCCAGAAATGCTGCGCATCAAGGACCGTGGCGACCGGGATATGCTCTATGGTCCGACCAACGAGGAACAGATTACCGAAATCGCCAAGGCGGGCCTCAAGAGCTATCGCGATCTGCCGGTCAACCTCTATCACATTCAGTGGAAGTTCCGGGACGAGGTGCGGCCCCGCTTTGGCGTGATGCGGGGGCGCGAGTTCCTGATGAAAGACGCCTACAGCTTTGACATCGACCGGGAAAACGCGGAGCGCAGCTATAATCGGATGTTCGTCAGTTATTTAAGAACATTTGAACGTTTAGGCCTCAAGGCTGTCCCCATGCGCGCGGAAAGCGGCCCGATTGGCGGTGATATGGCTCACGAGTTTCTTATTCTGGCAGAGACCGGAGAATCCGAGGTTTTCCTCGACCGGACCCTTGCCGACCTGACTCTGGGCGAGCGCGGGCTGGATTATGCCGATGATGCCGAGATGGCGGCAATCCGGGGCGACTGGACGGCCTCCTATGCCCGTACCGAGGATGAACATGATGCTGCCGCCTTCGAGGCAGAGGTTCCCGAAGAGCGCCGGGTGACGGCGCGCGGCATCGAGATCGGGCATATCTTTTACTTCGGCACCAAATATTCCGAACCGTTCGGCGCAAGCGTCGTCAATGCCGAGGGCGCATCCGTGCCCCTGCATGGCGGTTCTTACGGTATTGGCGTCTCGCGGCTCGTGGGCGGCATCATCGAGGCCAGCCACGACGACAAGGGCATCATCTGGCCCGAAAGCGTCGCGCCGTTTCAGGTTGCCGTCGTCAATCTCAAGCAGGGCGATGCCGAAAGTGATGCGGCCTGCGAAAGCCTTTACGAGCGCCTCGGCGCGATGGGCATCGAGGTGCTTTATGACGACCGCAATGAACGTGCCGGGGGCAAATTCGCCACCGTCGATCTGATCGGGTGCCCTTGGAAGGTCGTCGTCGGCCCGCGCGGCCTGAAGGAAGGGACCGTCGAGTTGGGCAATCGCCGCACGGGCGAGACCGAAAACCTGAGCGCCGATGCGCTGGTGAACCGCCTCGCGGCGCAGTTCGGCCACGGCTGAGCGCGGAAAGGTCGTGATCCTTGGCAGCCGATAGCAACGAGCGCAAACGCAGAGCGGCGGAATCCGGCGAGGATTTCGACTCTGGCAAGGTCGAACCGACGATCTATCAGCCGACCGAAATGTCGTTCTTTTCGCGCTCGCCCGATGAGCGCGCGGAACAGGCGCGCCGTGCGGCCCAGCGTGTGCGGCGACGGGTACAGGGCGACGATGACGAGGTGCCCCCTGCCCCCGAGACCCGTGAGCGTGCGCCGGCCCCGACTCCGGCTCCGGCTCCGGCTCCCAGAAGCGCGCCTCAGCCCTCCCGGCCAGCACCGGAGGCAAGGTCGCGCTCTTCGCTGATTGATCGGGCGACCTCCGGGGATATTCCGAAGCCTGAGAGTGCGCCCCAGCCGCCGAAACCCAGCATCAGCGACAGGATCGCCGCCTCCGCCGAACACGCGCCGCGCCGACCCACGCCGCCCCCCGCCCAACCGGAACCCGCTAAGCCGCAGCGTACGGCGCGCAAGAAAGTGCGCCCTGCGCCCGCCGCGCCTGCGCCCGAAGCTCCGGCAAAACCACAAGCCGAAAAGCCGACACGCGCTGCCTCGCTGCTGGAACGCGGCTTTGAGGTTGCCGAGCCGAGGCAGACTGTCGCTCCGGACAGAATTGCACCCTTGCCGCAGAGCCCGCCGAATTTTCGGCACAGCCTGAAACGCGACGAACAGAGCGCGCCGATCCGGAAATCGCCGAGCAACAATCGCGGCAGCACGGCCTATCCAGCATCGGATGAATCCGAGCCGCCGGTGGCCCGGCCCAAGATTTCGACCAAGCCGAAAAAGACCCGGCGCTCGATGTCATCGCTGATCACACGGTCGACCTCTGCCGCCGAATACGCTGAGGCCTTCGCCGAAGAGTCGGCACCGCAAAAGGAGCGCCCGGCCACGGTCATGCGCGGGGATGGCCCCGTCGCAACCCGCACGTCGAGCCTTCGCACCGCGAAAACCCGCGCCTTTGCCGCCTTTGAATGGATGATCGCAGGCCGCTATCTGCGCGCACGCAAGAAAGAAGGCTTCGTTTCCGTCATCGCGGGTTTCTCGCTGGTCGGCATCGCGCTCGGCGTGGCGACCCTGATCGTGGTGATGGCCGTCATGACCGGCTTTCGCGAGACGCTGATCACCCAGATCATCGGAGGCAGCCCCCATGTGAACGTGCAATCCCAGGTCGGGGCGTTCGAGAATTTCGACACCGTCGCCGAGCAGATTCGCGGCGTCGATGGCATCGAGTATGTCACCCCGGTGGTGCAGGGACAGGTGCTCGCCACCGGCAATGACCGTCATTCCGGGGTTCTGGTGCGCGGGATGCGCAAGGCTGACCTCGAACGCCTGATCGAGACCGCCGAGCCGGAGATCATCAATGGCTCGCTGGCCGAGTTCACCGAGGATAACGGCGTGGCGCTGGGTGCCAATCTCGCGGCAAAGCTGGGCCTGAGAATCGGTGATTTCATCACCCTCATCTCGCCCGATGGCGACATCACGCCGTTTCAGGCGACGCCGATGCCGAGGGTAAAGGATTACAAGGTCATCCAGACGTTCAAGCTGGGGGTGCAGGAGATCGACTATAACGTCGCCTTCATGCCCTTTGCCGAAGCGCAGATTTACTTCAACAAACAGGATGAGGCCGACACGCTCGATATTTTCGTGGCCGATGCCGAAAATGTCGAAAAATACAGCGATCCGATTTTCGCCGCCTCGCGCAGCAGCATCAGCCTGTATAACTGGAAGAACCAGAATGGCCGCCTGATCGGCGCGATCAATCTGGAACGACAGGTGATGTTCGTGATCCTGACGATGATCATTCTGGTCGCGGCGCTCAATATCATCTCCGGCCTCGTCATGCTGGTGAAGGACAAGGCGCGGGACGTGGCGATCATGCGGACCATGGGCATGGCGCGCGGGTCGATCCTGCGGATCTTTTTCATATGCGGGTCGAGTATCGGCGTGATCGGGTCGCTGCTCGGGGTGCTCCTCGGTGTGCTGTTCGTGGTCAATATCCACACGATTCAGGGCTTTGTGGAATGGGTTACGAATACCCGCGTCTGGGACCCGTCGGTGCGGGCCGGGATTTCAGAGATACCCACCAAGCTGCAATTCTCCGACGTGGCGCTGACGCTGTTTATCGCGCTTGGCCTGTCGTTCATCGCCACCCTCTTCCCGGCGTGGAAGGCGGCAAAACTCGATCCGGTCGAGGCCCTGCGCTATGAGTAGGCACAAGACCGATGAAGCCGCCATGGTCCTGCGCGGGGTCGGGCGGACCTATCGCCAGGGCGAGAACGCGCTGGAGGTGCTGCGCGGCGTCGATCTGACCCTGCATCCCGGCGAGATCGTCGCGTTGGTCGGCCCGTCCGGGTCCGGCAAGTCGACCCTGCTGCATATCGCAGGGCTGCTGGACCTGCCCGACAAGGGCGATGTCTATATCGGTGGGCGGCGCTGCGGAAAACTCGACGAGAACGCCCGCACGATGCTGCGGCGTACGGCGGTCGGCTTCGTCTATCAGTTTCATCACCTGCAACCGGAATTCTCCGCCGCCGAGAATGTCGCCCTGCCCCAGCGGATTGCAGGCGAAAAGCCGAAAGCGGCGTTGCAGCGCGCGAAAGCTCTGCTGGAGAAGCTTGGCCTCAAGGACCGCGCCGACCATCGCCCCGGCGAGTTGTCGGGGGGCGAGCAACAGCGGGTCGCGATTTGCCGCGCCGTTGCCAACAATCCGCGGTTGCTGCTGGCCGATGAGCCGACCGGTAACCTCGACCCGGAGACCTCCGAGACCGTTTTCGCGGAGTTGATGAGCCTGGCGCGGACCCAAGGCGTCGCGGGCCTGATCGCGACCCACAACATGGACCTTGCCCAGCGCATGGACCGTGCGGTGACGATGGAGGGTGGCCAGCTTCGCGAAGTCTGAGCGCCGCTGAATACCGTCACTTGTACGCTTTTTTCTGGCGGCGTGAACGTCCTTTTTGCCAAGTGTCGCCTATCCTGACATCGTGAAGACTCTTCGACCCATATCAGGCATCATCGCCTGCGCCCTTGCGGTGCTGGTCTTGATCTCGGCAACGGTCTGGTCCGGCCTGAGCAACAGCCTGTCGGCCAAAAGCGAATTGCTGGTCAATATCGGCGAGATTGCGCGGATCGATGAAGTGCTGACCAGTTCGGCCCTGCTTGCCACCGCGACGGGCGAGGCGAAATACGTCGAGCGCTATTTCGCCCATGTGGAGGCGCTTGATCACCTGCTCGACCGGTCTCTGGCGTTGTTCGATACGGGCGATGCCCGCCGGATGCTGGAACAAACCGACGCCGCGAATGGCGTGCTGGTCTCGATCGAGGAAAAAGCCCTCACCATAAAGGGTGCGCCGGACCGCGATGCGTACGCGACCCTCGAATCGGAAATCTATCTGGAGAACAAGCGGCTTTACAGCGAGGGCGTCACTCGGGCCTTCGACGAATTGCGCGCGATTGCGGCACGGGATATTCGCACCCTGCAACGCCTGCTGGTCGGTCTCATGGCCGTGACGGCCATCCTCTGTATCGCCTCGTTCTGGTTATTTTGGCGCAGCCGTATCGACGCGATGGACCGCGCGCGGCGCGAAGACCGGATCAACGCCATGAAGATGCTGATCTCGACCTTCATGGACACACAGAACAACCTGCTGAACAATATGATCTTCTTGCGGACGAAGGCGGCGATGGGGGGCACGCTGGGGGCCGATGATGTTCGGGTCATCGACCTTGAAATCAAGCGCGCCCAGCAAAAGCTCGCGGAAATCGCCGAGTTCGAGGGCACCGCACCCCGTGACCTCGGCGGCATCACGGTGCTTGGCAGAAAGACACAGACGATGCGGTCAGGGGCGGCGCAAGAGGCGCTCTGAGCCGCGTCGGCACCCGCGCCGGAGTTCAGTCGAAAATATCCTCGACCTCGTCCCACAGGTCTTCGATCATATCGAAAAAGCCACTGCTTTTCCTGCGTTTTTCGCGATCCGGCTTGGGGCCGAGGGGGCCGCGCTGGCCGGTATCGCCGCGCCATTGGGGGGCAAGCCGGGGCGGTGCTTCGCCATTCCATCCTGCTGCATCGGGCGGCGAGGAAACGCTCTGCATCCGCTTGATCGCCATGCCCGCACCGCACGCGCCGCAGGTCAGGCTGTCACGGTTGGCGTCCTCAAGGTTAACGAGCGACGCCGCGCCGCAATAGCAGCATTCGATGCTTCGAACGTGTTTCGGCATGACGGCTCCTTTCGCGGCTGAACCCTAAGATAAGAGCACGGGCCGTGATAACAAGCTGCCACCAAGGTCGCGAAGGGGCGACAGTCTGACGGATTTGCGCGCTCGCCCAAACCTGCGATAGGCGAGACAAGCCAGAGTTCCGCGCGCCGATGAGGATTATGCCATGCTTTTGATCGATTGCCCCTGCTGCGGGGTCTCCGGCGAGGAAACCGAATTCGCCGCCGGAGGCGAGGCGCATCTGAAGCGCGAGGGGCCGGGCAGCTCCGACGATGCCTTCACGGCGTATCTGTTCGAGCGCAAGAACCCGCGCGGGGTGCATTTTGAACGCTGGCGTCATGCCTTTGGCTGCGGCAAGTGGTTCCATATGGCCCGCTCGACCGCGACTTTGGAAGTGTTCGGGGTCTATGCCGCCGATGTTCTGGCCCCGCCGCAATCGGTGCTCGACCGCATCGAAGAAGCCCGCAGCGAGGGGCGCGTGAAATGAGCCAGTCCAATCGTCTCGACACCGGCGGCGCGCTGATCGACCGGGATCATGCCATTACATTCTGGTTCGACGACAAACCCTATAAGGGCCATCCCGGCGATACGCTGGCCTCGGCGCTGCTGGCCAATGGTGTGACGCTGGTCAACCGGTCGTACAAATACCACCGCCCGCGCGGTATTCTCACCTGCGGGGCAGAAGAGCCGAATGCGCTGGCCAATATCGGCGAGCGCGCGACTCACGAGCCGAATATCCGCATGACTCAGGTCGAGATCCATGACGGGTTGAAGGCCACGAGCCAGAACCGGTTTCCGTCGCTGGAGGCGGATGTGGGCGTGCTGAACGCGGCGGCTTCTCGGATGTATCCGGCGGGGTTTTACTACAAGACCTTCATTCACCCCCGCGCGGCGTGGAAGCATTTCTGGGAGCCGGTGATCCGCCGCATTGCGGGTCTGGGCAAGGCCCCGACCCATCCTGATAACGCGGAATACGAGCATACCTATGCCTTTTGCGATGTGCTGATCGCGGGCGGCGGGTTGGCCGGATTGCTGGCGGCAAAGGCGGCGGGCGAGGCCGGGGCGCGGGTGATCCTCGCCGAGCAGACTGAACGGCTCGGCGGGCGGCTGTTGGTCGATGACGATATGGAAATCGGCGGCAAGCCCGTGGCCGAATGGCTGTCCGAGACCATCGCGGCGCTGGAGGCGATGGAGAATGTGACCATCCGCCTGCGCACCTCCGTCTCAGCCGCCTATGACCATAACTATTGCCTGCTCTACGAGCGTTGCGGCGACCGGGGCGAAGCGGCGGCGGTGCGGCATCGGCTTTGGCGGGTGCGGACAGGTAAGTTGATCGCGGCGACCGGGGCCATCGAGCGCCCGATCCCGTTCCACTATAATGATCTGCCGGGCGTCATGCTGGCCGGAGCCGTGCGTGATTATGTGCGGCTTTACGGCGTTGCGCCGGGCAAGAAGACGGTGATCTATACCACCAATGACGACGCCTATCGCACGGCGCTGGCGCTCTATGAGGCGGGGCAGGAGGTGCGGATGATCCTCGACAGCCGTGCCGATCCGTCCGGGCCGCTCATCGACAAATGCCGCGCGGCGGGGATCGAAATCCGTTCCCATTCCGGCATCGGCAAGGCCATCGGCAAACGCAACCGGCTGGAAAAGATCGAGACCATCGACCTGAATAATCCAGAGGGCATCGGCAAGACCGTTCCCTGCGATTGTATCGCCATGTCGGGGGGCTGGTCGCCGGTGGTCCACCTCTATTCGCACTCGGCGGGCAAGGCGGTCTACGACGACGCCCGCCATATGTACGTGCCCGACCCCGCCAATCCCCCACGCGGGAAAGACGGCGAGGCCATGGTCTATGTCGCGGGCAGTGCCAATGGCGAGATGACTCCCGATGCCGTTGCGGCTCGGGCGGTGGAGGCGGCGAATACGGCGCTGGCCGATCTCGGCATGGCGGCAACGGCGACCGCACCTGCCGTCACTTGTGGCGGCGAAAATCCGGTGGAGCCGGTTTGGTGGACCCCCTCGAAAGGCAAGGCCGCGCTGGGGGCCAAGCATTTCCTCGATTACCAGAATGATGTCACGGTGGCCGATGTGGCACTGGCGGCGCGCGAGGGCTACGAATCTGTCGAACACGCCAAACGCTACACGACGCTGGGCATGGCCACCGACCAAGGCAAGCTGTCCAATATCAACGGCCACGCGATCCTCGGCGCGACGCTGGGCAAGAAAATCGCCGATGTCGGCACCACCACCTTCCGCCCGCCCTACACGCCGATCTCCTTCGGTTCGATTGCGGGCCGCGAGAAAGGCCCGCTGTTCAAGCCCGTGCGCGAAACCGCGATCCACGGCTGGCACGCGGCCCATGGTGCGGAGTGGGAGCCGGTTGGCGACTGGCGGCGGCCTTACCGCTATCAGCGCGGCGGCGAGCACCGGAACACCTCGATTGCCCGCGAATGCCTGCGCGTGCGCAATACCGTCGGGGTGCTGGACGCCTCGACCCTCGGTAAGATCATCGTCAAGGGGCCGGATGCCGGACGCTTCCTCGACATGATGTACACCAACATGATGTCGAGCCTGAAGCCGGGGCGGTGTCGCTATGGCCTGATGAATACCGAGAACGGCTTTCTGATGGATGACGGCGTGGTTGTGCGCCTGTCCGAAGATGAATTCCTGTGCCACACGACGTCGGGCGGCGCGGATCGTATTCACGGTTGGTTTGAGGAATGGCTTCAGACCGAATGGTTCGACATGAAAGTCTATGTCGCCAACGTCACCGAGCAATTCACCCAGATTGCCGTGGCGGGGCCAAAGGCGCGCGAGGTGCTGAAAAGCTTCGACACCGATCTCGACCTCGATGGCTTGCCCTTCATGGGTATGGCCGAGGGGATGTTCGCGGGCTGCCCCGTGCGGCTCTATCGCATTTCCTTTACTGGCGAGCTGTCTTTCGAATTGGCGGTGCCGGTCTCTTACGGCTTGGCGCTGTGGGAGAAGCTGCACGCCAAGGCCGAGGAACTGGGCGGCGGGGTCTATGGCACCGAGGCGCAGCATGTGTTGCGCGCGGAAAAAGGCTTCGTGGTGATCGGCGACGAGACTGACGGCACCGTCACCGCGCACGATGTCGGCATGGGTTGGGCCGTGTCGAAGAAGAAAGAAGACTTCATCGGCAAGCGCGCGATGGAACGGTCCGACCTGACCCGCAAGGATCGCAAGCAACTGGTCGGCCTGCTGACCGAAGACCCGAATGAGGTGCTGCCCGACGGTGCCCACGGCGTCCATAACGGCAAGGCGCTCGGCCATGTGACGTCGAGCTATATGTCGCCAACCCTTGGCCGCTCCATCGCTATGGCGCTGATCGTCGGCGGGCAAGGACGTTTCGGCGAGACGATCCGCATCGCGACGGCGAAGGGCAAGACCGCAAAGGCCGTAATCTGTGACCCGGTCTTTTACGACAAGAAGGGGGAGCGGCAGGATGTTTGAGCATAGCGTGGCTAAAATAGAGCAAGCGACGACCGCGGGTGGTGCGGAACGCGCCGCCCGTGCGGGCGGTCGTCGCGTGTCGGTGCTGCGCACCTCCCATTTTTCTCTTTCCGCTCCGCGAAAAGGAATTGAGAAAACCGATCCAAAAGTTTGGCGTTCTTTGCGAGAGAACGAGGTTTCCCCATGGACATGACCCTTGCCCGCCCGTTGATGGAGGGGACTGCCGATTCCGGTGCCGGGGGCCTGAAACTGTCGGTGCAGCCCTTGCGCGGCATGGTGACGTTGCGGGCTGACCTGTCCGACGCGACGGTCGCCAAAGCGGTCAAAGATGCTGTCGGTTCCGATATGCCGGGGGTTCGCAAGGCGACCGATACGGCCCTTTGGATGAGTCCCGACGAACTCCTGCTGCTCTGCCCCTACGGTGAGCAGGCGGATGTCGTGGGCAAACTCACCGACGCGCTGGCGGACACGCATCATCTCGCGGTCGATGTCTCCGATGCCCGCACGCTATTCCGCCTCGAAGGCGATACCGCCCGCGAGGTGCTCGCCAAGGGTGCGCCGGTCGATCTGGCGCGGGGTCAGTTCACTGTCGGCGACCTGCGCCGCACCCGGATCAGCCATGTTGCGGCGGCCTTTTGGCAGTCGGGCGAAGGGCCGGATGTGTTCGAGATCATCTGCTTTCGCTCCTATGCGCGCTACCTGTGGGACTGGCTGGAGGAATCCTCGCGCGAAGGGTCGATGCCGGGGGTTCTCTAGCGCGTCCGTAGGCCGTAGGGTCGGGCCATGTTCAGATACCTGACGGCCCTCCTGTCGATCCTCGCGCTTGCGCCTGCCCATGGGCAGGACGCGGCATCACCGCTGGAGATGCAGACGGTGGCGCCGCTGCCGCTGGCCGGGGCCGGAAAGCCGGAGGAGGCTCTGGCCGGGGACCGCTTTCTGCTGCCCATGACCCTGCGCAACCGCACCGATGCGCCCATGACGTTGCGGCGGATCGTATTTCAGGTGCCCGAGGGGATCGAGTTGATCGACCCGGATATCGACGGCGTCGATAATGACCGCGACGGCCTCGTGGATGAGGGCGGCGAAGGGTTCAGCCGCAGCGAGCAAGGCACGGTCGCCTGGCGCATCCCCGATGCGGCCCCGCCGATTGCAGCGGGTCAATCCGTCGAGCGCGCCGTCGCCCTGCGCCTGTCCCCCGATGCCGAGCCGGGATCGGCCTCGACGCTGACCCTGCGCGCGGCGGCATCGGCGGCGGAAACACCCGTGCGGGTCGAGCAATCGGTGGCCTTTGCCCTGGCCCCGCCCGAGATTGCAATCAGCGTCGACGATACGTCCCTGCCGCTGGCCTTTGCGGCGACGGACAAGCCGATGCTGCGCGCGGTTCTGACCCTGCCGAGCGGCGAGATCGAGGGCCTTGGCCTGCGCGTCAGCGGCTCTGCTGCATTGGCGGCGTTCGAGGCGGTGCGGGTCACGACCGGCGCGGGTGTTTCCTGTACCGCTCTGCCCGACGATATGGCACAGACGACCTCGATCAATGCCGGTTTCGGAACCTGCGCGGTGGACCGCGCGACCCCGCTCTCCGACCGGACGGTGACGGTCGAGGCGCGGCTGGCCCTTCGCGATGCTGACCCGTTCGACGGGGCGGCGGCGATTGCCGAGCGCCGCGCACTTTCCCTCGATGCCATGATGATGAAGGGCGATGTGGCCCTTGGCCCCGAAGCCTCGTTCACTGGCACCCTGACCGGGCCGCTGGTCGGGGCACGGCTGTTGTCGATGACGGAAAAGCCTGTGGATGCCGGGGACGCGGTCGCCGCGCGGTGGCGCCTCGTCAATCGCGGCGATGCGCCTGCCGAAGGGCTGCGCCTGATCGCCGAAGAAAGCGCGTTCGATTGCGCCAGCATTGCCCTGTTCGATGGCGACGATGGTGAGGCGTGCGGCGATGGCCTCGCCCTTGCGGCCCTCGACCCGGATGCAGACCGAGAGATCGAGCTGAGCGCGCGGCTGTCGGATGATGCGGCGCTCGACGCGGAAACGGCCCTGCGCCTGTCGCAGGTCGGTGATGGCCTTGCGCCGACGCCCTTGCCGCCCGCCGCCCCGGTGCTGATGCTGCCGCCCGCGCCGTTCCTGTCGGTCGATGCCGATAGCGAGTGGAACGCCGATGGCGAGATCATTACGGCGCGGATCGGTGATGGCGGCTCCGTTCGGTTTTCCGGCACGTTGCCCGAGGGGCGCTTCGATGCCGCGCTGATCCTGCGCTCGCGGGCGGTGGATGCCGCCACCGGCCTGCCCCTTGCCCCCGCACCGCTGCGCGTTGATCGGTTCGAGGCGCGGCCCCGGGGCGAGGCGCGCTTCGATGCCAGCGCCGCACCGGTCCTGCGAACCGAGGACGGTTGGAGCATCACCGCCCTGCCCCTGGCCGATGTCATCGTGCCCATCGCATCGGAGGACGCCGATGCCGCCGGTTATGGCGGGACGGCGCGGCTGGTCTTTCGCGATACCGAGGCCATTCAGGCCGACCGCCTGATCGAGATCGCCCTGCAACTCGATGTGTTCGGTCGCCAGACCGATGCCGCCGAAAGCGTGGCCGAGGTGTTGGTGGTCGAGCCGTCCCTTGATCTGACCATGCGCTCGCCCGATACGGATCGCAGCCTCGACCTGCACGAATCCGCGCGCATCGCCACCCTGACCTGCAATCGCGGCCATGCCAGTGCGCGGTCACTGGTGCTGAAGGTGACGCTGCCCGAAGGCATTGCACTCGATGACCGACAGCCCCCGTCGCTATTCGGGGTTCCGGCGGCGCAGATCGACAAGCCGGAGGCGGTATTCGCCGCTGATCCGGTCTCGCTGGGCGAGGTGGATTTCGATGCACAAACCGGCGTCCTGCGCGGTGTGCTCGATCCCGAGCGGGTGGTGTCGCCCGAACGGTGCCTCGCGATGACGTTCGATATTCGGCGGGACGAGATGAACCGACCTGCTCAAGGCAGTGCGACTTTGCTGGCATCCATCGATCCGTTTACCGGGCGCGACGGGCCAGCGGCGCGGGTTTATCCGGCCATGGGCGGCGGCGAGTTGCGCTTTAGCCTGCCATTCCTGCATTTCGGCCCGGACTCGGAGGTCGCGCTGAGTACGCAGCGGCTGGTCTCCCACGCCGCCTTGCTAGAGATACCCGAAGCCGCCGGTTCCCATCGCGTTACCCTTTCGACGCGCAGCAGTGCCGGGTTGGACTGGACGATCCTGCGCGAGGATGACAGCGGCGCGCGAACGCCCTGGCGCGATGGCACTGAGCTGCCTGCGGGCGAGGTCGTGCGCCTGCGGATGGAGGCGCTGGCCCCGCCCGCACGGCCCTTGGGCTGGACCGATACCACCGTGGTCGAGGCGCTGGCCCTGCCGCGACAGACCGCGCCGCTCGCGAGTCCGCTGGCCGCCAGCGCCCGGCTGATCACCCGGCGCAGCCAACCCGAAGGCGGGCGCATCGAAGTGACCAAAACCATGGCGCTCGACCGCGATTGCGACGGCGGGCTTGGCGATGAGCGGGGGCAGGATGCCCTGTTCGAACCGGTGAAAGATGCCGCGCCGGGGGATTGCGTGATCTTTCGTGTCGCGTTTCGCCATGGCGGCGACAAGAGCATGGAACGGATCGTGGTGCGTGATCTGGTCCCCGAAGGCACCATCCTGCGCGAGGGAGCACTGGAGATTGTGCGGCCACCCGAGCCGCTGGACGGGTCGGAGATAACGCCCCCCGGCCCCGACTCGCGCGACCTTGTCTGGCGCTTTGACGGGTTGTTTGAACCGGGAGCGGAAGGTGAGGTCGGCTATGCTGTGCAGTTGCTCGAATAACGCGATCCGCCCTTGCCCCGCGCCAAAGGCGGAAAAATCGGGCATGGCCGCCGCGCGCATGATAGGTTTTTTGCGTCCAACGGTTCCGGGAGAATCCAGATGCGGCGTTTTCTAAGCAGCTTTGCGGTGCTTTGCCTGCTCGCCGGATGCGAGGCGGCGACGACTTATGATTCAGGGGCCGTTGTGCTCGATATTTCCGAGCCCGAAGCGTTCAATGACCGGCTGGAAACGACCACGACCTTTATCGAGGCGACCGAGGCCATCGAGGCGGGCGACTATACGCGGGCCGAGGCTCTGCTCGATAATTCCCTCGCCCAAAAGCCCCGTGACCCCTACGCCCTGCTCGCCATGGGGTCGCTGCACGAGCGTACCGGGCGGTTTCATGAGGCGGCGGAATACTATCGCAGCGCCGAACGCTATGGATTCGCGGCGGCTGGCCCCCGGATCATTGAGGGAAAGACCGTGCCGAGCGAAACCGGTCTGACGGTCAGCGACGCCGCGCGGGAAAACCTTGCGCGGCTGGCACCATAACCGCGTACCGGTGCGTTGATCGACCGGCGAAATCCGGATACGGGCGATCGCCGACACCCGGACGCGATCATTGCCTCGCTTTATGGTAGGAATACCCGGACCACCCTTGAAAATGACCTTTCAGCAGTCTGACAGGCCCCGCCATGAACGATCTTATCGCAACCCCGACGGACGAACAGCCGCTTCACAAGGAAGCGCGGCGCTATCGCTGGTTTGTGCAGGCGTTCGAATATCAGCGCGAGGCCACCGCCTCGGAAACCGGCAATAGCTACGAGATCGACAGCGAGCGGCTGACCGAAGTTTTCGCCGACTGGCTATCGGCTTTCGAGGCGCAAAAGCCCGAGGATGCCAAGGACAATATCGCCTATGTCGGGTTTGCGGCGGGGTTGATGCTGCGCTCGTTGATCCGCAACAAACCGGCACGCTGCACGGCAAAGCCCGAGGATGCGTCGCAGGATAACCCGGCCTATTTCTGGCCCGAGGGTTATCTCTACGTCGCCTTTTGCCTCAATGTGCGGGGGCTGGTTCTGCAATCGGATTTCCACGGCGAGCAACAGCCCAGCGCCCTGCTGAATGAAATGCGGACATGGTGGAGTTTTCGCGAGAATGTGTCCGAAGACCCGTCGCTGGCGATTGCCTTTCTCGACCTATTTGCGGGGGATGAACCGCAATGGCAGATGCCCCAGGTCTTTCATGCCCGCCCGATGAACGCGCTGGAACGGGCGACGAAGCCTCAGTTGGAAAGCTGAGACCCCGCGCCTGTCCTGAACTCTGTCGGCGGCGATCAGTTACGCTGACGGCGTTCGCCCCGGCGGCGGTTTGCGGGCAACAGGATCGTGCCGTCGGCGGCGCGCGCATCTTCACCGCGATTGCGGCGTTCCGCCCTGCGTTCGGCGCGGCGGGCGGCGCGGCGCTCGGCACGGGCAGCGGCGCGATTGTCGGCCTCGGGCGCAGCAGACTGAACCTCGGCTCGCTCGGCGCGACGCTGACCTCGATTGTTAGTCCCGCGTTCTGCACGGCGTTCGGCGCGAAGGCGCGCAACCCGCCGCTCGGCATCGCTTTCGGCAAGGCGGGCCGCGCGGCGTTCTTCGCGCTCGGCCTGACGGGCGGCTCTATTGGCGTCATTGCGGGCAGCGCGCGCCTCGGCCCTTTCGGCGGCGCGGTCGGCCTCGCGGCGGCGTTCGCGTCGTTCCTGGCGAGCCTCCTGGCGCGCTTCACGGTCGTTAAAGCGCCTGCGGTCGGCCCGGCGCTCTCGTCTGTCGCGGCGGTCACGATGGCTGTGACGGCGGTCGCGGTCATAAAATCCGAAGGCAAACGACGTGGTTACCGGATAGACGGGCGCGTAATAGGGTTCGGTATAGACCGGCACCGGCTCATAGACCGTCGCCACCGGCGCGGTGTCGTAGGACACAGGATCGCCATAGGCATAGACCGGCTCGCCATAAGGATCGCTGTACGTCACCGGCTGATAGGCACCGGGCGCGGGGGCGGCCACACATCCGCCAAGCACAAGGGCCGCCCCGGCAAGGGTCACCCATTTCAGTCCGTTTCGAATCGACATCGCATATCCTTTCGTGTCGGCGCGTGGACAGTATCGCATATCCTGCGCCACCGCCTGACACGTCCGTTCATTTTCTTTAACGTTCCAGAACTGGCTTTCCGTCGGCGGATGGCTAATAAATTCACAACAGACTGAATTTTCGGAGGTTTTCGATGCAACTCGGCGCACCTACACCGGCCATCGTCACCGGCGGGGCCTCGGGCCTCGGTGAAGCCACCGCGCGAATGCTGGCCGCGCAGGGCTGTGCCGTCTCGATTCTGGATGCCGATGCCGAACGCGGCGAGCGGGTGGCAACCGAGATCGGCGGCGTCTTCATCCAGACCGATGTGGCCGATGCCGGGGTGGTCGCCGCCGCCCTGCGCACCGCCCGCGAGCGCCATGGGCAAGAGCGGATCTGCATCAACTGCGCGGGGATTGCGCCGGGGGCGAAGACCGTGGGGCGCGAGGGGGCACATGACCCGGCGCTGTTCGAAAAGACGATCCGGGTGAACCTGCTGGGCGTATTCAATGTCGCCTCGCAATCGGCTGCGGGGATGGTGGGGGCCGACCCGCTGGAGGGCGGCGAACGCGGGGTGATCGTCAATACCGCGTCGATTGCAGCCTATGAGGGGCAGATTGGCCAACTTGCCTATGCCGCATCGAAGGGCGGCGTCGTGTCGATGACCCTGCCCATGGCCCGTGACCTCGCCCGCGACCGCGTGCGGGTGATGGGGATCGCGCCGGGGCTGTTTCTGACACCGATGATGCAAGGCTTGCCCGCCGAGGTGCAGGAGTCGCTGGGCAAGACGGTGCCCTATCCCGACCGCCTCGGCGACCCGGCAGAATTTGCCGCACTCGTGCGCTCGATTGCCGAGAACCCGATGCTGAACGGCGAGGTCATCCGCCTCGACGGTGCGCTACGCATGGCGCCGAAGTAGCGATCACGCGCGGATTTCTGCACGAACCCATTTCAGAAACGCCTTGAGCGGTTCGCGGTGCGGCGGGGGGCGGGTCACGATCCAATAGCCGATATCCGTGGCCTCGCCATCGTCGAAAAGGGCCACGACTTCTCCCCTGGCAATGTCGTCGGTGAACCATGTCCGACCGGTATTGCCGACGCCCTCTCCCCGGCGGATGGCATCGAGGATCAGGTGACCCGGCAAGTGCAGGATGTTGCGCGCGCCCGGCTCTTCTTCGACGCCGTGGGCCTTGAGCCAGACCCTGCGCTCGTCCATCCCGAGTTCCTGCACCCAGGGCAGCGCGGCCACATCGGCGGGGGTTTCGACCTTTCGGCCCGCAAGCAATGAGGTCGCGGCGAAAACTGCATGGCCGCTTTCCATGACACGCTCGGCATCGAGACCCGGCCAGTCGCCGCCGCCAAATCGAAACGCGACATCGTAGTCATCGGCGGCAAGGTCGATGGTCACGCTGGTGGGATTGAGCATGATCTCGATCTCAGGATGGGCGGCTCGGAACGCGCCAAGGCGCGGCATCATCCATTGTGCGGCAAAACTGGGGGTCAGCGTGATTTTCAGCGGGCGGGTTGCGTCATCCTCGGCCATGGCATCGACGGCGGCCTGCATGGCGGTGAAGCCCTCGGCCAGCCCCGCCGCCAGCCCCGCACCGCGCGGCGTCGGCGCAACGCCGCGCCCCTCGCGCTGCATCAGTTTGGTGCCGAACCATTCCTCTAGCTTTTTCACCTGTTGGGCGATGGCGGCGTGGGTGACGTTCAGCTCTCGCGCGGCGGCACTCAGGCTGCCGTGGCGGGCGGCGGCCTCGAAAGCGCGGAGGGAGGTGAGTGGCGGTAACTTCATTTGATAGCTGAACTAACAGTTTGGAAAAATCACTGAGTCGCATCGGAGGCCATGGACCTCTAGAAATCAAGCATCGAAACGCGATAGAGGAATGAAACGATGTTCGATGTTCTCGCTGCAAGTTACATGACCGCCGCCCGCATGGATCATTTTCTGGAACAGGATTTCATGCATCGCCCCCCGCGCGAGGCCGCTCGCCTGCGCCGTATCCACGGCCTTGACGACCCCAGCATGGGAAGGCAGTTGCGGGGGCGGATCGGCATGGACGGGGCCATCGAGCGGGCACGCAACCCGTCACGCATCGCGCGGACACTGCGCGCGGCGGTCGCCGTCGTCGGTACGGGGCTGCGCCGGGTGGGGACTTGGCTGGAAGACGCCGCCAGCACCTCTTACCGCACCGAAGTCACGCCGTGATCCCGGCGCTTTCCTTTCGCGACCCGGGGGCTTAGCGTCCGGGCACTGCGAGGGAGAGCGCCAATGGCTCAGACTGCACCACCAGACGCCGCACTGACCGCCGCCGTCACCGAGATCGCCGCCGAGATGGCGGCGGAGACCGAGCGCGGCACCGTCGCCACGTATATCCCGCAACTCGCCTGCGTTGATCCGAACCAGTTCGGCCTCGCCGTCGTCACCGCCTCTGGTGCGGTGATCTCTGCCGGGGATGCCGAGGTGGCGTTCTCGATTCAGAGCGTGTCGAAAGTGTTCACCCTGACGCTCGCCCTCGGTGCGTTGGGCGACGATCTGTGGCAGCGGGTCGGGCGCGAGCCGTCTGGCGACCCGTTCAACTCGATCATCCAACTGGAAGCCGAGCGGGGCCGTCCGCGCAATCCGTTCATCAATGCCGGGGCCATCGCGGTCACCGATGCCCTGCTCGGTAAGGGCGAGCCTGTCGAGGCCGTCGCGGGTATCCTGCATTTCCTGCGCGGTTCGGCGGCGGACGAGCGTATTGCCATCGACGAGGCCGTTGCCCGCTCTGAACGCAGCACGGGCTTTCGTAACTTCGCCCTCGCCAATTTCATGCGCGACTGGCGGATCGTACAGAACGACCCGGCCCGCACCCTCGATGTCTATTTCCAGCAATGCGCCATCGCGATGAGTTGTCGGCAACTCGCCATGGCAGGGCGCTATCTGGCGTGGGATGGGCGAACCGGACCGGGGGCAGCGCGGGTGATCTCTGCCGAACGGGCGCGGCGGATCAATGCGCTGATGCTGACTTGCGGTCATTACGACGGATCGGGCGAGTTCGCCTTTCGCGTCGGGTTGCCGGGAAAAAGCGGCGTCGGCGGCGGTATTCTCGCCGTGGTGCCGGGGGTCGCCTCGATTGCGGTTTGGTCGCCGGGGCTGAATGCCGTGGGCAATTCGCAGCTTGGCTCGCTCGCGCTGGAGCGGTTGGCGGCACGAATGGGATGGTCGGTATTCGCGGATGGTTGAACCGCCTGCTACCAGACGCACTGCCAGTTGCCGGAGAGCGACCCGATTGTCATGTCTTCGCTGATCAGGTCCATATTATAGGCCTCGCAGGTCGCGGCGATCATGCGATCAAAGGGATCGCGGTGGTCGAGGCCGAAAAGTCCGGCGCGCTCGCTGATCTCGCCACTGATCGGATAGATGGTGACGCCCGCCTTTTCCAATGCCGCCTCGATGCCCCCGGCGGCATAGCGCGTGACCTCTTTCCAGCTTCCACGTCTCGCCTTGAAGGTGATTTCGTAGAGCGATCCGGCGCTGGCGCAGAGCATGGCCCCGTGCCGGTCGATGGCCCGGGTCGCCTCGCGGGACAGTTGGCCGTTCCGCTCATGGATGTAATAGATGAGGGGACCGGTATCCAGGATCATATCAGAGACCCCAGTCGCGCATCGTCTGTTCGTCCGTGGGCGGAATCGTCGGATCGTAGTTCGGGTCGTCGTCCGTTCCCTCGGGGCGCATGTGGACCGCCGATCCCCAGCCCGGCGCTCGACACGTCGACGGAACATGGGGACGCAGATCCGCGACCGGCTTGCCGTTGCGACAGATCGTAACCGTTCCGCCCTGCTCGACGGCGGCGAGAAGTTTCGAAAGCTGGGATTTCGCGTCTTGCACGTTGATTTCCATGGCACAAGCCTTCCTGTCTGGTCTGGCCAGCAGACTAGACCAAGCAAAGCCCGAATGGAACTCCGTTATTTCTTCCGCCGCTTACCGGGTCTCGCCTGCGCCCGCGCGCCCTTTTGGCGGGAGACGCCGTCTTGCTTGCGGCGCTCGCCCTTTTGCCATGCTTTCCAGAAGACGATGGCGGCGAAGCCGACGATCACAAGACCCAGCCCGCCCACGATCAGGGCGGAGAGTGTGGCGATCATCTCGGCGGTCATGGATTACCCAGCGATGGGAAATAATCCTCGCATTCGCCATCGCGGTATACATCGGCGGTGCAGCAGTGCAGGCCGCCGCCGAAGGCGTAGGCGTCGCGCAGGTCCACGGGGATGACTTCGACGCCGAGCTTGTCGAGTTGATCGGCCTGATAAACCTCGGATTTCTCGACGCAGACGGTTTTGGGGTCGAGAACCAGCACGTTCATCGACAGCCAGACCGATGAATAACACAGCGGCGGCGGCTGGTTATGGGCGGGCTGGGCGGCGTCGACGATCTCCCAGCCATTGGCCTCGAACATCGCGCGCTGGTCGTCGGGCAGGCGGCGGTGGGGGTTGTTGAGGATCAGGCCGGGACGAATGGGCGTGAAGGTCGCGTCGATATGGATCGGGTACGGATCGCCGGGGAAGTTCACAGTGTGAACTCGGTGTTCCGGGAAATGCCGCCGCAGCCAGTCAATACCCTTGAGATTGGTGGTGAATCCGTGCTGCACGACTAGGTCACGGCCAAAGCGCAGGACATCGGCGGCGTCGAAGAGTGGCTCTTCCTCGGTGGTCACGAAATGCTTTTGCGCCGCCCATTCAAGCCGTTGGGCCTCGCCAATTTTCTCGCTGAGGTAATCCGGGTGATAATCGGCATCGGTCAGGCGCGGTTTCGGGGCGGCCTCGTGGCGCATTTTGGGGTCGGCATCGTAGTATTCTTGCAGCAGCGGGCGATAGCAGAGGTATTCGAACCAGCGGCAACGATAGCTCATCGTCGCCTCCAGCATCTCGCGGCCCACGGTCAGCAGCACGTCGCGCGGCGGCATACAGCCGAACTGCGCCTCGGTGCGCCAATCGGGGGTCTCGGCAGGTTGCGAGAAGTCTATCGGGGTTGGACGATCCACCCGAACGCCGCGTTTTTCCAGCATCGAGGCAAAGCCGTCGAGCAGCTCATTCGCGCGGTCGATGGTTTCCTGCGGGCGGCGGCCCCATTGGCCGCGCATGTCGGAATCCTCGGGCACCTTGGCGTCGAGGGCGGGTTCGGCGGGCGGGATGTGGCAGTCATCGGCCTTGCCGACGATGACATGGCGCAGGGTATCCCACTCGTTCCAGCTTTTGACTTCGGTTTTATCGGGGGACCAGGCCATCGGTATTCTCCTCGTTCACAGCGAGGCGATAGGAGGGCGTCGGCCAGGGCGGGACAAGGCGCAACTGGACCCTCTCGCGGTTCAAAAACGACGCTTTACAGCGGTTATCGCGTCTCTATCGCTCCGGCAGGCGCAAAACCGTCCTCGACCGATTCGAGAAGGGAGCGGCGGGCCTGACCGTCATCCGGCAGGATAAGCCCGTGCCGAACCGCGAAGGTCTCGCCCGCCAGTGTGCCGATAAAGAGCGCACGCTGACCCGCAAGGCTCGCGACGCGTGAGCCGGAATCGAGCCTGCCGCCAAAGCCGTGAATCGCAGGGGCGTTCGAGTCAGCGGCGGGCTGAAGATAGCCCTCGACCGAGACTTGCGGGATGGGCACGGCGGCGCTGTCCAGCAGTCCGCGCGTGGTCTCGAAGGGTGTCAGGTGACCGTTGCGATAGATGCCGCGAACACGCACGGTCCAGCCATCGCGGGGCGGAGTCGCGGTGCCGAAATCCACCATCACTCCGTTGATGCGCACGACGTTGCGGCCCGCCCTGCTTGGGTCAGAGATGCGCTCGACGCGGCCTGTCACGCCGCTGCGCACCGGGCCGGGCAAGCGCTCGATCCGGCTGGCGACGACGCCATTGCCGCGCGGCAGGCCGCTGATCTGCACCCAGTCTCCGGTGGCGATGCTGACCGGCCTGTCGGCCCCATCGACGGTGATGCCGCCCGGCTCAACAGTGACTTCGGTGCCGAGGATCGACAGGGTGCCGTCCCCGGCCACGCCATCGACCCGGCCCACGACCGGGAAGCGGAACATCGCCCGGGTCGGCGTGATCGTACCGTCACCGGCCCGGGTGCCGATGATCTCGAGCGTCTCGCCAAGGTCCACATCGGCCTCGGCCACCGTGCCGCGCGGGGCGGGCACGGCCCCCGATGCCGGGAAGACGACGCGCAGGCCGTTGAGATGGATGCTGCCGAAACCTGTGACCGTACCGACGATCCCCGCACCGGAGGCGCCGGTGCCGCCAATGCCGCCGCGGCCCTCGGCCAGCTCGATCCCCGTGCCGCCGATACCGCCCTCAGACGGGGTGCGCGGCTCTACGGCGTCGGCGCGCATGGCCCCCTGATCACCGGGCGAGCCACAGCCGAGAAGACCAACCAAGACAAGGGCCGTCACCAGAAAGCGGTTCATCGATCCGTCTCCGTATTCGTCCGTTCGCGGTAGAAATAGAGGCCGAAGCGAAACTGTTCATCGCCGTTTCCGGCCTGTTCGCGCCGGGTCTGCAATTCGAGCGCCTCGCGGTTGATGTCTTCGAGCAAGGCGATGCCTTTGCGGCGACTCAGGGCTTGCAGGTGATCAATGTCGTCAGGGTGCAGGTTGTTGTAGAATACCGCCCGCTCCAACAGCGGTGCGGCCTGCCGGTCCGCCACCACGTTTCGGGCCACGGCGGCGATATGGTCGCCAACATTCCGGTCGAGGAAATAGAGGCCGTCTTCCAGGCTCGCCGCCGAGATCAGGGCGTGCCGGCTGAGGGACACGGTGTCGGAGGCCGCATCGACCACCGCCGCCCCGCTGCGCACCAATTCGTCGAGCAGCGTGCGGGGGCGCACATCCGAGGTGACGTCTTCGACCAGGCCATCGAAGGAGGGACCGGATTCGGCAGTGCGGGGCAACGGAATCGGCTTGCCGTCCGAGTCGGTCAGTTCCGGCGAGCCGACCCAGCGGCCCACCACCGTCGAGAGGATGCCGACCTTTTGCGAGCCGCGCTCGGCTACCACCGGCACCTCGGAGCGAAAGGCGCGGATGTCTTTGCGGTGCACCCCGGTCAGGACGCTGATGCGGCTGTCGGTCAGGCGCTTGCCGTCGATGGAATAATCCGTCTCGGCGGTCTCGACCATTGCCTCCTTGAGCAGGCGATGGGCCATGGGCGCGGTCAGTCCGGCCTCGATGGCCAGACGTGCAAGCCGCTTGAAGAGGCTTTTGAAGGCCCGCTCGGCAGCGGTTCTGTTTCCGTCATCCGTCATGCCGTCCCGTGTAGCGGTTTTTGCGAATATTTCCCACAAATATATTGACGCGACCCTCGGGAGTCGCATATCTCAAATTTGTGGGAATATTTCCCATATTTAATCGGGAGACCATCATGATCAGACGTGCCTTTATCGCCGGAACCGCCGCTCTTGCCCTTTCAGCCTGTGCCAGCGACACGATGAAACCCACGCCGAGCCACACCGCCACCGGCGACATCGTCGATGTTGCGGTCGGGGCCGGTCAGTTCAATACGCTGGTGGCGGCGGTTCAGGCCGCTGGCCTTGTCGATACGCTCAAAGGTCCGGGACCGTTTACGGTGTTCGCGCCCACCGATGCCGCCTTTGCCAAGCTGCCCGCCGGGACCGTCGAGTCGCTGCTATTGCCCGAAAACAAGGCAAAGCTGACGGAAATCCTGACGTATCATGTGGTTGCTGGCGAAACCCGCGCCGCCGCGCTGTCGGGTCAGTTTCTCAGCGTGCCGACGGTCGCCGGACCAACCGTGCAGATCGACGGACGCAATGGCGTGCGGGTCAATAATGCGACGGTCGTGACGGCGGATGTGGATGCCTCCAACGGCGTCATCCATGTGATCGACACGGTTCTGCTGCCGTAATCGCGGACCTGCCCGCGCGGGCCGGTGGTTCGCGCGGGGCTTTCAGGTCTTTGAGGGCCTGTCATCCCAGGTGCGGCTGACGCCCAGCACCAGATACCAGACCGCCACGCCGATCAGCACCACCTTTGCCGCCATCGACGGGTCGGGAAAGGTCCAGATCGCCCAGATCAGGGCCAGTGAACCCACGGTCGCGAGGGCCAGGTTCGTCTTGCGCAGCTTTTCCACCCGGAAGGGATGGACGAATTTCAGCGGTACGAACGTGCTGACCGCAAAGAACCCGATCAGGCCCAGCGCCAGCCACGGCCCCGGCTGAAACACGAAAAACCCGAAGATCACCAGATTCCACAGCGCCGGAAACCCGCGAAAATAATTGTCGTGGGTCTTATGGCGTAAATCCGAGAAATGGTATTGCGAGGACATCAGGATCGCGATGGCCGCCGGGATGCCCCAGCCATCGGGCACCACGGGTATCCACCAGACATAAAAGGCGGGCACCACGACATAGGTGAAGAAATCCACGATATTGTCGATGGTCACGCCATCCACATTCGGCAGATGCTCGGTCACCCGGAACATGCGCGCAAAGGTGCCGTCGACCCCGTCGATGATGAGGGCGAGAATCAGCCACCACATCGCATCCTTGGGGTCATTCTCGACAATATTGGCGAGGGCCAGAAATCCGCATACGGCCCCGCTCATGGTGAAGAGATGAACGCCCCAGGCGCGTAGTTCCTTACCTGTCACGTGGCGGTTCCTCCCACTCCTCACCCGTCATAGCCGACAGGGTCGGTAAAATCCAGACCGGGGGCTTGACTTGCCACCCCTTCAGCGAGCATATGCTGCGCAATCAAGGCCGCGCCACGCGCACGGTCTCTTTATTCTATGGAGACAGGACCATGGCCAAGCCGACAACGGTTAAAATTCGCCTGAACAGCACGGCGGATACCGGATTCTTCTATGTGACCAAAAAGAACTCGCGCACGATGACGGAAAAGATGACCGTCCGTAAGTACGACCCCGTCGCGCGCAAGCATGTGGAGTTCAAGGAAGGCAAGATCAAGTGATGGGGCGCCGGTCATCGCTGACCGGTACGTCATCATCGCGGAGCTGATCCGGGATCACTGCCATTCAAGACCGTAAAAGCCGGGGCAAACGCTCCGGCTTTTTTCATGGCTGGGATTCGGCCAAGCGCCGTTCGAAGACAACGCAGGGGGCAAAAGAAAAAGCCGGGGATTGCTCCCCGGCTTTCGCGTTTCAGACCGTGAGGCGGCGGATTATTCGTCGCCGCCCGTCAGGGCCAGAATGAACTGCATCATGTTGACGAAGTTCAGGAACAAGCCCAGCGCGCCCATCACGGCGGCCTTCGAGAGCCACACAGCGCCCTCGGCACCGGCAGTCGCGGCCTGAAGGTACTCGTTCTTGATCCGCTGGGTGTCATAGGCGGTCAGACCGGCGAAGATCAGCACACCAATCACGGAGATCGCGAAGTGCAGGGCCGGCGAGGCCAGGAACCAGTTGACGACCATGGCGAGGATCAGGCCGATCAGGCCCATCATCAGGAACGATCCCATACCCGACAGGCTGCGCTTCGTCGTGTAGCCGTAGATGCTGAGCGACAGGAACGCGATCGAGGTAATCAGGAACGCCTTCACGATGGCCGTCGGTCCGTAAACCACCAGCAGCGTCGACATCGACAGGCCCATCAGCGCCGTGAACAGCCAATAGGTGCCCTGAGCCGCGGTCAGGCTCATTTTGTTGATGCGGAAGCTCATGAAGAAGATCAACGCCAGCGGTGCGAAGATCACGGCCCATTTCAGGCCGCTGCCCCAGATTGCCTGCATCAGCGTTGCGTTGGTTCCCACGACATAGGCCACCACCGCCGCCAGCGCGAGGCCGCCGGACAGGTAGGTATAGACCTTGTTCATGTGGGCGCGCAGCCCAACATCGAGTTGCGCGGGAATGGCACCGGTCGCAGCGCGCGCTTGTGCCATGTGATCGTATTGAGCCATTTCGTTGCACCTTGGTTGGGTTGCGATTGAAGCTTGGAATATTGTATGCCCGCGACAGGCAATCAAGGGTCTGTGCCTCGCATTTCGCGCTCGCGCCACCGAAAAAATGCCCTTTACATCATATGATACGTTCCTTCCTCGCGCTTTCGTTACCCGACGACACCACCGACGCCCTCGCCGACCTGCAAGATGGCGTGCGCAATGCGCGGTGGATTGCCGATGACCGATTTCACGTGACCCTGCTGTTTCTCGGCAGTTGCACGCCCCTTGAGCTGACCGAACTGGACGCCGCCATCGCCGGACTGCGCCACGAGCAGTTCTCGCTGAAACCCGAGGGTGTCGGGGCGTTCGGCGGTGGCAAGCCGCGACAACTTTTCGCACGCTTTGCCCGCAGCGAACCTCTTGAGCGGCTGCACAGCAAGCTGGAGCGCGTGGCGCGGGAGGCCGGTATCGTGATCGAGCGGCGCAAGTTCGTGCCCCATGTCACCCTCGCCCGCTGTGGCGGCGGGGTTATTCCAGCCCAGGCCATCGACTGGACCTTGCGCCATGCGCGGCTGTCTTTGCCTGCCTTCGAGGTGTTCGAGTTCGGCCTGTGGCGCAGCGATCTGGGCACCGGCGACCCGGTTTATTCGGAAATGGCGCGGTATGAGCTGGCGGGGCCGGTTTCTTAGGGGTCAGGCGCGCAATTCGGCCAGCAGGGTGCGGCTGGCATCCTCCAGCATCGTGAAGACCGGGCCGAACCCGCCCTCATAGTAGGGATCGGGCACCTCTGCGTCGCGGAGCATCAGGCGCAGGTCGGCGCGGGCCCCATCGGGCCGCATCGCCTTCAGGTCCGAAAGGTTCGAGCGATCCATGGCGAGGATCAGGTCGAAGCGCTGAAAGTCATCGGGGGTGGCTTGGCGCGCGCGCAGGTCGGAGATGTCGATCCCCCGTACAGCCGCCGCCTCGATGGCGCGTGGGTCGGGCGGGTTGCCGATATGCCAGCCGCCGGTGCCCGCCGAGTCGGTCTCGATGGCATCCTCTGCGCTCAGCATCGACCGGAACACGCCCTCGGCGGTGGGCGAGCGGCAGATATTGCCGAGGCAGACGAAGAGAACGCGGGTGGTCATGGGCTGGCTCATACGGAGTCCGTTTGATCAATATGGCCTGCCCCGGACCCTGATCCGGGGCCTGTTTGGGCTACGCCACCCACCGAAAAAAGGCCCCGCATCACGTGCGGGGCAGGAAAGAACATCAGAGAGTTTTGCGTCACTCAGCGGCCTCCAGCGCGCCGAGGCGCAGGGCCTCGTCGCGGATGATGGCGGCGATTTGCTGGCAGTCCTCTACCGTAAAGGTAAGGGGCACGCGCAGGTCGCAGGTGGTGGCGAGGACGGATTTCGTCTGGTGCAGGTCGGGCGGCTCGCCGAGATATTTCCACGAATCGTAGCGGCTGGTGAAGGCGACGGGGGTGTCGGCACCGAACCACTTGATCTCTACCCCGCGCCCGGCGCAGGCATCCAGCAGGTCTAGCACCCTGCCCTCGAAGCCCAGCGCCTGAAACTGGAAGGATGACCCGACATAGCCCTCGTGCGCCGCGCGGGGCGGCACGCGGATGCCGGGTGTGTCGGCCAGACCGGCTTCGAGCGCCTGATACCGCGCATTCCAGCGCGCGACATTGGCGTCGAGATTGGGCAGTTGCGCGCGCAGGATCGCGGCGCGCAGCATATCGAGCCGCGCCGAACAATTCGGGCTGTCGAGGCGCACGCGCTGAAACACCTCTTCCTCAGGGATCGCCCCGTGGCTGCCGTAGAGCATGTAAGACCCCGAGCCGACCACGGCGCGCGCGGCCAGGTCGGCATCGTCGGTGGTCAGGAACCCGCCCTCGCCGGAATTGAGATGCTTGTAGGTCTGGGTCGAAAAACAGGCGACGCGGCCAAAATTGCCCGAGCGGGTGCCCTTCCACGTCGCGCCCATGGTGTGCGCGCAATCCTCGATCATCGTGATGCCGAACTCAGCGCAGATCGCGCAGATCGCGTCCATATCGGCAATATGCCCGCGCATGTGCGAGAGCATCAGGTATTTCGCGCCACTCTCGGCGGCCTTGGCGCGCAGGTCGGCGATATCGGTGTGCCAGTCGGCGTCGATCTCAACCAGAACCGGCACGCCGCCGGTTGCAAAGATCGCTCCCGGCACTGGCGCGAGCGTATAGGCATTGGCCAGCACTTTCGTGCCCGGTTTTACCCCGGCGGCGCGCAGGGCAAGCTGCATCGCCTGTCCGCCCGAGGTGGTCGCAAGGCAGTATTTCGCGCCCTGATAGGCAGCATACTCGGCCTCCAGCAGTGATACCTCGGAGGTCTCGCCGGGAAGCGTGTTGTAGCGGTGCAGCCGTCCGCCGCGCAGGATTTCGGTGGCGGCCTCGATCCCGGCCTCGGGAATCGGTTCCTGCTGGGTGAAGGGCTTGCGGAAAATCTGATCGGTCATGGGCGCTATGATCCGGGTTTCGCCGGGGCGTGTCACGACAATTCGAGCGATGCGAATTCTTGATTTCAGGCGCAACCGGGCGTAATTGCTGCGCATGGCCCTGAGAAAACTCGTCTATCATCCTGATCCGCGCCTCAAGAAGAAATGCGCGCCCGTCGAGTCCATCGACGCGGAAACCCGTGCGCTGATGCAGGACATGCTCGACACGATGTACGAGGCCCCCGGCATCGGCCTCGCCGCGCCTCAGGTTGGCGTGCTGAAGCGGGTGCTGGTCATGGATGTGGTCAAACCCGAAGAGGGCGACGCCGAACCCTTTATGATGGCCAATCCCGAAGTGATTTGGGAATCGGAGGCGATGAGCACCTATGAGGAGGGCTGCCTATCGATCCCCGATGAATTCGCCGATGTCCAGCGCCCCGCCGAAGTGCGCGTGCGATATATGGACGAGACCGGCGAGACCCGCGAGATCGACTGTGACGGGTTGCTCGCGACCTGCGTGCAGCATGAGATCGACCACCTGAACGGCAAGCTGTTCATCGATTATCTTGGCCCGGTGAAACGCTCGATGATTACGGGCCGGATGAAAAAGCGGAAGAAAGAGCGGGCGACGGCTTGAGAGCTTCATCCTACCGCTCTGGATACCCAAAAGCTGTATTGCCAAAACCATCTTTCGAGACGCGGCTTCGCCGCTCCTCAAGATGAGGGTTGGCACACTTCCTCATGCTGAGGAGGACCGCAGGTCCGTCTCGAAGCATGTTTTGGGGTGAAAGTTATTTCGGCCACTCAATACGATAATCCCACGCCTCGACATTTCAGCGCCGTCGCTTAAGTCAATCACCGACCCAAGCGTACGGGCCGCGCATAGTGTGCGGTCGACGTGATGAGGACCGGAGGACGCGACCATGCTGACCCTGCTTTCCCCTGCCAAAAAACTGAATTTCGATGAACCGGCGACGGCGCTGGAACCGACCGCCCCGCGCCTGATGACCGACACGGTCGAACTGGCCAAGGTTGCCAAGAAACAATCGCCGGACGACCTCAAGCGCCTGATGCATATCAGCGACGCGCTGGCCGAGTTGAATGCCGACCGGTTCAAGGCCTTTGACCTGAAGGGCAAGGCCAATGACACCAAACCTGCGGGGCTGGCCTTTGACGGGGATGTCTATTGGGGCCTTGATGCCAATGGGCTGTCCGATGACGATCTTGCCTATGCGCAGGATCATCTGCGCATCCTGTCCGGGCTTTACGGCGTACTCCGCCCGCTTGATTCGATTCAGGCGTACCGGTTGGAAATGGGCACGAAGCTGGCCACGAAGCGCGGCAAATCGCTTTACGACTTTTGGGGCAGCGGGATTGCAGACGCGTTGCAGTCCGACCTTGAGGGCCACGGGGATACGACCATCGTTAACCTTGCCTCGAACGAGTATTTCAAAGCCGTTGACCGTAAGGCGCTGGGAAAGCCCGTCATCACCGCGAAGTTCCTGAACGTCAAGGACGGCAAGGCCCGCGCGCTGATGTACTATGCCAAGTTCGCCCGGGGTTTGATGGCGCGCTGGATCGTGCAGAACCGGGTCGAGCGCGCCGCCGACCTGCGCGATTTCGACGTCGAGGGCTATCGTCTGGATAAAAAGGCATCGTCGGAGACCGAACTCGTCTTCAGCCGCACGCAACCGCCGCCCAAAACATAGTTTACGGATTTCAACCCTTCGGCAATCTGTCGGGTTTACCGTGGTCCTGATCATTTCTGAGGAGGTCAGGGCTATGAAACTCGGGCATATCGCCGCCGCCGCTGCTGTTCTGGTTACCGGAGGCATCGCCCTCGCCTGGACGCTCGATAGTCGCAGCGTCGAAGCGCGCAGCGTCGAGCCGGAGAGAACCGTCGTCGAAACACCCTCGGAAGACGAGGCGCTGATCCGCGCGCGGGCTCTTGCCCGGGCCAGTTTCGGCGATTTCTGGGCGCGTGTTACCAAGGACCGCACCGGTATGGATGCGGTCAGCGTCAAGGTCTCGATCCCCTATGGGCGCGGGGTCGAGCACCTGTGGATGACCGGTTGCAAAACCCACACTAGCGAGATGTTCGAATGTGCGGTCAGCAATGAGCCCGAGCATGTGAAGCTGCGCCTCGGCGTCCGCTATCGCTTTCATGCCGATGCGATCTCTGACTGGATGTATCGCCAGGACGGCAAGATTCACGGCGGCTATTCCATCCGCGCGCTGCTGCCGACCATGCCGACGGATCAGGCAGAGGTGATGAGAACCATGCTCGCGCCGCTGCCGAAATAACGGACCTGTCGTTTGCGGCGGAAGGGCTGCTCAGGCGTTACGCATAGCCCAGCAGGGCAAGCCTGTCGCCAAGGCTGCTTTCGAGTTCGTCCCGCAGCGATCCCCGCAAACCGGTCTGCCAGTCATCGATTTGCCCACAGCGAAAGGTCTTGCCGCGACCGAAAACGTCGTGGCCGATCCGCGCCGCGTCCTCTTCGGACACCGAGCAACCGGCATGGGCCGCCAAGCGCCATATCTGTTCGCGCTGAACGGTATCGTCGCCGCCGCCCTGGGCCCCGATCAGCGTTTCAAAATGCAGCGTCAGCGTATCGGTATCCTGAATCCAGGGGAGCATGGAGTCGATTTGCTCGGCGATGCCCAGATGGCGCGCGCCGTTGGGCAGTGTCATGCCGTGGATCAACGCTTTGATCCGGTCGGCATCATCGGCAATGTCGCCGATCACCCGATGGAGATAATGATCCGCCTTTCGCAACACATAATGAAGCTGAGAGATCGTCACCGCGCGGGGGTCGCGGATCATCACCGCGCGGTGAAAGTCCTGGCTTTGCAGCAACCTATCCATCTCGTCGCTATAGGGGATGTGCCCGACGCCGTAGGTTCCCGGACGAACACGCGCCAATTGCTGGCGCACCGCCATCGTCTTGACGCGATGGGGCTGTGCAACGCCCATCGGGCAGATTTTTTCGCCCATGAAGGGCACGAAATTGAACGGATGCCAGCGCAGGCAATTGGTGAAACGCAGGCCCCGAATGCGCCGAAGCGGCGGCACCTGTCCCAAAATGCCGTCAACCAGATGTGTCCCTGATTTCGGCAATGTCGTAATGATCAGCCGCCGCATCCAACTGGTCCCGTCGGATGGATGCCTGCTCCGCCGAGCACAAATAGTCGCGACACCTTCAACCCCCATCGCTCTCCGATAGAGGATACCTAGATCGCTACGACAGATTGCGCATTCTGAAATGACATACTATTCAGATTTATCTGCCGCCGCCGACAGGCAGCGGCGGGCGTGGCTGCTTCAGCCTTTCAGGCACGCCTTGCGCTGTGTCGTCAGCCCTGCTCCCGGCGATGGGCCTCGACCAGATCGGCCATGCTGTCGAAGCGGAAATCGACCTGTGGGGTCGTGCCGGGGTCCATGGTCGCGCCGAAGCCTTGCTGGGCGTGGCGGCGATAGATCCAGCAGCGGGCCAGATCGTGTTCTCCGGCAGGTTTATGGTCGTGGAAGAGGCTTTCTGCCGTGTGCAAGACCCGCTCTCGCGCGATCCCGCGATGGGCGAGGCTTTCGAGCATATAGTCGAAATTGCGCCGGTCGGGCTTGTATGACCCGACATCCTCGGCGGTATAGACGCCGTCGAATGTGACACCGAGGCGCGCGTTGGACCCGGCGAAGCTGTCATTGTCGGTATTGGTCAGAACCACCAGCTTGTAATGCTGTTTGAGGTACGCCAGCGCCTCGGCACTGTCGGGAAAGGCGGGCCAGTCACCGACGGTCTGGCCATAGGCGACGCATTCGGGCCATGTCACCTCGACCCCCCATTCCTCGGCCAGCCGCCGGTAAACCGTGGCGAGCAGGCGGGCATAGGGCTTGGCCGGGGTCCAGCGCTGGGCGGTGGATTCCTGATAGGCGTGGGCTTGCAGAATGTCATCGCGGCTGAGCGCGCGGCTGACCCGGTCGGTCAGAGGCTTTAGCCCCGCGATCATGCCGCTCTCCCAGTCGATCAGCGTGCCGTAGACATCGAAGGTCAGAACATCGAAATCGCTCAGTTTCACGGCGGGCATCCTCTTTGTTGGCGGGTCGAACCGTCGCGGGACGGCGGCAAGCAAAGGGATAATCTTCTTTGGGGGCGAGGGCACGTATTTTTGCGGGGCGGGCTTTGCGAACGGGAAAAGACAAGGGCAAAACGCCGGTCTACAATCTAAAGAGAGTCCAACACTATCCAAAACACTTCCAAAAGCCTCTGTTCGGCAAGTAACGCTTAACCAAGCGGCTTTTCTCTTGGTTAAATATTCAAATTACGCCGCTCACTCACGAAAGATTTACTCGACCCAGTTATACCTCCAGGGGCTTCGGGACGAAGCGACTTGCCTGACGGTGCAGACTCGGACGCGCCGCAGGCCGCATAAACGGGGGAGATCGACGTGTCACTTACACGGCGTGGATTTATGGCGAGTGCCGCAGCGGCGGCTTCGGCAATCGGGGTTTCGGGATGCACGGCACCCCACGGGTCAAGCTCGTCCTACCTGACCAATATCGTCCCCGAAAAGCGGATGAACCCGGTGTTTCACTGGACCGATATTGTCGTGCAGCAAGTGCGCGACCAGCGCATCGCCCCGCCCCGCGCCGCCTATAATTTCGCGATGCCGATGGCCGCCGGGTTTCTGGCCGCCAATGCCGTCACCCAAAGCTATGACAACCCGTTCGGCGTCACCGCCGCCGATGCCGGGGCCGATGCTGAGGTTGCGTACGGAACCGCCTTTGCGCGGGCAGCGGCACAGACATTCCAGCAGCCCTTCATCTTCGAGCGCATGGCGTTTCTGAACCAGTATCCCGACAGCGAAGCCAAGTCGCGCGGTGTTGCGCTGGGCGAGCGGGTCGCCGATCATATCCTCGACCTGCGCACCAATGACGGGGCCGAGCCGAGCAAGGCCAATCACTATCTGGGCCGCTATCCCCGCCGCGAGGATGAGCTGCGCTGGCGTCCGACCGGGCCGTTCTACAGCGCCAAGCCCGGCCCGGCCTTTCATACCTTCGAGCGCGGGGCGGTGCCCGGCCATGGCCAGATCAAGCCCTGGACCATGGCGGCCAGCGAACAGTTCCGGGTGCGGGATTTCTATGACCCGCGCAGCCCTGAATTCGCGCAGGAATTCGAGATGGTGCGCGGCTGGGGCGGGGCCGACAGCACGATCCGCACCGAGGACGAGGCCGAAATCGCCCTGTTCTGGGAAGACGGCCCCTGGGGTGCGACGCCGCCGGGGCACTTTATCGTCATTGCGATGCAAGTGCTGCAGGACAAGAATCTCAGCTTTATCGAGATGGCGCGGGCCTTTGCCCTGCTCGGGATGACCCAGTGCGATGCGTCGATTTCCGCGTGGGACAGCAAGTATCACCACGACGTTCTGCGCCCCGAAAGCGCGATCCGGGTGCGGGCGGACCGCATCGGCAATCCCGACGCGCGCGTGCAGCTGGACCCGACCTGGCGCAGCTATATCCCGACGCCGCCCTTCCCGTCCTATACCTCGGGCCACTCGACCTTTGGCGCGGCGGCGGCGCATTTGCTGGCGTTGATCTGCGGCGGCGACGAGATGAAGGTCAGCGGTCAGGCGATGGACGTGGTCCTGTGGCCCAGCCTCAAGGGCGTGACCCGTCACTGGACCAGCCTGAGCCAGATGGCCGACGAAAACGGCATGAGCCGCATCTATGGCGGGGTGCACTGGGGCATCGACCATGTCGAGGCCATGAACGCGGGCAAGGCCATCGCCGCCCAGGCCCATCGCGTCACCTTTCCGGGAAAGGTCTGAGCCATGACCCCTCGCAAGCGTATCGGGATCGCCGTCACCTGTCTGGCCTTTGGCCTGACCTATAGTGTCGCGGCCCGCAGCATCGGCATCAATTACGAGCGGCTGTCCTCGCTGGAAGTGCCGCTCTCGACCTCCATCGCCGGATGGACCGCCGTGGTCACCGGGCTGGTCGATGTCGGTGGCACCGTCAACCTGCGCGACGAAGACGACGCCGACCTGCATCTGCTCGCCAATGCCGAGCTGTCCATCGAGCGCCAGTTGAGCAACCGCTGGACGCCGCGCATCTCGTACTTTGCCCAGTTCGAGGGCGATATGGGCGTGCAGGACATCCCCGAAATGTCGAACGAAGAGTTCACCGATAATATCCTCGGGTCGATCTCGAACCCCTGGGGCACGGTCGGGGTCGGTAATGCCTCGGGCATCGTGCGCGAGCAGACACGGCGGCGGCGCGGCACCGGCAACGCGGGCCTTGCCTATGATGCGGGGCTGGCCGAGCTGGACGAGTGGAGCGCGGTCTATACCGGGCGCTATGGTCCGGTCACCGTGGGCGGCGTGGTGGATCGCGAGGGCGGATTTGACCTCGGCGCAACCTATCAGCGGCCCCTGAACGACAAGGACTATCGCTTTACCGCGCGCTATACCGACGGCACGTTCGAGGCCGATGACGACACCCGCCGCTTTGACACGCGCGGCGTGGGGCTGGTGGGCGAGCTGACCTATGGCAGCACGATTCTGGATGCCGGGGTTGGATATGAACGGCTGGAATCCGGGTCTATCGGCGTCGACCGGGCCTATGTCACCGCCGGGGCACAGCATAAATGGGGCGCGGTGACCGTCTCCATCGCCGGCCATTACGGCCAGATCGACGGCGAAGAAGAACGCTCTGCGTCCTTCGGTGCCCGCTATGACATCGCCCGGGGACTGTCGGCCAATCTTGGCGTCAACTATGCCCACTCGCAAGTCGTGCTGGACGGCGTCCGCCTGACCGATGAGGACGACGAGATCAACGCCACAGCGACCCTGCGGTATAGTTTTTGAGGGAAGTGGGCCGGTGAGGAGATCTTCTCCGAACCGGAACCGCGCTCAAGGAGGCCGAAAGCCAGTAGCGCCAGAAAGAATGGTGCCGCATAGGTGACTCGAACACCTGACCCCATCATTACGAATGATGTGCTCTACCAGCTGAGCTAATGCGGCTTTGTCGGCGGGATTGTGCCGGACGCGCGAAAAGTACTGGGACGGCTGCGGTATTGCAAGCCTGCGAAAGGGGCAGTTGTCAGTTTTTTCCGGGCGGCACGGCGCGGGCAAGGGCGGCGAGCATGGCGGCCTCGGTTGGCTCGGGCGCGGGGATGGTTGCGCGGGGGGCCAAGGGGGCGAGCGCAGCGGGGCTGATCCCGATGATCGTCAGGGGGTCGAGGCGGGGGGCCAGCGCCAGCGCGGCGGCAAAGGCCTCGGCGGTGCGGGCGGAATAGATCAGCGCGGCGCGGGGGGCGGCGCTTATGGCCTCGGACGGCAGGGTTTCGGCTTTGACGGCGCGGTAAAGGATGGCCTCGCGCACATCAAACCCCTCATCGCCCAGCGCCCCGAACGTAAAGGCCGCGTCTTCTCCGCGCGGGTGCAGGATCGCGCCCTCGCCGGGGTCTAGCGCGCGGATCAGGGGGAGCAGGTCGGCGGCGCTGCCCTCGGCGGAGCGAACCGCCGCGAATCCCAGCGCCCGCGCGCGTTCTGCGGTTCGTGCGCCCACGGCCAGCACAGTCGCCTGTCGCGCGGGGGTAATCGCCGCGAGGCGCTCGATACCGTTGGCGCTGGTGGCGAGGATCGCCTGCACATCGGCCAGATCGGGCGGGGCTGGGGGCGCGAGCGGCTCGATCCGCAGCATCGGGGCGAGGATGGGGCGATAACCGCGCTCGGTCAGCCGCGCCGCCGTCCGCGTGCCC
>CALGNO010000088.1 GCA_937958625.1 uncultured Neomegalonema sp.
TGCGGGGGCTGCGCCGTCCGGGTGGGCGAAATCGCAGGCAAAGCATAGCGCCTCGACCCCGGCATCGAGCGCCCGCCGGAACGCGGCAGCATAACCCGGGTCGATGTCGCCCGCGATGTCGAACCGCTCGGCCCCGGTCATCTGTACGGTGAACAGCACCACGGCGCGGTGGCCCTCGGCGACCATGGCGGCGAGGTCGTCCATGTGCTTGGCCCCGCGCGTCGTCACGCAGTCCGGGAACTCGGCCAGTCCCGGCTCGCGCATCATGTGACAGTTCTTGACCTCCAGATAGCAATCGGCGCGGCCCTCGGTGGTCAGCAGAAAGTCGACCCGACTGCCCTCGCGGTATTTCACTTCCGGGCGCACGTCATAGCCCGACAATGCCGGGATAGCCCCGGCAGCGAGCGCCTCGGCGACCAGCTTGTTGGGGCGGTTGGTGTTGATCGAGGCGAGCTGTCCGCCCGCCACCTCGACCACCTCCCACGTATGGGGCAGCTTGCGCTTGGCATTGTCCGAACGCGAGACCCAGACCGTGACGCCGGGGTCCTTCAGCCCCCACATCGCGCCGGGATTCGGGCAATGGGCGGTGATTTCCTCGCCTGTCTCCAGCCGGATATCGGCCAGAAAGCGTTTGTAGCGTTGGATCAGCGTACCGCGCAGCAGCGGAGCGGGAAGCAGCATTCGCCTATCGCCTTTCATGGATCATATCGTCATCGGGTATAGCGACGGGGGCGAAAATGAAAACGGTAACGGCAGGCATTCTGGTGATCGGCGACGAGGTGCTGTCGGGTCGCACGCAAGATGCGAATACGCAAGTGCTGGCGAAGGCACTGGGCGCGGTGGGCGTGCAACTGCGCGAGAGCCGCGCGATTGCCGATGATGCCCCGACCATCATTGCCGCCGTGCGAGAGATGCGAGACAGGTTCGACTACGTCTTCACCTCGGGCGGCATCGGCCCGACCCATGATGACATCACCGCCGAGGCGGTCGGCGCGGCCTTCGACGCCCATACCGGCATCCGCGATGATGCCCGCGCCTTGCTGGACGCCCATTACGGCGACAGGATCAACGAGGGCCGGTTGCGCATGGCCCGCATCCCCGATGGCGCGAGCCTGATAGATAACCCGATAAGCATCGCGCCGGGATTTCGGATTGAGAATGTCTTTGTCATGGCCGGGGTGCCGAAAATCTTCGCGGCGATGCTCGACGGCGTGGTCGGCACGCTGGAGGGCGGCGATACCGTCGGCGAGGTCAGCATTCCCTCGCCCCGCGCCGAGGGCGAACTCAGCGCCCCGCTGGCGGAGGTCGATGCGCGCCATCCGGCGGTCTCCATCGGCTCCTATCCCCGAATGCGGCCCGAGGGCGGGTTTGCGGTGACAGTGGTCGCGCGCTCGGCGGACCGCGAGGCGCTGGCGGCGGCAGAGGCGGACCTGCGGCAGATGCTGGCGGGGCTGGCGTAACCGCCCCTTACCCCACCACCGCAATCTCATCACCGGGAGAGATAAACCCCTCCCGCACCACCGATCCATAGACCCCGGCACAGCCGCCATGGGCGCTCAGCACATGCTTCAGCAAGTCGGGTAGTGCCGCGCCGGTATCCGGGTCGAGGGTAATCATCTTGCAGCGGGCATCGCGCTCGGTCAGGGCGATTTCGACCGTCTCGCCGATGCGCAGGCGCTTTCCGATCAGGCTGTCTTCGAAAAACCCGCCGCCATCCGCCCACGCGACATTGAAATTCGCGCGAAAGCGTTCGGGCGTCAGGGTTGCGCCGACCTCCGCGCCCAGTTGCGCGACGGTCTGGTGCGAGATCAGCGAGACCGGCGTCACATCGACGAAATTGCGGGGTGAGTATTTCAGGCTCAGGCTCTCGCCGGCCTTGGCGGGCAGGCTGGCGACGAACATCTCGTCCAGCGGCGCGACGATGCCCTCGGGCGTCTCGACCTCCACCGCAAAGGCGCTCGCCTCGGGCAGGTTGGGATGTGCGGCCTCGGGGTTCACCGGCCCGTCGACGGCACCCAAGAACCGCGCCCGGTGCCGGATCAGGTCGGGCCAGTTGCGGGCGGTAAACCACGGGAACCGGGCGGCGCGTGCATCCGAGTGGATCGCATGGACCCGGTCGCCGATCAGGCCGGGATAGCCGACAAAGACCTTGCCCATGGCCTCGCCGCGCATACTCTTGACGGGATAGCGCCAGACGCTTTCGATGGTGCCGATCATATCGCCCTCGTTTCTCTGGTTTGAGACTAAAGCGCAGGGGCGCGAAAGACGAATGACAATGCTGAATGAAGCCGATCACAGTCTGCTGTCCGCCCTGCGCGCCGTGGTGGGCGAGGCCGGGGTGCAAGAGCCGACCGAAACGCACCTGACCGAACGGCGCGGGCTGTTCCGGGGACAGGCGGCGATCCTGCTGCGCCCGGCCATGACGGCGCAGGTGGCCGAGATCGTGCGGCTTTGCGCGGCGGCGCGGGTCGGGATCGTGCCCTGGGGCGGTGGAACGGGGCTGGTCGGCGGGCAGGTGATGCCCGATGGCCCCGCGCCGGTGCTGTTGTCGCTGGAACGGATGCGCGCGGTGCGGGCGGTCTCGCCGGAGCAGAACACCCTGACCGTCGAGGCGGGCGCGCCGGTGCAGGCCGTGCAAGAGGCGGCGGCAGCGGTGGAACGCCTGTTCCCGCTCTCCTATGGCTCGCAGGGCACGGCCAGTATCGGCGGCGGACTGGCCGTCAACTCGGGCGGGCTACAGGCAATCCGCTATGGCGTGGCCCGTGACCTGTGCCTCGGGCTGGAGGTGGTGACCGCCGAGGGCGAGGTCTGGAATGGGCTGAGTTCGCTGCGCAAGGACAATACCGGCTATGACCTGCGCGACCTTTACATCGGGTCCGAGGGCACGTTGGGGGTGATTACCGCGGCGGTCCTGCGGCTTTATCCGGTGCCGGGGGCGAAGGCGGCGGCCTTTGTCTCCGTGCGCGACCCGGCGGCGGCGGTCGATCTGCTGAACCGGGTGCAGGAGGCCAGTAACGGGGCCGTGGCGGTGTTCGAGCTGATGTCCCAGCGCGCCGTGGATTTCGGCCTCGCGTACCAGAGCGGGTCGCGCCTGCCGGTCGAAACGCCTTCGCCCTGGTATGTGCTGTGCGAGGTCTGGGGGGCAGGGCAGGAACGGCTCGATGCCGACCTGCTTGCGGCGCTGGAGGGGGCGATGGCGGGCGGCGAAGTCTCCGATGCCGCCATCGCCATGAACGAGGGCCAGCGTGCCGGGTTTCGCGGTTTGCGCGAGGCGTTGTCCGATGCCCAAACCCGTCAGGGCGGCAGTATCAAGCATGACATCTCCGTCCCGATTGCCGCCGTTCCGACCTTCATCAGGCGCGCGGACGAGGCAGTGACCCGGTTCATCCCCGGATGCAGGCCGGTGCCCTTCGGCCATCTCGGCGATGGCAATATCCATTACAACGTCACCCAGCCTGACGGGGCCGACCGGGACGGGTTCATTGCGCAATGGGGAGCGGTGAATGATCTCGTCCATGATATCGTGGTCGATCTGGGCGGGTCGATCAGTGCCGAGCACGGCATCGGTCGCCTGAAACGCGAGTCGCTGGTGCATTACGCCGACCCGGTGAAGCTGTCGCTGTTGCGGCGGCTGAAGTCGGCGCTGGACCCGCTCGGCATCATGAATCCCGGTGCGGTGCTGGCCGCAGAAGGCCCCTGAAACGAGAAACGCCCCGCTAGGCGGGGCGTTTTCACTCGTGCAACTCGAAACTGTACGCAAAACAACCAGAACAGGAACAACTGTGCCCTGCGCTATCCTTACAGGAGCGCGTTGCGAAAAGCGACCCTTTTCTTGGTCGGCGTGGATATTCTTCCGCTATCGAAGTGACCTGTTTCAGTCGCCGGCGAACTCGCAGAGCGTATGGATCGGAACATCGAGGGATTTCAACCGCTTGCCGCCGCCCAAATCGGGCAGGTCGACGATGAAGGCACAGCCGACAACCTCGGCCCCCAGCCGCCGGATCAGCTTGATCCCCGCCTCCGCCGTGCCGCCGGTGGCAAGCAAATCATCGACGATCAGCACCCGGTCCCCGGCCTTTGCCGCATCGGTATGCACCTCGACCGTCGCCTCGCCGTATTCGAGCGTGTAGTCCTGCTCGATGGTCTTCCAGGGCAGTTTGCCCTTCTTTCGGATCGGGATCATCCCGACCGACAATTGGTGCGCAATGGCCCCCGCGAGCATAAAGCCCCGCGCCTCGATACCGGCGACATAATCGATCTGCTCGCCGACAAAGGGATGCAGCAGTTGATCCACCGCAAGGCGAAACCCCCTGCCATTGCTGAGCAAGGTCGTCAGATCGCGGAAGATGATGCCCTCATGCGGAAAATCGGGAATCGCGCGGATATAGTCTTCGACTTTCATGGAAATTCCTTGGGAGAGGGGACTATGCCGGACGGTTCAGCACGCGTCCGGCCACAGCGTCCAACTTGGCCACGAGGCTGGTATCGCGCTTGTCCGGGCCGGTCATAATGGCGAATTCCAGCGCGGTATCGCAGCCCGACGGGCACGCCGTCCGCGTGCCGCCCAGCTTGGGTGCGACCTGCGCGATCAGGGACTTCGCATTGGCGCTATTGCCGGTCAGGACCGCGATAATCGAGGTGACATCGACCTCGCCGTGGTCCGGGTGCCAACTGTCGTAGTCTGTGATCATGGCAACGGACGCATAGCAAAGCTCTGCTTCCCGGGCCAGCTTTGCCTCTGGCATATTGGTCATGCCGATCACATCCGCGCCCCAGCTTGTCCGGTACATCTCGGATTCCGCCAGTGTCGAGAATTGAGGCCCCTCCATGGCGAGGTACGTGCCGCCCTTGTGGATGGTGATGCCTGCGTCCTTTGCAGCCGTATGACACGCATCTGTCAAGCGCGGACACGTGGGGTGCGCCACACTGACATGGGCCACGCATCCTGTGCCAAAGAATGATTTCTCGCGTGCAAAAGTGCGGTCAATGAATTGATCGACAAGGACAAAATCGCCCGGAGCCATTTCTTCGCGGAATGAGCCGCAGGCAGAGACAGAAATGACATCCGTCACACCCAGCCGCTTAAGCGCATCTATGTTGGCGCGGTAAGGGACGGTTGAGGGACTATGCACATGGCCCCGGCCATGGCGCGGCAAGAATGCCATGTCCACGCCACCAAGCGTGCCTGTCAAAATGGCGTCAGACGGTGCGCCCCAAGGCGTGTCCACGCTTGTCCATTCAGCACCCTCTAGGCCATCAATATCATAGATGCCCGATCCGCCTATCACGGCAATTTTCATCTTTGTCATGGCGGTGATCCCTTTGTGCTGATGCGGTGAGTTTGCCCGCTTGCTGTCCGGTTGGAAAGACAGAAATCACAGGGAACGGTTAAGGTTCAGCCAAGGCAGCGTGCGCAATGGCTGCGCCAGCGATATCCCCTGTGTTGGCCCTTTGGTCATCAAAAATTTACGTCTATGGTGCACAAGGCATGGGGTTTTCATTTGCGCCGAA
>CALGNO010000089.1 GCA_937958625.1 uncultured Neomegalonema sp.
GGGGCGGCGCGGCATCGCCAAACCAGCTCATTTCGATGATTCGGGCCTCCAGACCGCCACAGCCCAGCGCCGTCGCCGCCCCCGCGCTCGTACAGGATGTATGAAAGACAATGTCACACTCTTGCGGTGCGCCGTCGGGCAAGGCGAATAACACGTTCATGTGATCGGCGAGGCCGGATCGGGCCGGTTCCACGTCGACCAAAGTGACATCCGCGCCCGGTATCGACCCCAGAATACCGGCCAGCAATCCGCCCAATATCCCTCCGCCGACGATGGCGATCCGATCCCCCGGCCCCGCGCCGGAATCCCAAACGGCGTTCAGCGCCGTCTCCATATTCGCGGCAAGAACGGCCCGTCTCGGCGGCAGATCGGCAGGCAAAGCGACAAGTGCGCTGGCGGGAACGACGAAGGCTTCCTGATGCGGAAACAGGCAGAAAACCGACCTTTCGAGCCATTCTGCCGGTCCCTGCTCGACTACACCGACCGCCGCATATCCGTATTTTACCGGAAACGGAAACCCGCCATCCTGAAAGGGCGCGCGCATCCGCTCAAATTCCGGTTCCGGCACTCGCCCCTCGAAGACCAGCCTCTCGGTGCCCCGCGACAGGCCCGACCACGCCATGCGCACCAGAACCTCCGAATCGTCCCGAGGCGGGTCGACGGTTATCGCGCGGAGTTCACTTTGTCGTGGCGCGGTATAGATCAGTGCTCGAACCAAATATTGTCGCTTTCTTGAATGATGAAACGAAACCGCCGGATTTGAGTTTATCGGCAGGGGCGTCAAGAGTGAAGCAATCGGGACTGGAGTTCTCACGATGACCGACATGATCGACCCCGGGGCGGTTGGACCGCACCCGAGTCTGCTGTCATCATCGCCCCAGGGCAAGCGGATGACGCCAGCCGGTCTTCAGAACCGTCGGACCATCCGCTGGCGACGCATCGCGATGGCCGTACTGAACATTGCCACCATTATCGCCATCATGATCGGAATCGGGTTCGTCTTCGGCGCGGACGGGATCGACCTGCTGGAGATCGGTATTCTTGCCGCCATCGGTCTGAGCCTGCCGTGGACCGTGCTGGGGTTCTGGAATTCGCTGCTTGGCCTGATCATCGCGCTGCGAAGCGGAACGCCGGAATCGGTGTCCATTCTCAATGACCGCGTCGGCAACCGCACCGCCCTCAAGTCACGCATTGCCGTTGCGATGGCGATCCGCAACGAAGACCCGGCGCGCGCCTTTGCCCGCCTGATGGCGATCCGCGCCAGCCTCGACCGTACGGGGCAGGGGCGCTCATTCGATGTGTTTATTCTCAGTGATACCGATAATCCGGTAATTGCCGCCGAAGAAGAGACGCTTTTTGCCGCCAACAAAGCCGCTCTGGATGGTTTTGGCCGCGCCACCTATCGTCGCCGTACCGAGAATACCGGCTATAAGGCCGGGAATATCTGGGAGTTTCTGGACGAATTCGGCGAGCCGTATCGCTTTTTCGTGCCGCTGGATGCGGATAGCTCGATGGGCGGCGAGACCATTTTGGACATGTGCCGGATCATCGAGGCAACCCCGCGTCTCGGCATCCTGCAAAGCCTTGCGGTCGGTGCCCCGGCGGACAGTGTCTTTGGCCGGGTTTTCCAGTTCGGAATGCGCCACGGCATGTTGTCGTTTACGCTCGGCAGTGCGTGGTGGCAGGCCGATTGCGGGCCGTTCTGGGGCCATAACGCCGTTATCCGCACCGCCGCCTTCAAGGCCCATTGCCGCCTGCCGGAACTGGGCGGCAAGGCCCCCTGGGGCGGACCATTGCTCAGCCATGACCAGATCGAGGCGGTCCTGATGCGCCGGGGCGGTTATGAGGTGCGCGTGCTGCCGGTCGAAACCGAAAGCTATGAGGATAACCCGGTTTCGATCCTCGATTTCATGACCCGCGAACAGCGGTGGATGAACGGCAATATGCAGTATTGGCGCTTGCTGACCATGCCCGGTCTGCCCCCCGTCAGCCGCTTTCAACTGGTGCAGGCGATCCTGATGTATCTGTCGGGTCCGGCCTGGATGCTGCTGACCCTGCTCGGCATGGTCAAGGTGGTCGTGGACCCGCTGGGCGCCTACGATAACGAGCTTGGGGTTGCGATGTTTCTGCTCGTGGTCGGTATGAGCCTTGCGCCAAAGCTGTTCGGCGCGATTGCGGTGGCCCGGCAGAGCGGCGGTCTGGCGCTCTATGGCGGTACGGGCCAGTTCTTGAAGGGCGTTGGGATCGAGACGCTGTTTTCGCTGCTCATGTCCCCCGCCGTTGCCCTGCGACTGACGATCTTTCTCGGCGGATTGCTGCTGGGCAGACGCATCCGCTGGAATGGGCAAGAGCGCGATGTGCACGGGATTTCCTGGGGCACAGCAACGCGAGAGCTTTGGCCGCAGACGGTGTTCGGCCTCGCGATGATCGTGACCTTTGCGATGACGGTGCCGCCGATCCTGCTCTGGTCAGCGCCCATCGTGCTCGGGCTGATCCTGGCGATCCCTTTTGCTGTGATCACGGCCTCGCCCGGCCTGGGACAGCGACTGGCGGCGAACCGGGTCTGTGCGATTCCCGAGGAACGCGCGATGCCTGATCTGTTGACGCGGGTCGCGGCGACCCGTCCCGTCGTCGCCCTCTCCGCCTGACGGGTCAGCCTGTCTGATCGACCGGCGCGGCGGCGGCGTCCGCTGAATATCCCATGCGTTCGACCTCGGCCCGGACGGCAGCAGCCTTTTGGTAGAGATCGACAAAAAGACCATCGCCGGGGGCCGACTCGTGGTCGCCCGCGGCGGCATCCCGCGCCGCCGTTTCGATCCGCCCCGCGCGTTCGGCCAGCGCCGTCGCGCCGATTGTTCCCGACATCGACTTTACCGCATGGACGGCCCGGGCGATTTCTCCCTGATCGCCGCTCGCCTGGGCCCGCTCGATCCGGTCGAGTGCCGGTGGCAGTGCCCGCATAAAGCCGGCGAGGATCTTCGCCATGGTTCCCGGTTTCTTGCGGTCCAGCAGGCGCAGGGTCGCGAGGGATTTCTTGGCGAGTTTGCCGTCATCGCCCTCGACGGGCATCCGGCGGTCCTGGCCGCGCCGATCACCGACACGGCGGTCATGTGAGATGAGAGGCTTTTCGACGGTTTGCAAGAACCGACCGAGAATGTCGGCCAGCTCCTTGAGGTCAAAGGGTTTGGGGACGAAGTCGTCGAAGCCGGTATCCGACAGCTCATCCCGCGTCCGGGGCGGCGTTGCCGAAAACAGGACCAGCGGCATCGGCGTGCCATCGGGCGCAAGGATGTTCGCGGCCCGCAACCGGCCAGCGGTCTCGAAACCGTCGAGGCCCGGCATCTGGCCATCCAGCATCACGAGATCGAACGCGCCATGGTCAAGCGCCGCGATGGCATCGAGGCCATTTTCGACGGTCTCGGCCACAATATCGAGGGCCGCGAGAGCATCCCTGGCGATGGTGCGGTTCCCCTCGTTATCATCGGCCACCAGCACCCGCACCTGCCCAAAGGACGGCAGAGCGGCATGATCATCACTTTCGATGTCGCTCAATGCGCCGGGGCCACGGAAGGCACCATCGGCAATGCGGGCAAGCATCGCATCGAGGGAGCGCCGTCCCGAGGGCACTTCCAGCAGATCGACGACGGCACCGCTTTGCAGGGCTTCATCGGGCTGTGCCTCGCCCAGCCGCCAGAGCAGGATGGACGGGGTCGGGGTTTGGACACCCGTCGGGGCATCGCTGACGATACGGGCATGGCACCGGATTTCATCGCCGCCTGCGACGACCTCGACCCCGCGCAGGGACAGCGCATCGACCAGCGACTGACGCTCCAACGCGTTGCCGACCGACACCGCGATCCGCATCGGTGCGGCGATGCGCGGCGGGGCCGGTTCGATGACGGCGAGCGGGACGCGAACGGTAAAGCAACTGCCCTCGCCCTCCCGGCTTTCCACCGTCACCGTGCCGCCCATGGCCTGGGCAATCTGCCGGGTGATGGACAGACCCAGCCCGGTGCCGCCGAAATGGCGGGTCGTTGTCTGGTCGGCCTGGGTAAAGACCTCGAAAATCGACTCCAGCCGGTCCTCGGGGATGCCGACGCCGGTATCGCGAACGGCAATCGACAGCTCGCCCTCCGCCGCGTTCGTCCCGGCGCGCCAGTCAACGGTGATACTGACCCCGCCCTCGCGGGTGAACTTGACCGCATTGCCCACGAGGTTCGTCAGGCATTGGCGCAATCGGGTGGGATCGCCGAGAACCGTGCAGGGCACGTCCGGGCCAATCGCCGGAATGATCGCGATGCCGTCCTCGCGCCCCCGCTGGCTGAACAGCATCGTCACATCGTCGACCAGCTCGTCGATCTGAAGCGGAATGCGTTCGAGTTCCAGCCGCCCCGCCTCGATCTTCGAGAAATCGAGCAGATCGTTGAGCAGGTTCAGCAGCGCCCGACCGGATCGCGAGATCAGCGTCGCATAGCCGTGCTGCGCCGCGGGCAAGCCCGAGCGTGACAGCAATTCGGCCATCACCAGAACCCCGTTCATCGGCGTGCGGATTTCGTGGCTCATGGTGGCGAGGAAGCCGGATTTGGCCGCATTGGCGCGCTCCGCCTCCACCCGCGCTGCCTGAAGCTCTTTGGTGCGGCGGACGACTTGAATTTCGAGGGTATCGCGCTGGGCCGACAACGCCTTGTCGCGGGCCTGAATCGCCTCGGCCATCCGGTTATAGGACGACACCAGCACGCCGATCTCGTTGTTGCCATTGGCATCGAGGCGCGACGCGGTTGCCACGCCGGAGCGCTCGGCGGCCACCATTTCTGCGGCGAGCGCGCGTATCGGGCGCAGGGTTCTGTGCAGGGACAGGATCGCGATGCTGCCGCCCATGATCGCGGCCAGAACGCTCCAGATCATGATGTCCTTGAAGCTTGAAAGCACGGCGTCGTGCAGATCGACGCCCTCGCCAAGCAGCTCGACGCGGCCCACGTCGCGGCCCCGCTCGCGGATGGTCAATGTCACGAGGATGGGTTTGGCGGCACCGCGCAGCGCGCTGAACGCGCCGGTCTCGGCTGCGCCGGGGATCAGTGTTGCCTTGGTGCCCAGCGACGCGACCTTGCGGCCCACGGCATCCTTGACCTCGACCGTCGCGATACGGTCGGAATATTCGATTGCCCGCAAGAACCGGTTGATGGTGCCCCGATCCTCCGCCGCAAGCGGCTTTGACAGAACCGCCGCGAATAAACCGGCGGATGCCTGTAGCTCGGCATGTCGTTCGGCGTTGCGGGTTTCCATCACCTTCGTACTCATGCCGATGAAGACAATGATGAAGGCGATAAAGAAGCCGCCTGCGATCCACAGACCCAACCGCACGCTGAGAGACGCCAAAAGCGAGAGCTTGGGTACTGAATGTGTCAAGAACTGCTTTCCGCGATGGGTCTGTATTTAATCATTTGCTAGCGCTTCATCGCTAAGAACTGGTTATTAAGACGCACTTTTCTTAAGGAATTCGGCAGAATGCATCCGACAATCCTGCTGGTGGACGACGATCCTACGCTGTTACTGTTTGGCGAAGCCGAGCTGTCATCGAGCGGTTTTCCGGTTTTCACCGCCGAGGATGGTGCCGCCGCCATGGCCGTGCTGCGCGCGCAAGCCATTGATCTGGTCGTCACCGATCTGGAAATGCCCGGGATGGACGGGCTGGAGTTTGTCCAGACCCTGCGCGCCGCTGACGAGGACAGTCTGGCGGAAATGCCGGTCATCATGCTGACCAGCCGCGATGACGACGAGGCAATCGGCGCGGCCTTCGATGCCGGGGCGACGAGCTTTCTGAACAAGCCGATCAACTGGCTGAGCCTTGAGCATCACATCAATTTCGTCCTGCGCTCGGAACAATCCAAACGCGAACTGAAACGCGCCCGGGATGATGCCGAAACCGCCGCCAGAAACCGCGAGAACCTGATGATGGTCATGCGCCACGAATTGCGGACGCCGCTTCATCTGATTACGGGGTATTCGTCCTTTCTGACAGGCCATGCAAAGATGCCAGAGGATGTCAGCGACGCGCTGGGCCAGATCGACACGGCGGCCAGCGACATAAACCGGCGTCTGTCGAACGTGTTTTACTATTCCGATCTCTGCGACGGATTGATCGACATGGCGCCGAAACCCTATGACCTCAGAGATATCGTCGCGATTGCGAAGAATACCGTGGCCTGGAAAGCCGAGGAAAAGGAGGTCACGATTGCCACAGAAATGGCCCCTGAAATCGAACTTTTCGCTGATCAGCAGGCATCATCCCGCGCTTTGATCGAAATCCTCTACAATGCCATCGCCGCATCACCGGAAAACGGCACGATCACGGTGTCAGCGGAGTATGAGGGAGAAGGCACTCTCGTCGTCTCCGTCGCCGATGAAGGGCCAGGCTTCGAAGGGGCCATATCGGCGGAACTGCTTGCGCCATTTTCCCAACGCGATGCGGGGTTGAAGCGCGAATCGGTCGGCCTTGGCCTCGGTCTCGCCATAGTAAATGCGGTGATGACCCCCCATGAAGGCACTGTGTCGTTGGGCGAGAGCGGCGGCGCGCTGGTGTCCCTGCGCTTTCCGGTGCCGATGGCGAAAACCCTGCCAGACACAGAAGATGCACCGACGGCCATCGCCGTCTGAGCGGATCAGGCGCGCGAGAGGGCGCGTGATCCGCTCAAGTCGGCGGCGCTGGGCACCCCGCCAAAAATCATGAACCAGACGTTTTATCAAGTTTCGCGCCATAACGGTTACTTCATCTCTGCTCGCTAAAATTTCACTCGCGTCACGCAATGGGTCGGCGCAATTCGAACGGGCTGCATCGAACTTTCGCGCTGCCCTGACCCCGCGATCCAAGCAGTGACGTGTCGAGGAGCTTGCTGCACATGTGCACGTTTGACTGACGGGAGTTGATTTTGGTCGGGTTCAGCCTTCACCGGTTCGCAAAAGACAGCGCCGGGACAATCGTCACTTTATTTGCCTTCATGCTTCCGCTCATCGGCGGTCTGGCAATGTTCGGCATCGACTATGCCAAGGTCATGTCCGCCGAGGCGAGCCTTCAGGATGCCGCCGACGCATCGGCAGTCGCCGCCGCCCGCGAGCTGTTATTCGTCAGTCAGGGCCAGCAGATTCGAAACGAGGCGCTCTATTCCGTCGCAAAGAGCATCGCCGAAAAAAGCCTCGGGGCGACCGAGGATGATTTGCAGACCCAGGCAACATTGCTGCAACAAGACAAGGTGCGTGTCGATCTGACGCTGGAAGTCGAGACATTCTTCAGCACCGTCATCGACGCAAAAAACAGCGTCATCAAAGCGACCGCAACCGCCGAAATCTACGGCGCAAACAACATATGCTTCATTGCCCTCGACAAATCATATCTACGATACGGGATCGAAGCCGACGACAATGCCAAGATGGTTGCCGAGAAATGCGCCATTCATTCGAATAACAGGTCGATTAAGTCCATTACGGCATTGAACAGCAGCTTTTTCGGCGTGGAAAACATCTGCGTTTCGGGCGGGTACGTCGGCAGGGATGACAATTTCAGCGGATCAGTCACGACCGACTGTCCTGCGCTGGATGATCCGCTCGCGGGGCGACCGGAACCGTTCATCGAAAGCCAATGCCGAACGCCCAATGCCGATGAAGGCCCGGTTGACGGTGCAGCAATGTCCCTGACCGCCGGAATGCATCAGTTGCAACCCGGTTCCTATTGCGGCGGGCTTCATATCGGCGGGACAGCCGATGTCTGGCTGCAACCCGGTATCTATACCTTCGTGGATGGCACATTGACCGTCGAGGGGGACTCGAAATTGACCGGCGAGCATGTCGGCCTGTTCTTCTCGGAAGAAAAATCGCGGTTCCGGTTCATGGAGAACGCGGAAATCGAACTGAGCGCGCCGTTGGACGGGTCGATGGCCGGTATTCTGCTGCGGTCGGATCGTGGGTGTGACCGGGCCGAGTGTCCTTCGCGTCGATTCGAGATCAACAGTACGAAAGTACGGTCCTTGCTGGGTACGGTTTACCTGCCCGAGGACGATCTGTACATCAACACGATCAAGCCGATTTCCGAGGAAGCGGCGTTCACGATCCTCGTCGTGGACCAGTTATCCATGAAGGGCTCGCCGACCCTTGTCCTCAATACCGACTATGCGGTCACACAGGTGCCGGTGCCCGACGGCTTTGCCGGCAATGCGGACGGGATCAGGCTGACGCATTAGAGACGTATCGGTTTATTCGGAATCGAAAGCCGCTGCCTCTCGCCTTCGGCTCGAACGCGCCTTTCGATGTAACCCTGAAACGCACTAAGGCGGGAAAGGATCACGCGGGTTGCCCGGGTTCGGGCGGCGGGTCCATGCCGACGCGCTGGCGCATCCAGACGCCGCCGACCGAGCCGATATAGCCGAATACGAGCCACCACCAGCCATGCAGGCTGCCCGATACCACCCCGCCCAGAAAGCCGCCGATATTGCAACCGAACGCGAGTCGCGCGCCATAGCCCATCAGCAAACCGCCGAGAACCGCCGTCCAGAGGTCGCGAAAGCTCAGCTTGGCCGAGGGCGCGAACCGGGCCGCCATCCCTGCCGCCGCCAGCGCCCCGAGCATCAGGCCGAAATCCATGACCGAGGTGGAATGGGCAAAGACCGACTGCGCCACGCGCTTGTCGCTCCAGCCATTGAACGCCTGAACCGGCACCCCGGCGGCATCCAGCGCCTTGACCCCCCAAAGCGGAAAGGCCGAGGTGATGCCCCAGGGGCGCTTGAGGACCAGAAAGGTCAGGATAACCACCAGCGCCAGCCCCGCACAGCCCAGCCACAAGGACCACGGCCCTTGAAGGATCGAGCCGGTCTTTCGCGCCGGGGCCAGCGCGCCCCAATACCGGCGCTCCAGCACCATCGAGACCAGCGCGATGGCCCCGATCAACGCCAGAGTGCCGCCAAGGGCCACCGGCAAGCCGAACGTCTTGATCGCCGAATGGGCACCGAGGCTCGGCAGGCCGCGCCAAACCTCCGTCGTGCCAGTCCACAGCACCGACCCGGCCACGAAAGCCGCCAGCGTGATCATCATGCGAACCGACCCGCCCCCCGCCGTGAACAGCGTTCCCGAGCCGCAGCCGCCGCCTAGCTGCATTCCGAATCCGAACATCGCCGCGCCAAAGGCCGAGACCACGCCGACCGGAAAGACCCAGCCATTGGCGCTGCCACTGTGAATCAACGGAAATGTGATGACGACGCACAGGCCGATAAGTAGCATCTGCGCCCGCAGGCCCGCCCCGCGCCGCTCTCGCGCAAATGCCCGCCACGCCCCGGTAAATCCGAATGCCGCATGATAGAGCGAGACCCCGGCGAGCCCGCCAATCAGCGCCGCGCCCACCAGCTTCCAGCCGCCGTGGCCATAAGATTGCCACGAGACCAAGCCAAGTCCGACGAGAGCCGCGAGCACAACCCCGGACTGGATTTTGACGGATGTTTCACGCTGCATTGCGATCCTCACAAAAACGCGACCAGACTTGGCTTTCCGAAACGATCAGCACAGGTCATGGTGCGATGGACAGTAACCCGCGCCATGGCGGTAGAATTGGACACATATCATGATCCGTGAGGATGTCTTCGGCTACGACCTGACACTGCGCAACCCGGCAGCACTCGACTCCTGGACTGCGACGATACAGGCATTTCTGGCCCATGGCGCGGCAACGCCGGTGCGGTTGGCGGAAACCCTTGAAAAAGCGCCTGATTTTGCCCTCGCCCATACGGCAAAGAGCTTTTTCATGATGCTGCTTGGGCGCAGCGAGCTGGTGCAGACCGCCCGCGAGGCCCATGCCGAAGCCACACGCCTGATGGGAAATGGCGCGACCGCGCGCGAGCGGGCCTATCTCGGCACCCTGACCCAATATCTCGGCGGCGACATGCACGGGGCGGCGGCGTCCCTCGACCGCTTGCTGACCGTCTGGCCCCGCGATTCGCTGGCGATGAAGATCGGTCAGTCGATCAAGTTCGTCCTCGGCGACGGCATCGGGATGCGCCGGTCGATCGAGGCCATCCGCGACGGTTTTGGCGCGGATCATCCGCATCTGCCCTACCTGAAGGGCTGTCACGCCTTTGCGCTGGAAGAAACCGGCGATTATCTGGGCGCGGAGGCCCTGGGCCGCGATGCCGTCCTGCGGGCCGCCGATGATGCCTGGGGCGTTCATGCCGTCGCCCACGTGTTCGATATGACCAACCGCACCCGCGAAGGCGTCGCGTGGCTGAGCGGCCAGCCCGAGACCTGGGCACACTGTAACAACTTCCGCTATCACGTCTGGTGGCACCTTGCCCTCTTCCACCTCGACCGGGGCGAACATGAAGAGGTCTTGCGCCTCTACGACACCGAAATCCGTGCCGAGCATACCGACGATTACCGCGATATCTCCAACGGTGCGTCCCTGCTGTCGCGGCTGGAGATCGACGGCGTCGATGTCGGCAATCGCTGGGAAGAAATGGCGCAAATCTGCGAGAGCCGTACCGATGACGGCTGCGTGGTCTTTGCAGACCTGCACTATATGCTGGCCCTTGGCGGCGGTGACCGAAATGCCGAAGCAAACGCGCTGTTGACCCGGATGCAGGCCGATGCCGCCGAGCGCAACACGTCGATGAAGACGGTCACAGCCGAGGCAGGACTGCCCGCCGCACGGGGTCTGATGAATTTCGCCAATGGCGATTACGACGGTGCCTTTGCCGACCTCTCGGCGGCCCGCCCGAACATGCAGAGCGTCGGCGGCAGCCATGCCCAGCGCGATGTTTTCGAGCGGATTACCATCGAATCGGCCCTGCGCGCCGGACGGCTCGACAGCGCCCGCAGCCTGATCGACGACCGCACCCGCCGCCGGGGCAGCCTCGACGGCTATGCCGAACGCCGTCTGGAACGGATCGGCGATTTTCAGGAGTCAAAAGCGGCGGCGCGGTAACTTGCGCGCTATCGGCTTTGTCAGAAACGATCTCGCCTGCTAGCTAGATCGGGATAACCGAGATCCCTCATCCGACCCTCTGCCGCGAGAGAGGGCTTTCAGGCCGATACGCATGACCCAAGCTCCCGACTCCGCCGCCGCGAAAGAAGCCCGCCGCGACCCCCGGCTCGATTTCTTTCGGGGAATGGGGATGTTCATCATCCTGATCGCGCATATTCCGTGGAATGGCTGGAATAACTGGATTCCGGCGCGGTTCGGATATTCCGATGCGACCGAGATTTTTGTCTTCTGCTCGGGCGCGGCGTCGGCCATCGCCTTCCTCAAGATCTTCGAAAAACGCGGCTGGTGGGTCGGGACGATGCGGATCGCGTTTCGGATCTGGCAGCTTTACTGGTGCCATATCGCGATTTTCTTCGCGCTGCTGACCGCGCTGATCATCGTCGATCAAAACCTCGTCGATGCGAGCCGCGAATATGTCGCTGTCCTGAACCTGAAGCGGTTTGTGAACGATCCCGCCGCGTTTTTGCCCGCGCTGTTCACCCTGCGCTATGTGCCGAATTATTTCGATATTCTGGTCATGTATATGGTGATCCTTGCGCTGATCCCGGTGGTCGTGGCCCTGTCGCGGATCGGGCCGAAGGTTGCGATGGGCTTTTGCGTCGTGCTGTGGCTGCTCGCCAGTCAGCCCTGGCTGACCTTTATCGACGTGCCGGTGCTGACCGCCCTGAACCTGCCCGCGAATCCGAAGGGCAATTTCATTACGTGGTTTTTCAACCCGTTCGCGTGGCAGCTCATCTTCTTTACCGGGTTTGCCTTTGCGGTGGGGTGGCTCCCCAAGCCGCCGGTCAAGGCGAGCCTTGTGCTGCTGGCGCTGGTGATCCTCGTCTTCTCGTTCTTCATGGACCCCGATGGCGTGCCCGCCCGCCGTCTGCTGCGCAGTGTCGAGGCGCTTGCCCCCCTGCGTGAGCCGGTGGCGGCATTCAAGCAGGCGGCGGGTAATCTCGACTCGAAGACCTATTTCGGTGTGTTCCGCTACGTCCACTTTCTCGCGCTGGCCTATATCGTCTGGTCGCTGGCCGGGGATAACGGCAAGCGCCTGCCGAGCCGGGGCATCGGCGGCGGTGTTGTGACGGTGGTGCGCCGGGTGGGGCAGCAATCGCTGGCCGTCTTTATCGCCAGCCTGCTGATTGCGCGGATCATCGGGGTTTATATCGCCGAGCACTCGATCAACGGTCCCGGCGAGAAAATCGAGGTCGCCCAATGGGTGACGAACAGCGCCAACCTGATCGGGTTCGCGCTGATCATCGCGGTCGCCTATATCGCGCGCTATTTCCGCAATCCGCCCTGGACCCGAAAAACCGCGCTGGCGACCACCGGGACGCCGATGACCTGA
>CALGNO010000090.1 GCA_937958625.1 uncultured Neomegalonema sp.
CTGCAAACTAAAGGGAGGAGGCTTCGGCCTCCTCTTTTCTATTTGTATGAAGAACATTGTCTGGCTCGCATCCTTTCCGAAATCCGGGAACACCTGGCTTCGTCTTTTCATGGCGAATTACCTGTCCGGGGCGGGGAAGCCGGTTCCGATCAACAAGATCGACAGATTTTCAACCGGCGACAGCGTAGCAAAGCTCTACAAGGCCGCTCTGGGGCCAAAGTTCGATCCAAACGACGACCGGGCGAGCCTGTTGGGTCGCGAGCGCGTTTTTCGCGCCCTTTCCGAAAACGGTGCCGACGTCAATCTCGTCAAGACGCACAACCGGAACGGGCGTTTTCAGCAGCTCAGACTGATCCCGCCGCATATCACCCGACGCGCAATCTACATCCTCCGCAATCCGCTCGATATGCTGGTTTCCTACGCGGATCATTACGCGGTCGATCCTGCCAAGGCGGCACGCGAGATTGCCGATGAAAATAACACCATTCTGCCTTCGACTGTGACAGTGCGGCAATTCACCGGCAACTGGAGCAAGCATGTTACCTCCTGGACCGGCAGCACAAAGTTTCCCGTCACCGTGATACGCTACGAGGATATTCTGGCCGACCCCGGGACCGCGTTTTCCACCGTCATCCGCGACATCGGCGCGCCGGTTGACCGCGCGCGGATCGACGCTGCAATCGCCGCCTCCAGCTTTAACGAGGCCAGCAAGCAAGAGGCGGATCACGGGTTCATCGAGCGATCCCCGTCCTCCCGGCGCTTTTTCCGCTCGGGAAAAAGCGGCGAGGGTCGCAAACGGCTCTCACCTGATGTAATCGACCGTGTAGTTGCCGATCATGGGGACGTGATGACAAAGTTCGGGTATCTGCCATGAACGATCAACGGATCATATGGCTCGCCTCATTTCCGAAATCGGGCAACACGTGGGTGCGCGCCTTTCTCGCGAATTACTTTATCGGCGGGGCGAAAGGTCTGTCCATCAATGAGCTGCGTCGCTTTACGCTCGGCGACATCCGCGCCGATTTTTACGATGCCGCGGCGGGCGGAAAGTTCGACTTCAAGACCATCGATGATTACCTGAAACTCCGGCCCAAGGCCCTGCGCCTGATCCTGAATGCGCGCGACGGCCACCACTTCGTCAAAACGCACCACCAGAGCGTCGTGCTGAATGGCCAGCCGCTGATTCCGCCTGAGATCACGGCGGCGGCGATTTGCATCCTGCGCAATCCGTTCGACGTGGCCCCCTCCTACGCGCGCCATTCCAACAGCACGTTGGATGAAGCCATCGATGCGATGCTCGACCCGTCGCGCCTGTCCATTACGCCGCGCGGTATTTCAGAAGTGGTCGGGCGCTGGGATGATCATATCGCGAGCTGGACCGAATCCACTGGTCTGGCGATGCATCTGGTCCGTTATGAAGATCTGCGGGATGACCCGAAGGCGGGATTCCGCAAGATCTTCAAGTTCCTGAAAATCAATCCCGATCCGGGCCACTTTTCCAATGCACTGCGTCTGACGAAACTGGAGAACCTGAAGAAGCAGGAGCAGAAACACGGCTTCATCGAACGCCCCAAGCAAATGAGCTCGTTCTTTCATTCGGGAAAGGTCGGCGGCTGGCGCAAATCGCTCACCGACGAGCAGATCGCAAAGCTGCATCGCGGCTTCGAGCCGACCCTGCAAAAGTACTACCCCGAGATTGCCGAAGAGACGGCAAAGATCGCCGCGCGCGTGTCATGACCGGGCTGGCCGATATTCAGGCACGGATGGAGCAAGCCCTGCTCGACGCCGGGCGTGCGCGGGACAGCGCGCGGCTGATCGCGGTGTCCAAGGTGCAGCCCGCTGACCGGGTCCAGGCGGTGCTCGACCAGGGGCACAGGGTGTTTGGCGAGAATCGCGTGCAAGAGGCCCAAGGTCGATGGCCGCCGTTCCGCGAGCGCTATGACGGGATAGAACTGCACCTGATCGGCCCGCTCCAGACCAACAAGATAAAGCCCGCCCTCGATCTGTTCGATACGATCCAGACCCTCGACCGTGATCGCCTCGCGCGCAAACTAGCCACCGAAATCCAGGCACGCGGCGTTGCGCCGGGGCTGCTGGTTCAGATCAATATCGGCGACGAGCCTCAAAAAGCGGGTATTGCGACCGACAAGGCCGACGCATTTATCGACGCCTGTCGGCGGGACTATGAATTGCCGATTTCCGGCGTCATGGCGATCCCGCCGGTGGACGATTCGCCCCGGCACCATTTTCAGGCCCTCGCCCAGATTGCCCATCGCAACGGTCTGGACGAGATCAGCATGGGCATGAGCGCCGATTTTGAGATCGCAATTGCCGAAGGCGCGACGATGATCCGCGTCGGCTCGGCGATTTTCGGCGCGCGTGATCCGTCGGGCATGACGTGACGACGCCCGCAAGCGCGCCTTAGGGTGCCTTGCGTATTCATCGAGTCAGTTTTCGCGCCAAGAGCCGCACGATAACTGACGCTTGCTGATCTATGTTGAACGCAAGCCGCCTTAAGCGGAACGCGCTTCGTTTTCTTCGCTGAAGAGGGCGTCGAGATACCAGTCGAGGGCCGTTACGACGATGTCCTCGACCGAGCAATTCATGTCGCGTGCATACTCTTTCAGTGCCGTTGACCGGGCATCGTCAAAGATCACGGTGACGTCCCCGGCCTCGTTTTGCGTAGAGTAGGGAGCCTCACTCAGATCGTTGGCCGCTTCACTTTCTGCGCTGGCCGCCGTGCCGGCTATTTCGGGCGGAGCATCCTCGGCGTTCAGTTCTTCGGCCAGAACCATTTCGTCGACTTCCCGGGCCGCGAAATCCGGTGCGGTGTCCAGTTCGCTCGCCTCGGCCTCTTCCTCCAGTTCGAGCATGTCGTCCGCTTCGAGGGCCACGTCATCCTCGGTATCCGCGATGTCATCGGCTGTCGTGTCGCCGGATACAATGTCGCCAGATGAGGTGTCGTCGAGCGCGAAATCATCGAGCAAAGATGCCTCATCGGACAAAGACAATTCCTCATCGTCGTCGTCGAATTCGAGCGTCGGGAGGTCTTCATCGTCAAAGCTTACGGGTTCGTCGCTGCGATTCTCTTCCGATGCGACATCCGCAGATGCGGGCAATTCCTCGGGTGCTGCAGCATCATAGGCTTCGGTAAAGTCTTCAAACGTTGGCGGAGATGCGGCGGGCGTATCATCTGCCGACAACTGATCTTCGTCCGGATCGCGGAGTTCGGCTTCGAACGCGGCGCTTTCGTCACGAAAGCTGTGATCGCCCGGAAGGTCAGTGTCATCGTCGTTCATCAGGGTGAAATTGGACGAAGGGACATAATCCTCACCGGCACTTGAGCCGGAGTCCGCACCATCCGTCACCGGGTGGTCGAAACTAAAGCCAGAATCATCATCACGCGCTGAAAAATCAGCGGAAGCGCTCGGGTTGTCCGTATCCAGCGAGGCAAAAACCGTCTCGTCAAGATCGACTTGATGGTCACTCTCAGAGTTCGCGATGGCCGGTGCCGATTCGACGGGCGCGCGCTTTTTCAGGCGCTTCAGTTCCGCCATACGACTTGCAATGCTTGTCGTCCCTGCCATCGATGGCCTCCATAGACTCCTGTCGGGACGCAATCGTTCCCGCAAAATTATGGATACCGCGTAAGCGTTAAGCGTGGGTGAAGGCCCTCAGGCCGGTTCAGGCCTTATCGACACTTTAGGGCGAAGGGCATCATAGGCCGCGTTGATCTCGGCCATGCGCTGTTCGGCAAGGCGCGCGGCCTCGTCGGGCACGCCCCGGGCGCGCAGTTGATCGGGGTGATAGCGTCGCGCAAGGTCCTTCCATGCGCCCTTGATTTCCTCGGGCGAGGCCGTTTCGAGCACGCCCAGAATCGTGAAGGGCGAGCGGTTCTGGTCCATCGCGTGGCGCGCGCACATGGCTTCGAACGCCCGCTCGTCGAAACCGAAGGTGTTTGAGACGATATGCAGGAACTCAAGTTCCGCTTCGTGCAGGTGATCGTCAGCCCGCGCGATCTGGAAGAGGGCGTCGAGCAATGTTTCGAGGACATCATCGGCGCTGTCGAACATCCGCGCGATCTTGGCCGCATAAAGCTCGAAACCGGCCACATCTCGCCGCGCCAGATCGAAGAATCGCCCGACCGCTTCCAGGTCCGCCTCGTCGATCTGAAAAATTTCGCGAAAGGCGACCACTTCCTCGCGGGTAACGCGGCCATCCGCCTTCGCCATCTTTGCGCCGAGGGCGACGACGGCCATGGCAAACCCCTGGGTCGCCTCGGGCGGAGTCGCACCGGTGAAAAACTCGATCAGGCTGCGCGGGGACAGCGCTGAAAAGCTATCGAGAAGGCGAGTCCAGATCGACATGTCAGGCCGCCATTCCCTTGCTCGTTTCGACACGCGGTCGGCGATTGCCCGCCACCTGCGTCGCTGTCAGCCCTTCAGTATAGGGCGCGGACCGTCCGCTATCCCGGAATAAAATTTCGGCGGTTCGCTTATTCGGGCCGATGTGTCTGCCCATCGACATTGCACTCCCAGTCCGGCATCCCTAGTGTCGCGCCGGTCGATGGCCCATCCCGGCGCCGTCCGTTGCGAAGGGCTGTCATGGAAGTTTCCGCCGGTCGATTTACTGCGCGTCTTGCCGAAACCGATGATGATGTGCGCGCCGCTCAACGGCTGCGCTATCGGGTTTTTGTCGAGGAAATGGGCGCGTCGGCCTCGCAGCAGGAACATTACAACCGGCAAGAGGTCGACAGCTTTGATGACCATTGCGATCACCTGATCCTGTTCGATACCGAAAGCACCTTCGACGATCCGCTGGACAGCGCAATCGGCGTCTATCGCCTCCTGCGGGGTTCGGTGGCGAAGGCGGGGCCGGGTTTCTACTCGGCGGCGGAATATGATCTTGCGAAAATTCTCGATTATCCGCACGAAACCTTGGAGTTAGGCCGCTCCTGCGTTCACGAGGATTACCGCAGTGGATCGGCGATGCAACTGCTCTGGATGGCGCTGGCGCAGTATATCTACGAACACAAACTGCGGCTGCTGTTCGGCTGTGCCAGCTTTTCCGGAACGGATATGCAGGCCTTGGCAAAGCCGCTCTCCTATCTGCACCACAATAAACTCGCGCCCGAGCATATCCGTCCCCGGGTTCTCGGCGATTTCTACAATGACATGAACCTGTTGCCCGAGGACGCCGTAGATCGTCCCACCGCGATGCGCGAGATGCCCGCGCTGATAAAGGGCTATCTGAGGCTGAATGGCTATGTCGGCGATGGCGCGTTTATCGACCGCGAATTCAATACGGTCGACGTGTGCCTTGTGATGGAGACGGACAAGATTTCTGCCCGGTATCACAGCTTTTATGCCGGAAAATCCGAGGCGGAAATGCAAAGCGAACTTGGCGGCCCGGCCTGAGATCACGCGCGACCGTCAGCGGAGGCGTTCCGCCGCCGCGATCACGAAGTCTTTGGCGTTTCCAGCGGCGTAGTCCGGCGCGATCATCGCGAAATCGGCAATGCCCTTCACGCCGTCGATCTGTTCCAGCGTCGCGATTCCGCCAAGCACCAATGGCGTTTCGATCACCGCCTGCCACCATTCGGCAAGGTCGCTTTCCAAGTCAGCAACGGGCGAAAGCATCACGTAATCGGCACCGGCCTCGGCGGCGATCAAAGCATCGGTCCGCGACAGCCCTGCGTCATACCCGATGATCGTATCTGTCCCGAGGCGTTTTCGCGCATCCGCCACGCGCACCGCAGGGCCGTTCAGATGCACCCCGTCGATGGCGAAGCGCCCGGCAAGATCGAGGGCAATGGCATCGTCGCCCCCGACCACCAGCGCGCACCCGGCCTCGTCCGCGATACCGATCACCCGTTCCAGCGCCTCGGCTTCGCTGTCCAGAAATCCCGCTATATCAACGCCCAGACAGGCAATCCCGGGCGCCAACATCGCTGCCAGCGCCTCGGCATCTGCCGATATCAGCGGCGGTGCGGAAAGATAAAGGCGGGTTTCTACCGGGTCTTCCAGCACGCGATGTCTCCTCTTTTTGGTTCCGATACCGCGAAATGCTGCCTTCGACCAGACCCGGATGACGGGGAACAATCCAAACAGGATGGTCGCAGGCGCTTGAAGACACTGGTGCGCGGCCCCAAATCGGTATCATCGAGAGGACGCGCGTTGAACCCTGCGCCGCATCCGCTTACAAGAACGCAACCATGCCCTCGGGCATTCGCGCAATTCAAAGGAGCGTCTATGCCCTGGAGCAATAACTCCGGCGGCCCCTGGGGTGGGGGATCGTCCGGCGGTAACGGCAGCGGTGGAGGCCGCAACCCGTGGGGCAACCCGCCTCCTGGTGGCGGCAATAACGGCGGGGGCCGCGGCCCCGGCGGTGGCGGCGGCGGCGGTGGAGGACCACAGCCTCCCAATCTCGACGAGCTGTTCCGTCAGAGCCAAGAGCGCTTGCGCCGCACGTTTGGCGGCGGTGGTGGCGGTGGCCTCGGTGGGGGTATCTCGAAGGCCGGGTTGCTTTTGGCGGGCCTGATCGCCGTCGCGGTCTATGCCTATCTTTGCTTTTATCGCGTCGATGCCAACGAGCAGGCGGTCGTTCTGCGCTTTGGCGAGTATTCCTCGACCCAGGGCAACGGCGCGCACTTCAAGATCTGGCCCATCGACACGGTCGAAAAAGTGCCGGTGACGAACATCAACCAGACCAATGTCGGCTTTATTGGCAGCGGACGCGGCGTGCCCTCTGAAAGTCTGATGCTGGCGGGCGATGAGAACATCATCGACATTCACTTCTCGGTGTTCTGGCAGATCGCGGACCCCAAGGCGTTTCTCTTTAATGTCTCCGAACCGGTCGAAACGGTGAAAGCCGTCGCCGAAAGCGCCATGCGCGAGGTCGTCGGACGCCCGCTTAGTACCGAAGCGGCCATCGCCGCTGCGAGGGCGGCGGAGGAAGAGATCGCCCAGGCGGCAGAAGATGCCGCAGAAGCGACCGGCACGGATGCCGACAGTCAGGTTGCCGAGGAAATCGCCGCCGCTCTGCCCGTCGCTGTTCGTGCGACGCGGTCGGAAGAAATCCGCGGTTCCGGTCGTCAGCAAGTCATGGATGACGTTCAGGAGCTTATTCAGGAAACCCTCGACAGCTATAAATCCGGGATTATCGTCACGGATGTTCAGCTCGATAAGGCCGATCCGCCACCCGACGTCATTGATGACTTCCGCGATGTGCAGGCGGCACAGCAGGATCAGGATCGCCTGCGCAACGAAGCCGACAAGTATTTCAACCAAAAGGTCGCCGCCGCCCGAGGCGAGGCCGCCGAGATGCTTGAACAGGCCGAGGCATATCGCGCCAGAGTGGTCGCCGAGGCGATTGGTCAGGCCGCGCGTTTCGAATCGATCTACGAGCAATACGATGCGTCGGACGAAGCCCGCGAGGTCATCCGCAAGCGTCTCTATCTTGAAACGATGGAGCGTGTCTTCGGCGGCATGAACAAGATCATTCTGGATGAAACCGGCTCCGGCGGGGGTGGCAGCGGCGTGGTGCCTTACCTGCCGCTCGATCAGCTCCAGCAAGGGGGCCGTTCCGGCATCCAGTCGCAATCCAGTCGGGGGATCTCCCAGTGAAGTATCTCGGTCGAATCATTCTCGGCGTCGTGGCGGTCGTTCTCCTGATCGTCGTGACCTGCACCTTCGTGGTGGACCAGCGTCAGCACGCCCTCGTGCTCGCGTTTGGTAAGCCTAAGGAGGCTGTTCCCGAGGCTGGGCTGCACTTCAAACTGCCGCCCCCCTTCAACAACGTCGAATATTTCGACAAGCGTATCCTGCCGCTGGAGGGCCGCCCGTCCGAGGTGTTGGCCAAGGACCAGCGCCGTCTGGTCGTCGATGCCTTCGCGCGCTGGCGGATCACCGATCCGCTCAAGTTTTACCAGACTGTCCGCGACGAGGGTCTGGCCCGACAGCGTCTCGCCGCCCTTCTCGATGCGTCGATCAAGCGGGTCGTCGGTGACGTCGTTTTCGATGACGTGCTGAAAAAGCGCGCCGAGCTGATGGTCGACATCACGGCGGCACTGGACGAGGGCGCGGAAGCCTTCGGCATCGACATCGTCGATGTGCGTATCCGCAGCGCCGACCTGCCCGAGCAAAACCTGCAAGCGACCTACCAGCGAATGCAGACCGAGCGCCAGCGAGAAGCCGCCGATTTCCGCGCCCGCGGTGAAGAAGCCAAGCAGATCAAGCAGGCCGAGGCCGACCGCCGCGCCGTCGAACTCACGTCAGAGGCGCGCCGCGAGTCCGATATTATCAAGGGCGAGGCCGACGCGATGGCGGCAAAGACCTTTGCCGATGCCTTCGGCAAAGACCCTGAGTTCTACAACTTCTACCGGTCCCTGATCGCGTATGAAAAGGCACTGGATGGCGGTAACTCCTCCATCGTCATGTCGCCTAACTCCGACTTCTTTGAATATCTGAAGAACGAGAATGGCGCGTCATCGACCCAGTAAAACCCGTCCCTCGCCCCAGCCCCTTTGGGCATGTCGGGGCGAGGTCTAACCGATGGCATGGTCGGACTTGCTCGCCGCCATCGGCCTCGCGGCGATGATCGAGGGCATCCTCTACGCCGCGTTTCCGGATGCAACCAAGCGGGCAATGCAGGCATTTCTCGCGATGCCTGTCCCGGCCCGACGGCGGATCGCGCTTTGGATCGCGGCTGCCGGATTGCTGCTTCTGTGGGCCGTACGCGGATAACCTGTATTGGGAAGCCTCCGCGCAATTCGTCCGGCTTTCGCCGCAATTCTGTCCGACTGATAACAAGACAAAATCGATTTCCATCCCTAGGGTGATAGGTATTGATCTGTAGGACCGTCAAAGGAAGCTGCTTCACGATGAAATCAAGCCGCGCTGTTTCGATCGCCAAACCCCGCGAGACCGGAGCGCTCCGCTTCGGAGTGATTGCTCTTTTTGCAACTCTCGCGCTTTTGCTGGCCCCGATCGCCGCTTCGGCACGGTCGGCTCCGGCCAGCTTTGCCGACCTTGCCGAGCGTCTCAGCCCGGCGGTGGTGAATATCTCCACGGCACAAAAGGTCGAGCGCCCCAGCTTTGGCCCTCGTCCCGGGCCGCAATTGCCCGAGGGCACGCCCTTCGAGGATTTCTTCAAGGACTTCTTCGATAATCGCGGTGGTGGTGGTCAGGAACCGCGCACGGTGCAATCGCTCGGGTCAGGCTTCGTCATCGACCCGGCGGGCTATATCGTCACCAACAACCACGTTATCGAGGGTGCGGACGAGATCGAGGTCAACTTCGCCAATGGCGACGCGCTGTCCGCCGAATTGATCGGCACCGACCCGAAAACCGACATCGCCCTTTTGAAACTGACCGAAGAGCCGTCGGACCCCTTGCCCTTCGTGCCGTTTGCCGACAGCGACAAGATCCGTGTCGGCGACTGGGTCATCGCCATCGGTAACCCGTTCGGCCTTGGGGGTTCGGTTTCCGCCGGCATCATCTCGGCGCGCAGCCGCGACATCAATTCCGGCCCCTATGACGACTTTCTCCAGACCGATGCCGCGATCAACCGGGGTAACTCCGGGGGGCCGCTGTTCAATATGGATGGTGAAGTGGTTGGCGTGAACACGGCCATCTTCTCCCCGACCGGCGGTTCCGTCGGCGTCGGCTTTTCGGTGCCCTCCAACATTGCCAGCAACATCGTCGATCAGCTGCGCGAATACGGCGAGACCCGCCGTGGCTGGCTCGGCGTTCGTATCCGTCAGGTGACCGACGAGCTTGCCGAGGGGCTCCAGCTTGAAGAACCCTCCGGCGCTCTCGTCGAAGACGTGACCGAGGGCGGCCCCGCCGAGGATGCGGGTGTCGAAATCGGCGACGTGATCCTGTCCTTCGACGGCAAGGAAATCTCGGAAATGCGAGAGCTTCCCCGCGCCGTCGCCAGCACGCCGGTCGACGAGACCGTGCGCATGGTCGTCTCCCGCAAGGGCAAAACCCAGACGCTCAAGGTTACCGTCGGTCGCCTCAAGGAAGCAGGCGACGAAGACAAGCCCGAAGCTGCCGCCGTCGAGGAAGAAGAGACCACCGCGGAGGAGAGCTTCGTTGCCCTCGGCATGAAACTCGAAGCCCTCGACCGGGAGGCGCGCGAACGCCTCGAACTCGATCCCGACCTCAAGGGTGCCTTGGTCACCGATGTCGAATCGACGGGTCCGGCGGCCAAGAAAGGCATCCTCGCAGGGGATGTGATCGTCGAAGTGGCGCAGGAAGCCATCGAGTCGCCTGAGCAAGCAAAACAGAAGATCGATGCCGCCGAGGAAGATGGTCGCAGTTCGGTCCTGCTTTTGGTCAATCGGGGCGGTGATGTCCGTTTTGTGGCGCTTCGGTTCCCGAAAGACGAGTAACGTTTCTGCATCTTCGATGACGTTTCTACCCAAAAGGCCGGAGAAATCCGGCCTTTAACCATGCTACTCCCGATCTGGCACCACCCTTGCTCTCTTGTACTGCGATCCGGTTCTTGCCGCCCTGCATTCAAGAAGAGACCTGCCCATGTCCTCCAAAGCGAATTTCCCCGGTTTTTCATGCCCTTTGCCCGCTAAGGGAATAGCTGCATTGCTGGTCGGCACTGTCTTGGTCGGCTGTGCCGCACCGGGATCGAGGCCCGGAGTGTCCCGTCTCGAACCGACATATCTTAATCTTACCGAAGAACGCGCCTTTGCGAGCGCCCTGCGCCAGCGATACCTCGAACTCGCGACCAATGCTTTCGACCGCCGCGATCCCGAGCGTTCGGACTTCTATTCCCTGCGCTCCATCATGGCCGCCGAAGGTAAGCTTGCACAGCCGGGTCAGCCCTCGGGTTCGGCGGCGTCCAATGAAGAGGCACGGCAGGCCGGCAATCGCCTCGTCGGCCTCCTGTCCAGCGGCGCACGCAGCGGCTCGCCCGAATTGGCGGCGCGGGCACAGGCGGCCTATGATTGCTGGCTGGTCGAGATGGGACCGAACGGCGATCCCACCATTGCCGCGGCGTGTCGCACCAACGCGCTTATGGCCCTCAATGATCTTCAGCGCGCATCGACCGGTGCCGCCCGCGTGACGACGGCATCGGTGGGACACGGCGGCTCCTATCATCAGGCGGCCAAGGCCTCTCCGGCGTCGACCTATACAATCGAGCCTGGCAGCGGCACCCGCACCATCAACGCCCCCGGTGGTTACACGATCGAAGTGGTGACCGACACCTTCGCGGCCCCGATGGCTCGTATGGCGGCTCCCGCTCCGGCGAGTTACACGACGGTGGAAACCGGTTATGCCACGACATCGTCTCGTTTTGAGGCTGCTGCGCCTATCATGGCTGAACCGGTGGCCATGGCCCCCATGCCGAGTGCCGAGCTGTCCCAAAGCTACACCACCATCGACGTCAGTGATCTTGACCTTGGCAGCGCAGAGTTTGCCCCACTCCCGCCGATGATCGATGACGGCATGGCCGGGATAGAAATGGCGATGATGGAGCCGATGCCCTCGGCCCTTCCGCCGATGATGATCGAGTCGCCAATCGAGATGAGCGGAGACACGTCCTTCGATATCGCCCCTCTGGACACTGTCCCGATCTATGGCGGTGCCGATTCCGCCCCGATGCCCCGGGTCGAGATGGCCGCTCTGCCGATGATTGAAGAGAGCGATTCCATGTCGGTCGCCCCGGCAACGGGTCCGGTGAGTGCGCTGATTCAGGCATCGTCCGCGACGAATGACCAGAAACAGGCCGTGTTCTTTGGCTTCGACAGTGCCGAACTCACCCTCGAAGGTGAGGACGTGTTGGCCGAGGTCATCGCAGAGATCAACGCGAGCCAGGCAACCCAGGTCATGCTGATGGGCTTTACCGACTCGGTCGGCCACGCCCGCTACAATCAACTGCTCGCCATGCGCCGGGCTCAGGCGGTGCGAAAATACCTCGATGAAAAGCTCGAGAACGACGTCTCGTTCACGATCCTGCCGGTGGGCGAGGTCGAAGCGGTCCGCAATGGCGGTGACGGCGTGCAAGAGGCCCTCAATCGCAAGGTCGAGATTAGCCTTCAGTAACGGCGATTGCCGGGTAAAACGCTGCCTCTCTTCATGGGAACAGCACTGAATAAGACGGCGATCCGGGTGATTCATCCCGGGTCGCCGTTTTTGCGTTGAAAGGTGACGTTAAGGCAGGGCGAAATCGTGGTTTCATCGGATGCGATAAAATCATTTTAAATCAGCGCATTAAGGATGGGTTCGTTTTTCTTCCAGATTCTGGAATTTTCCCCTTGCGTCCTGCCGCTCAGACCCATAGATAAGCGCCTCCGGACGAGACGCAATGCGGCGCGGACGGAACGGCCCTCGGGCCTAGCTCTTTGAAATATTTAGTTGAACGGAAGGGATATGCGGGTGGCTTCTCGGTTTTAGGGGAGTTTGTCTGGTTGTTGGTTTTAGGGCTGATGGTTGGATAATGAAGCGCGCATATCGGCACACCGGAGTTTGATCCTGATG
>CALGNO010000091.1 GCA_937958625.1 uncultured Neomegalonema sp.
CCGCCGATCAGGGAAAAGGCAATCGGGATGCCGTAATACAAGCAGACTATCGAACTTGCGCCCGTGCCGATCACGAAGGCCGCGAGCAGCATTCCGAAACCGTGGAGCAGGCTGCCAAATATACTACCAAGAAATGAATCAGCCTTTTTGGACTTTTTGCTCATCACTGCATCCACTGATTCGACTTTCCGATGGAGCGAAGATAGAACCCTTTGTTTTCAAATTCCTTATTACCGGGAGTTGAAAACCGGTTGGGCGAGGCACCGCAAGGGACCGTTCAGGAAACCCGCCGCCGCTTTGACGAAATCACCTTCGAGTCGAACCCACCCCAACCCAGTTCCGCGTTCAGACGCCCGAACTCGATCTTCGGACAGCGGTCCATGACGACTTTCAGCCCAGCGGCGCGGGCGCGGGTAGCGGCGTCCGGGTTGATGACACCAAGCTGCATCCACACGATCTCGATGCCCTTTTTCGCCGCGAGAGCAATCGCCTCGTCAGTCACAACCCCAGCCGCCTCGGAATTGCGGAAGATGTCGACCATCTCATACGGGCCGGGCGCGTCGTCCAGCGAGCCATAGACCATCTCGCCCAGTATCTCCTGCCCCGCGAGACCGGGATTGATCGGCAGCACGCGGTAACCCTTGTCCTGAAGATATTTCATCGCAAAATAACTGGGCCGTTGCCACTTGGCAGAGGCCCCCACCATCGCAATCGTCCGCACCCCGCGCAGGATTCCGAGCAGTTCGGCACTGGAATAGGTCTCAGGCATTGTTACCTCGATTCACGCTGGTCATCTCGCCGCGTCTCAAGTCCTTGTTGAGTCTTTGCAGATGACTCGCACACACGCCTTCCAGTTTCTGAATGTGAATAACAAGCCATTCGATCATAGCAGGCCAGTTTGCGCGGTCGTAGCCGTCGAAAGATTTTCTAAATTCCACCCGGCTTGATTTCTTCTCGTCGAGACGCTTCCAGACAAGCGGCGCACCGAACGCAGCCTCGATGTCTCGTTTTTTTTGTATCAGCATATCGAACAGCCACTTGTTTTCATCCTGACTGGCTCGCGCAAAAATAAGTTCAACGCGCACCTCATCTTTTCCAAAGATCAGGCCGTAAGGACATCCACTCACTCCCGAACCGGCATTAAGCCAGTGGTCCTTACCCGGGTTCACATTCTGATAAAGATCAACGCCCCGGTCCTTCATGGCGTCCAATGCCCTTTCCCAGAATTCCAAGCGAAGGCGATGGCGAGACTTCAAGGCTCCCTGCGTCGATTTTTCCTCCAATTCTTTAGAGGCCATACCAATCATGAATTCTTCGGCTTCCGGGGGAGGGATAATTTGTTGAATATCCAGCAATAATTCCTCTCCAAAAGCGTAAGGCGCGGCCCTGAAACACTGGACGTTGATGCCGTGGCCGATCAGCCAAAGAACGGTGCTGGTGACTTCCTTACGGAAGGCTGCCGCTATAAAGATCAGGCGCTGAGAGTTTCCTGCATTCAGGACCACGTCATCCAGTTGTTCTTCGCTCAGAAATTCACATATACGCGTCACGGCGCTACCACTTTCGCCCTGCGCATCCAGATACCGCTGATAAACGTCAACGACCTGAGCCTTGGTCAGTGTCGAAAAATAGGCAGCGTATTTCATCGCCTGCCACGCTACATCACGGCCTGTATCATCGAGCTTGTTTTCGATGACGACCAGTTGTCCATCCTTGTCGAGCGCCAACAAATCAAGGCGCTCTCGCGTGCCGTCGAAGCCGTCGAATTCCTTTTGAATGATAAGGAGGTCCTCGCCGAGTGCAGACGGCATCGCCGCCAACCATTCCTGCAAGTGTTCCCGTTCACGAAAATTCAGTTCCGAAAATCGTTTCTCCTCAAGTTTTTCCAAGCGATTGGCTGTTCGGTCGATCTTAAACATGAAGTCCGTTGCTCCTCGCAGGGTAGAGCCATAGATTGTATGCAAATTTCTGCTCTCGCAAGGATACCCATGCCCCTCAATCGCGACAGCCTCGCCGATGACAGCTTCAAGCAGCAGATGCTGGACGAGGCACCGGGCGAGATGGACTTGATGGACCCCGAAAAATTCGAGGCGTCGCGGCAGGCGATACTGGCCGAGGCAGAGCGGACCGGGGAACTGTGGGTCTTTGCCTATGGCTCGCTGATCTGGAACCCGATTATCGACGTTGCCGAGATGCGACCTGCGCGGCTGAATGGCCATTCGCGCCGTTTCTGCGTCTGGGCGCCCATCGGGCGCGGCTCGCCGGAGTGTATGGGGCTTTGGCTGGCACTGGACGAGGGCGGGGTTTGCGATGGCATGGCCCTGCGCATCGAGCGCGAGAAATGGGAGTCCGAGACGCTGATGCTGTGGCGGCGGGAGATGATCTCGGCGGTCTATCGCCCGGCATGGCTGACGCTCGAAATGGAGGACGGCCCGCGTCCATCATGCGTCTTTCTCGCTAATCCTGACCACGGGCGCTATGCGCATGAGATCGAGCGCGACGCCAAGGTGAAGGCCATCGCCCATGCGGAAGGCAGCCTCGGCACCTGCCGCGAATATCTCGATAACCTCGCCGAAGGACTGGCGAGGGCCGAGATGTCGGACCCCTATATCGAGGGGCTGGTGGCCGATGTGGCGGCTGCGCGGGGCTAGGCTCAATAAAACGGCGTCCCGCGTCCCTCGCCGAGAATAATCGTGACCATCAGGGCGGTGCCATCGGTTGCGACGCCGACGCCTGCCTCGCTGAAACCGCCGTCGAGCAGATCGCTCGCGGTCGATCCGCGCAGCCATCGGTCGACCACACCCTGCGCGGCGGCCTCCGCCTGCCAGATCACACCGCCCCCGGCCCGCTGAAATCCGGCGGCAAGCCTGCCTGAACGGTTTGGATCGGACGCGAAAACCTGATCCAGAACCCCGCGCGCAGGCGAGCCGGACCAAAGGCCCTGTTGCGCATTCTGGTCGGCAATCTGCGCAAGGGCCGGATCATTGCCAAGCGTGCGCAGGCCGCGGCGGGCGCGCTCGTCGTTCAGTTTGCGCAGGACGGCCTCTTCCAGCGACCGGTCGAAGCCGCCGAGGTCGGCAGGGGCATCACCGAAATCGCGCTGCATCCGCGCCTGGGCTGTATCGGTCACCGGCGTTGCGTAGAGCATCGTGACATAGAGCTGATCGCCGACCATCGCGGCCCCGACACCGGCGCTGGTAAAGCTCGGATCGAACAGGTTTTGCCGGTGGCCGGGGCTTTCGACCCAGTTCGCGGCAACCTCGGTGGAGAGGATGCTCGGCTGCCAGTCCAAGGCCCCCTGCCCCGACCACAGGTTCTCGCCCAACCCGCTATACCGCCACTTTTCACCGGCGGGCAGGCGCTGGTCCAGCCCTTCGCCATCCGGGGCCACATGGTCGAAAAATCGCAAGTCGCGCATCTTGCGGGAATAGCGCGCGGCGGCGGCATCGAGGATCGGGTCGGCGGTCAGGGGCGGCAGGCCGACACCGGCGCGGGCGCGGTTACTGGCCTCCAGCACCTGCCAGCGCATCGACTGTATCAGCGGACCGGGATCGGCGGGGGGCGGCGTCAGCAACGCGGCTTCGGCGGCGCTGGTCGTCCGGTTCTTTTCAAACAGCGTTCCCTGGGCAAGCGCGGGGAACGACAGGGCGAAGGGCAGCAACAGGGCTGCGGGGAGCATGAGTTTTTTCATGCGGCAGGGGTCTACAACGTAAGGTGGCGCGAAAATGGCAAACCCGATCACGCTTTCTCGGGTGCGACGAGACGTCAGAGGCGCTTGCGCTGCCGAAACGCCGCCGAGATCGTACCGTCATCGAGGTAATCCAGCTCGCCGCCGATGGGCACGCCTTGGGCAAGGCCGGAAATCTCGACACCGCAGCCCTCCAACGCATCGGCGATGTAATAGGCGGTCGTCTGGCCATCGACCGTCGCGTTGAGCGCCAGCACAACCTCGGTCACCGCCGGGTCACGGGCGCGCTCGGCCAGTTCAGGGATGCGCAGATCTTCCGGCCCGACGCCGTCGAGCGCCGACAGCACCCCGCCAAGCACATGATAGCGCCCCTTGAAGGCCGAGGTCCGCTCCAGCGCCCAGAGGTCGCCCGCCTCCTCGACCACACACAGCACCGTTGCATCGCGCTCGGGGTCGCAACAGATCGAGCACGGGTCGCGGGTGTCGATGGCACCGCAGACCGAACATTCGGTGACTTTCTCGGCGACTTCCGTCAGCGCCCGCGCCAGCGGCACGAGCAACATATCGCGCTTCTTGATCAGATAGAGCGCCACCCGCCGCCCGGAACGCGGCCCCAGCCCCGGCAGCTTGGCGAGCATGTCGATCAGCCGCTGGATTTCATCGCCGGTCCGGTTGCTCATCGGGCATTGAATGAACGAAAGACTATCATTGCGCCCTGATGCGACGGTTCAGGCGCAGATTCAAGAGCGCCGTGAGGTTTCGACTATCGCGGCCCCCCGGCGGGTGATACTGCGCCCGGATGACGGCTATCACGCCTCCCCGCCCTGCGAACTGGTTGATCCTGCTGATCCTGATCGGTCTCAGCGGGGTCAGCATCCTGTCGACCGACCTTTATACCCCCAGCCTGCCGGATATGCCGGACCTGCTCGCGACGACGCCGCAGGTGGTGCAGCTGACCCTCAGTCTGAATCTCGCGGCCTATGCGATCTGTCAGCTGTTCTATGGGCCGATTGCCGACCGGGTCGGTCGCCGCCCGTTATTGCTGGTCGGAATCATCGGGTTTCTGCTGTCCAGCATCGCCTGTGCCCTCGCCCCGACCGTTGAATTCCTGATCGCGGCGCGGATTGCTCAAGGCATCTTTGCCAGCGCCGAGGCCGTCGTAACCATGCTGCTGGTGCGCGAGCTGTTCGCCGGTGAGGCCGGGACAAAGGCGATGGGGTTTTTCGGCATGGGCCTCGGCGCGTTTCCGGCCCTCGGGCCGCTGATCGGCGGTCAGGTCCATGTGCTGGCGGGATGGCGGGCGAATTTTGTCGTCGTGGCGCTGGCTATCCTCGCCTTTGGGTTTATGGCGTGGCGTCTGTTGCCCGAGACGAGAAAACCAGACCCAAAGGCGCTGAACCTGCCCCGGATCATGCGCATCTATCGCGGGTTGATCACCGACCGCACCGTGCTGCGGTATCTGTTGCCGATGGGGGCGAGCATGGCGGGCATATTTGCCTTCATCGCCGCCGGACCGTTCATCATCATCGACCAGATGGGCATCGCGACCCAGGCCTATGGCCTTTATTACGGCGCAACGGTCGTCGCCTATATCATCGGCAGTTTCTCGGTCACGCGGCTGGCAAGCCGGGTCAGTGCCGAGGCGCTGGTCAATGCCGGGGTTGCGTTCAATCTGGCCGGGGGTATCGGAGTGCTGGCGCTGGTCCTGAGCGGTCAGCACACGCCGCTGACGCTGGTGGCGGTGCTGTCGCTCTCGACCTTCAGCATCGGGCTGATCTTCGGCGCCGCGCCGATGCTGTTGCTGGACGAGGCCGGAGACGACCGGCGCGGCATCGCCTCAGGCCTGCTGGGATTTTTCGAGATCGGGATGGCCTCCCTCGGCGCATTGGCTGTGGGGACGCTCTATGACGGGACCGCGACCCCCTTCGCCTGGGTAACGATGATCAGCGCCGCCATCGGGGCGACCGCGTGGTGGGGATTGCGCCCCCGCGTTTGAGGGCGCATCGTCGCGAAAGCCAAGCTGGGCGTCAGGCGGCTTTCCGGCGCAGCAAGAAAAGACCCGCCGCCGCGATCAGGAAACTGAGCGGGCCGGGGACCGGAACCTGACCGCCCCCTGCCGCGACCACGGTGCCATCGCCGTTGATGGTGAAGCTGGGTGCCTCTTCAATCAGCACCAGGTCCGACAGACCGGTGTTGCTTGCGGTGAACACCGTGCCGAACTGACCGCCATCGAGCGTTTGAGTGCCAACCGGCGCGGCGGCGACCGCCGTCTGCTGCCCCGCCGAACCCTGTTGCACCCCATGGCTATAAAGGGTTGCCGAGGCGGTGCCCGATGCGATCACGGCAACGGTAAGGCTGGCAACGAAGGCCGCTTTTGAAAGAGCGCTCATGTTTATTTCGTATCCTTTCAACACAAAACCGGACGTGCGCGTCGCATTTCCGGCGTACGGGATTGGATACGAGCAAGTACAATGCCACGCTGGCGGGCGTCTTACTGGCCGCCCATCATGCCTTGCAGGCCGGGGGGCAGGTCCATGCCGCCCATCAGCTTGCTCATCTCTTCTTGTTGGCGGATCGCTGCTTTTTCCTGGGCATCGGCCACCGCCGCAACGATCAGGTCTTCGAGCACGCCGATCTCCTCGCCATTGGCCAGCGAAGGATCAATCGACATGGCCTTCAGCGTACCCTTGGCCGTCGCGGTTGCCCGGATCATGCCGCCGCCGGATGTGCCCTCGACCTCGATATGATCGAGCGCCTCCTGCATTTCTGCGGCTTTCTGCTGCATTTCCTGGGCCTGGGCCATCATGCCCTTGATGTCGCCGAGTCCTTTGAGTCCGCCAAACATTCAATCTTCTCCAAATAGATCATCATCGTCGTCAAACGGTCCGTCATCCGGCGACAGCGCGTCGCTTTCTTCGGCGGACAGTCGTTTGCGCGGAATAACCCGCAATTCGGCATCCTTGAACACCGCCAGACCCGCCGCCACAAGGGGATTCTTGCGCACCCGCTGTTCGAGGGACTGCATCCGCTCGCTGCGCATCTCGGACACGGTCGGCTCGCCCTCGGCATCACCGACGGTGACGATCCAGCGATGATCCGTCCATTTCGACAGGGCTTGCAGCAAGCGCCCAGACAGATCCTCACGCGCGCCGGTGGCGGGGCGGAACTGGATATGACCGGGGGTGTAGGAAATCAGGCGCACGCCGGTTTCCACATCATAGAGCAACTCGCCGTCCTTTCGCTCGCTGATAAGCGCGACCACGGCGTCGAAACTCTGGGGCAAGTGCGACAGGTCGGGGGATGCCTCTGCGCGGGTCACCGGCGCGGGGTCGGGATGGGCAACGGCGGCGGTTCCGGTCGCCGCAACGCTGAGCCGGGCCTTGGACGCAGGGGGCGCGGGGGGCGGCTTGTCCGCCGCAGGGGCCGGAGCCGTGCCGCCCGACGCGCCCTCCTCGGTCAGCTTGCGCACCAACTCGTCGGGCGTGGGCAGGTCGGCGACCGCACAAAGGCGGATCACCGTCATCTCCGCCGCCATGATCGCCGAGGGCGCGCGGGCGAGTTCTTCCAGAGCTTTCAGCAACATCTGCCATGTCCGGGCCAGAACTCGCATCCCGAGCCGCGACGCCATCTCGGCCCCCCGCGCTGCGGTTTCGGCACCCAGCGTCAGGTCACTGGCCAGATCAGGCGAGATTTTCAGGGTCGAGAGCCAGTGCGTCGTCTCGGCCAGATCCCGCAACGTCGCCTCGGGGTCCGCGCCGGAGCGGTGTTGATCGCGCAACTCCTCCAGCGCCGCCTTGGCCTCGCCGCGCATGATCAAGTCGAAAAGGTCCAGCACCCTGCCCCGGTCGGCCAACCCAAGCATGGCGCGGATCGCCGCCGCATCGGTGCCGCCATCGGCAATCGCCTGATCGAGCAGGGACAGCGAGTCGCGCACGGACCCCTCGGCGGCGCGGGCAATCAGAGCCAGTGCCTCTTCGTCGATCTCGGCCCCCTCGGCCTTGGTGATCTCGACCAGATGCGCAATCAGGCGCTCGGGTTCGATCCGGCGCAGGTCGAACCGCTGACAGCGGGACAGCACCGTCACCGGCATCTTGCGGATTTCTGTGGTCGCGAACAGGAACTTCACGTGCTCGGGCGGTTCTTCGAGGGTCTTCAGCAGGCCATTGAATGCCTGTTTCGACAGCATGTGAGTCTCGTCGATGATGAAAACCTTGTAGCGGGCCATGGCGGGGCGGTATTTCGCCGCCTCGATCACCTCGCGCACGTCGTCGATGCCGGTATTGCTGGCGGCGTCCATCTCGATCACATCGACATGGCGGCTTTCGAGGATCGCCTTGCAATGTTCGCAGACGCCGCAGGGTTCGACGGTCGGCCCGCCACTCCCGTCCGGACCGATGCAATTGAGACCCTTGGCGATGATCCGCGCGGTGGTCGTCTTGCCGATACCCCGCACGCCGGTCAGCACATAGGCATGGTGAATCCGGTCGCGCTCGAAGGCATTGCGCAACACACGCACCATCGCCTCCTGCCCGATCAGGGCAGTGAAGTCCTGGGGCCGGTATTTGCGGGCCAGCACCTGATAGGCACCGTTCGGCTGGTCACTCATGGGAGTCTATCCTGCGCATTCCGCCTCAATCTGGACCGTGCAACGCGGGGGTGCAAGGGCAAGAGACCTCGCCGGTCGTCCGATAAGGGGAAAAGTGAGAAGCCGCGCGACCCAAGCACGAACCGTTATGGCTGCTTCCTTCCGGACCTGACCAGGTTGGCGGTCGACTCGCCCGGCGACTCCTCGCGGACTGCATAAGGCAAAGGTAGGCCCTCTCGCAAGCCGAAAGGACCGCATCCCGTGCTTGCGAACAGGGCGTATCGGGGCGTAGAAGCCGAGCGATGACCTATCGCCCGACACCGCCGCCCCTGACCGGCGCTTCCCTCGACCGCGCCGCGCATTTGCGTGAAGACCGGGATGCTCTGCTGCGAATGCAGGCCGATGCATCGGCGCGAACGCTGGTGTTTTCCGGCGATGCGACGCTGTTTCGGCTGCTTGAGGGCGGCCTGCGGGCCGAATGGCTGCCCCTCGACCGGGTAGAGGCCGATGAACCGCCGATCTTTTTGGGCCTTGCCGAGGGCGCGCCGCGGTTCGTGACCCGGATCGACGCCGATGCCGTGCCGCCCGAGGGGTGCAAGTATATCGACCTGCGTTCAGCGCTCTTCTCGGGCGATTTCGAGGGCGATGAGGCCGCCATCGTTGCCGGGGCCAAGGCAATCTCAGGCTGGCACGCGGGCCATCGCCACTGCGCGCGCTGCGGGGCGCTGACGGTGCCGGAGCAAGGCGGATGGAAGCGGCGATGCCCGACTTGCGAGGCCCAGCATTTCCCCCGCACCGACCCGGTGGTCATCATGCTGGTCGTGCGGGGTGAGCGGGTGGCGATTGCCCACAACGTCAATTTCCCGGACACGCTCTATTCGCTGATCGCGGGCTTCGTCGAACCGGGCGAGACCATCGAAGAGGCCGTACGGCGGGAGACGCTGGAGGAGCTTGGCCTGCGCTGCGGGCGCGTCGATTACCTCTGCTCCCAGCCCTGGCCGTTTCCGGCGGCGCTGATGTTCGGGTGCATTGCCGAGGCGCTGGACGATGATTTCACGCTGGAAGAAGCCGAACTGAGCGATGCGGTCTGGCTCGACCGCGACGAACTGGCAGCGGTTTTTCGCGGCGAGAATGAGACGATCTCACCGCCCCGCAAAGGGGCCATCGCAAGCAGTCTGCTCCGGGATTGGATGGAGCGGAAGGTCGGTTAAAGCCTTAGGCGCTGCGTTTGCTGGCTTGCGCAATCGCATTTTCACAGGTTTTGAGCAGCGTCGCCATATTGATCGGCTTGCTGAGATAGCCGTCCATGCCCGCCTCGGTACATTTGCGCTGCATCGTCGGGTCATCATCGGCGGTCAGAGCGATAATGGTGACGTCACGCATCCGCGAGTCGCCCTCCCGCACCTGCCGCGTAGCGTCCAGCCCGTCGAGTTCGGGCATGTTTACATCCATCAGAATCAGGTCGAAATCGCTGACTTCCGCGAATTTCACCGCCTGCACCCCGTCCACCGCGACGGTGACATCAAAGCCCGATTTTTCGAGGACAGCCACGATCAACCGCGCATTCACATCGGTATCTTCGGCAAGCAAAATGCGTGGGTTAGATGACATCGCGTGACGGCTCCATCGGCGTTTACGCGATGACGATACGGCGCAGGTATTAAGGGGAGACAAAGATTGTCCTCAAAGGGCCTGTCGCGCTTTGCGTTACCGGATCAGCGGAGCCCGGCGATAGGACGCCGCCTCGCCGATATGGCGCGCGCCGACGGTCTCCGCTTGTTCCAGATCGGCAATGGTGCGGGCGAGCCGCAAGACCCGGTGATAGCCCCGGGCGCTGAGCCGCAGTTTCTCGGCCACTTTCGACAACAAATCGCGCCCCTCGGCATTGGGGGCGGCGACCTGCTCCAGCACCTCACCATCGGCATGGGCGTTGAGCCGCAACCCCGGCACGTCGAGTGCGCCATAACGATCGGCCTGAATCTGCCGTGCCCCTGCGACCCGAGCCGCAACCTCGCGCGAGCCTTCTTTCGGGGGCGGCAGGGACAGGTCGGCGGCGGAAACGGCGGGCACTTCGATCTGCACGTCGATCCGGTCCATCAGCGGCCCTGAAATCCGCGCTTGATAATCCAGCCCGCAATTCGGCGCGCGAGAACACGCCATCGCCGGATCGCCCAGATGCCCGCATTTGCAGGGATTCATGGCCGCGATCAGCTGCACCCGGCTGGGATAGCGCGCATGGGCATTCGCCCGGGCGACCACCGTTTCGCCAGTTTCCAGCGGTTGACGCAGGGATTCGAGCACCGGGCGCGAGAACTCGGGCAATTCATCGAGGAACAGCACGCCGTTATGGGCCAAGCTGACCTCACCGGGCAGGGCTTGCTTGCCGCCCCCGACAATAGCGGGCATCGAGGCGGAGTGATGCGGGGCGCGGTAGGGGCGCAGCATCGACACCCGCCCCTCCTCGATCAGCCCGGACAGCGAGTGAATCAGGCTGGTTTCCAGCGCTTCCTCGGCGGAAAGCGGTGGCAGAATACCGGGCAAACGCGCGGCCAGCATAGACTTGCCTGCCCCCGGCGGCCCGATCATCAACAGGTTGTGACCCCCCGCCGCCGTCACCTCCAGCGCCCGACGCGCGCCCTCTTGCCCCTTTACGTCGATCAAATCCGGCGTTCCGGCCCGCAGGGTTGCCTCGCCCGGTTGCGGGGCCGCGAGAGGTTGGCGGCCATTAAAATGGTTAATCAGCGCCAGCAGCGATGGCGGGGCCAGCACATCGACGGCCCCGACCCACGCCGCCTCCGGCCCGCATTGCTCGGGACAGATCAGCCCGCGGTCCTTTTCTGCAGCCATCAGCGCCGCAGGCATCGCGCCCAGCACCGGATTCAGCGCGCCGTCGAGGGAAAGCTCGCCCAGCGTAACGTAATGCGCGGACTCGTCCGACGGAATCGCCTCCATCGCTGAAAGCAACGCCAATGCGATAGGCAAGTCGTAATGAGAGCCGACCTTGGGCAGATCGGCGGGGGCAAGATTTACCGTGATCCGCTTGGCGGGCAAGGCCAGCCCGATGGCATTCAGCGCCGCCCGCACGCGCTCTTTCGCCTCGGACACCGCCTTGTCGGGCAGGCCGACGATGTTGAAGGCAGGCAGGCCCGAGGAGAGCTGGCACTGCACATCCACCTCCCGCGCCTCGATTCCGATGAAGGCGGCGGTATACGCATGGCTCGTCATCGGGTGTCCCTCGTCATGGGCCGACCCTAACCTTCCGTGTGCGGCGCGCCAAGCCCATTGACCGCCTCGCTGAAATCGCCTCTTAAGACACCGGTTCTGGCAGGGAGCGCAAAATGGCCAACGAAACGACCTCCGGCTTTAAGGGCGAGTACGCCTTTGACGCCGCGAAACGCGAGGAATTGCGGCGGATCATCCGGGATCTATCTTTCTCCAGCGGCACGAATGTCACCCTCGCCTCGGGCAAGGCCAGCACGCTGTATTTCGACATGAAGGTCACCATGCTGGACCCGCGCGGGACGCGGCTGATGGCTTGCGCAGTGGGCGAGATCGGCGAAGCCTGCGGGGCTGAGTTTCTCGGCGGGCTGGAAATGGGCGCGGTGCCGATTGCCATCTCTACCGCGACGATGGCCGATCTTGCGGGGTCTCCCCTGCGGTTTTTCTTCGTGCGCAAACAGGTGAAGGGCCACGGGGCCAAGAAGCTGATCGAAGGCCTGCGTCGGGGCGAGAGCCTTGAGGGCAAGCGGGTCGTCGTGGTCGAGGACGTGACCACCACCGGTGGCTCGGCAATCCAGGCGATTGAGATCATCCGCGAGGCCGGTGCCGTGGTCGACGACGTCATCACCATCGTCGACCGGCAAGAGGGCGCGCGGGCCGCGTTCGAGGCCATCGGCCTGCGCCTGCATTCTGTGTTTGAAGCATTGGAATTTGTTGAGGGCTGAGCGGCGGCACTCAAGCGCCCAGTCTATCCTTCAAAAACGTCACGGCGCGGTTCAACGCCTCGCGCGACTCCGGGATGGCATCGCCGAAAAACTGCCACGCGTGGGGCGTGCTGTCCCAAAGGTCCAGCGTCACATCACTGCCCCCCGCCTTCAATCGGGCGGCCATGCGCACGGCGTCATCCAGCAGGATCTCGGCCCGGCTTGCCTGAATCAAAACCGGCGGTGTCGTGCCCTCGCCAAAGAGCGGCGAGACGACCGGGTCGGTCGGGTCGCTGTCGCCGATGTAATAGCCGACGACCTCCGCCGCGCGCTCGGCGGGCAGCATCCGTTCGCGCTTTGCATTGGTGCGCACCGACTCGCCGCCCATGGTCAGGTCGACCCACGGGCTGAACGCGACGACACAGGCGGGGGGCGGAAACCCGCGCTCGGCCAGCGCCACCAGCACCGCAAAGCACTGGCCGCCGCCCGAAGACTCGCCGACCAACGCAATCCCGTCGGGCGTGTAACCCTGCGCGAGCAGCCAAGAATAGACCGCAACGGTATCCTCGACCCCGGCGGGAACCGGATGTTCGGGGGCGAGGCGGAAATCCGGCACCAGCACCCGCATCCCGCTTTTGCGCGCCAGCGCGGTCGTAATCATCCGATGGGTGCGCGGGCTGCCCATGATATAGGCCCCGCCATGCAGGTAGATCAGCACCCGCCGCCGATCCGCACGCCCCGCCGACACCCACTCGACCGGGATCGGCCCGCCGGGACCGGGCAAGGTCTCCTCCACCAGATTGATACCGCGCATCGAGACTGGCAGGCGCGCGGTGTTCTTCTCCATCTGCCTTCGCGCCAGTTGCGGTGTCTTGACCCGCGCCAGCGAGGGTCGCACGAACAGGCGCAGATAGGTGTTGAGCATCGCGAGGTGCAGACTCATGGGCGTGTCTCCGATAGGGGCGACAAGGCCATGACCTCGCCATCGTTTCTGCTGTATAGGGTATGGAAAAGCAGGCAGGAGACAAGATCATGCGCCTCGTTCCCGTATTTCTCGCCGCCGCGCTGACGGCCTCGCCGCTTCATGCCGCCGAGCCGGGCAGCTTTGGTGACTGGACCGCCTTTTGCGCCGCCGATGCCGGATGCGCGCTGGCGACGGCGGCGACGGACGGGCATCGGCTGGCGTTCTCGGAACCCAATAGCGGCGAGGATCGCATGGTGTTTCTGCCGGTCGAACCGATCCAGCGCGGGTCGGTCGTCACCGTGACCCTCGACGGACAGCCGGGAGCCGAGCTTGGCCCCGGCGATGGCTGGCGCATGGTCGAGATGCCGGGGGGCGACGCCGCCCAGATCGCGCCATCGGTTGCCGAAAACGAGCTGATGGTGCGGATGCCGGGGCGGACCTCGATCGAAATCAGCTATACCGGCGAAAGCGGCAAGCGCCACCGGGCCGAGTTGTCATTGTCCGGGTATTCCAGCGCCCGCGCCTATGTCACCAGCCGACAATGAACGGCGCGCGCATTTCTTACATATTTAATCTGTAAAATAGCGGCACACGCGCATCACGCAGCCACAGCGCCGTTTTCAATCCGCCGCGCCAGAAGATCCAGATCGTCCAGAATCTCGTGGACCACTTCCTGACGGTCCACCCGATACCCCGGCGGCCAGCCGGGGCGCATGGGGCTGAACGGCCCGACTTTCTTTGCCGCCGCAACGCGCAAATCCCGGCGCGCGCGCCATCGTGCCAACCGCAACGCCTGTTTCGGCAAATCGGCCAAACCCGCCTGCAGGGCAGACAGACGCCGCTGTAATCGCTCGGGGTTAAGCGGCCTTGCATCGGGAACAACCCGCACTTGCCACTCGTCCACATCCAAGACGGTCAGTTGAGGCGCCGCACGCGACCAACCCCGCGAAAGACCGAACCTCTTGCGCGGATCGAACAAGGGAACCAGCGGCATCCGCGCGCTGCTGCCTTGCCCGCATAGGATGCCACCAACCGGCGCATCCCGCAGAACCACGCGAACCGACACATCCCGCGCCGCGACGACGACCAGCCGCCGAAACGCCGCTTCGACCGCCCGCAGCCTGCGCAAAACCGACAGATGCAAACCACGAGAAACAACACCGGACCCAAGGCTGGCCAGCATCAACGAGACAAGCTGTAACAGCTCTCCCGTATTCCGCCGTATCACCAAACCCCATTCCATCTTGTCGTCACCTCGTGTCAAACATTGCACAAAATGACTACTATGACGGATAAGTGTTGTCAATATGTTCCCACGAGCGTTTGCAACGCAAACGCGTCCGCAGCCCGACAACGGACACCCCCCTCTCAGCGACAGATGTATTTTGCACAGCAAAATCATCGAAAGCGAAGCACTCCCCAAAAATACCGTTCTCACAACGCGAAAGCGTCCCAAACCCGACAACGGACACCCCGCTCGGGCTGGCGCTTTTCATTGTGGCAAAGCGCACGCTCACCCACCCACCCGAACCGGCTGTGGCAACACCGCCACCGCGCGCATAATGGCCGGACGCGGTTCATCGGGCGGCACGCGCGACACATCCACGACCGTGAAGGCCACGATCAGACCGAGCACGCCGATAAACCGGCTTACCCGACGATTCGAGCTATGCGCGGCGCACAGGCGAAGGCCCATCGCCAGATAGATGATCGCCTTGACGATCTCGGCCACCATCTTGTCGAGACCCGCCAACGCGGCAAAGCCAGCGAGGCCCAAAACGACATAGGGAATTGCGTGTGTCATCGAATGTCTCCACTATTGGTTTCGATGACGGTTTTTTGGACCCGAACCACAGGATTCGGCGGTCCCGAACCTTCGCGAAGGTTCGCGAACAGCGCGCTAAGGGATTGAATGAGCTTTGGTTTATATTTTGGAGAGCTGGTTCGCCTGCATCGCGGCGAACAGGGCTTGAGTCAGGCGGCGCTGGCCATCCGTGCCTTCAATGATGAAAGCCGCAAATCCCGCATCTCCGAACTGGAAAATGGGAAGGTTGCGAACCCGGATCAAGCCATCGTTGATGCGCTGGTCGTCGCCCTGAATCTTTGCGCCGATGACGTCTCCGCCTGTCGAACAAAGGGCCGAGAGAAAACCGGCATCCTCACCTTTGAACAGCACGAAAAAAACGTCCGCGAGCGCCTGAAAGACCTTGAGGCCAAGCTGGCCGACGCAACCACCGACCGCACAACCCTGGAACAGCAAGTTGCCGAAGCCCGTCGGCGTCTGTCCAACATGGAGGCCGACTATGCGCGGACAACGGCAGATTTGGCCGAGGCCCGCGCTCTGCTGGATCGCTATGACAACCAATTCGAGCGCGAAAAGGTCGATGCGGCGCGGCGGGCGCTGGATCGCGGGGACCGAACCCTTGCCGATGCTCTCTTTGGCGAAGCGCAAGAAGCCCTGACCAGGCAGGCCGACGATTGGGCGATGGAGGCGGCCAAACTCGCCTACGAACGCGGTAAACTCGCCGAGGACGACATCCGCTGGCACGATGCCGATCGCCATTACGGCGAGGCGGCACGCCTGTCGCCGACCTACGACCACCTGATTGCGGCAGGAATGTTTGCCGACTACTGCGGGGATTATCGGCGCGGCGCGCGGATCAAAGAACAGCTTGTCGAATTGGCCGAGGCTGAGTTCGGCCCCAAAGACCCACGCACCGCCACTGCCCTCAACAACCTTGCTGTGAGCTATCGCGCGCAAGCGCGCTACGCGGAGGCGGAACCCATCTATCGATGCGCCCTCAAAATCGGCGAAAAGACACTCGGATCAGACCATCCCAAGGTCGCAACCTCACTCAACAATCTCGCCGGCTTGCTAGAAGAAACAGGCCGCGTCGACGAGGCCGAACCCCTTTATCGACGCGCCCTCGAAATCGACGAAAGGACGCTCGGATCAGACCATCCCGACGTCGCAACCTCGCTCAACAACCTCGCCCTCTTGCTAAAAGAAACAGGCCGCGTCGACGAGGCGGAACCCCTCTACGAACGCGCCGTCGCAATCGCCCTTAAGGCGCTGGGCGAAGATCATCCGAACACCCAGAAAGTCATCGCGAATTACGAAATCTTCAAAGCCACCCGCCCCGACCGCTGACGCCCGCTTCTCCGCTGTCATCGCCCGCGCAGGGGGGGTGATCCATGTCGCCAATCAACGCCGACGATTCCGGCGATGCCATCAACCCGCCGCATGGGCGGCAATCCTCACATCCGCGCCACGCACAACCCCACCGCCGCGTCCATCATCCCGGCATTCATGCGCCCGGTCTGCACGTTATAGCGGGACGGATGAAAGCTGCTGACAAGCACCAGATCACCAATCCGCGCCTCGGCCCCATGTTTGAACGCATGGCCCGCGACCCGCTCGCCCAACGCCCGCAGGACCGAGTCATGGGCGACTCTGCCGAGGGCCAGCACCACCCGCCGCCCAACCAGACGCGCCGCCAGATAGGGGCGACAGGCGGTGATCTCGGCTCCGGTGGGCTTGTTCTGGGGTGGCAGGCAAGCGACGGCATTGGTCAGCGCACAATGGCGCAGCGCCATCTCGCCGCCCTCGCGAACCGCCAGCCCCGCCCGCTCCAGCGACCCGAACAGCAAGTCCCCCGACGCATCACCCGTAAAGGGCCGCCCGGTGCGGTTCGCGCCCTTCAGACCCGGTGCGAGTCCAACGATCAACAGGGGCGCATCCGCCGCGCCCCAACTCATCACCGGCGCATTGTGAAAATCGGGATAGGCGCGGGCATTTGCCGCAACCGGCGGGAGGCTCGGCCCTCGGCCCCGTTTTGGGCATGGCGCGTCAATCCTCGGCGCTGCCACCATTCACATCGCCCTCGGGCCGGGGACGCGGGGCACGGCCAATGACGTCGCTGAGGTCATCCATCTCGATAAAGTTATCCACCTGACGGCGCAGCTCGTCCGCGATCATCGGCGGCTGCGAGCGGATGGTGGAAACAACGCTGATCCGCTTGCCCTTGCGCTGCAAGGCTTCGACCAGCGGGCGGAAATCGCCATCGCCGGAAAAGATGACCAGATGGTCGATAAAGGGGGCGATCTCCATGGCATCGACGGCGAGTTCGATGTCCATATTGCCCTTGATCTTACGCCGACCCGCCGAGTCCGTGTATTCTTTCGCGGGCTTGGTCACCAGCGAATACCCATTGTAATCCAGCCAGTCGACAAGGGGGCGAATGGGCGAATACTCTTCATTCTCCAACAAAGCCGTATAGTAAAAGGCACGCACCAACTTTCCACGGGATGCAAATTCACTCAGTAATTTCTTATAGTCGATGTCGAACCCCAGCGCCCTCGCCGCCGAATACAAATTCGATCCGTCGATGAACAGGGCCAGGCGGTCGTCGCGGTAAAACATGATGGCTCCCGTTGGAAATGCGTTTTCGGCTGTTTATGGATCGTGCAGACGCTAGAGTTTCCCACGCGATTATCAATAGCTCGAGTGCCGCAGCCATGACCGCGAAAAATCCGGCGATCCTTATCGCCCTGGGGGCCAACCGCCCGTCGGAACAGGGCAGCCCGCGCGAAACGCTGGAGGCGGCGCTGGCGTTGCTGACGGCGCGGGGGATCGAGGTCGAGGCTCGCGCCCCCTGGGTCGCCTCGCCTGCCTGGCCCGCCGGGTCCGGGCCGGACTACGTCAATGGTGCCGCCCGGTTGCGCAGTTCGCTGTCCCCCTTGGCGCTGCTGGAGGCCCTGCACCGGGTCGAGGCGATATTGGGCCGCGAGCGTAAGGGCGGTGAGCGGTGGGCGGCACGGCCCTGCGACCTTGATCTGATTGCCCATGGCGCGATGGTGTCCCCCGGCACCGCTGCATGGCGCGCGGCAGAGGCGGCCCCGCCCGAGACCCCGCGCGAGGGCCTCACCCTGCCCCATCCACAACTGCACCGCCGCGCCTTCGTATTGGTGCCATTGGCCGAGATTGCGCCCGATTGGCGGCATCCCGTGCTGGGGCAGACGGTGGCGGAGATGCGGGACGCCCTGTCCGACAATGAGCGCGCCGCGATCACCCCCTTGCCCTGAGCGGACGGGCGGGCCAGTTTGTCGCGAGGATCACAAGGGGAAGACGATGGAAACCGTATCCGAAAACGCCTGCTTCGATGGCACCCAAGGCGTCTACAGCCACGCCAGCACCGTCTGCGGCTGTGACATGACCTTTGCCGTCTATCTGCCGCCGCAAGCGAAAGAGGGCAAGGTGCCGGTGCTCTGGTGGCTGTCGGGTCTGACCTGCACCCATGCCAACGCGATGGAAAAGGCCGGTGCCCAGCGCGCCGCCGCCGAGCACGGCATGGCGGTGATCTTCCCCGATACCTCGCCGCGCGGCGATGATGTGGCCGATGATGATGCCTATGATCTCGGCAAGGGCGCGGGCTTTTACGTTGATGCGACCGAGGCCCCGTGGGCACCGCACTTCAAGATGAAGTCCTATGTGCTGGACGAATTGCGCGGGGTGATTGCCGCCGAGTTCCCGCAGATCGACATGGACCGCTGTGGCATCTCGGGTCACTCGATGGGCGGCCACGGCGCGCTGACGCTGGCGATGGGCAACCCGGACAAGTTCGGCTCGGTCTCGGCTTTTTCTCCCATCTGTAACCCCCACGGGTCGGATTGGGGCCGCAAGCAGCTCTCGGCCTATCTCGGCGACGAGGCGAATTGGGGCGATACCGATGCCTCGAAACTGGTGGGTAGCCATGGCTGGAAAGGTGAGATTCTGGTCGATCAGGGCGATGCCGATCAGTTTCTGGAACTGGTGAAGACGCCGGCGCTGATCGACGCTTGCAAGGCGGCGGGCCAAAGCGCGACGATCAACATGCGCCCCGGTTACGACCACAGCTATTATTTCGTGGCCACCTACATGCCGGACCACATGGCCCACCACGCCGCCGCGCTGAAGGGCTAGCCATGCTCGACCGGCGCAGTTTTCTGGCCCTGTCGCTTGCCGCTATGGCCACCCCGGCCATGGCGCAGCAGACGATCCGGCAGATCAGCCCCGCCGAGGCCCATGCGCGGACCCAAGCGGGGACGCTGACCCTGATCGACGTGCGCACTCCCGGAGAATGGGCAGAGAGCGGGGTGGCGACAGGGGCGCTGACCATCGCGATGCAAGACCCGGAATTGGGGACGCGTCTTGCCGAAGCCACAGGCGGCGATCCCTCCGCGCCCGTCGCCCTGATCTGCCACACAGGCGCACGCTCTTCAGCGGTCGCGGCGGCGATGCAGGCCCATGGCTATACCAATGTCTATAGCGTGACCGGCGGCATGGCCGGGTCCGCCGACGGGCCGGGCTGGCGGCGCGTGGGCCTGCCCGTGGAGACTGCGCGCTAGAGCGCCTTACGTATTCATCGGTTACGTTTTCGCGCCAAGAGCCGCACGAAAACTGACGCTTGCTGATCCATGTTGAACGCAAACCGCTCTAGGCGCATTCGCCCGCCACTCCAGCGCAAGCGCCTGCCTGGGCTGGTGCGGAACGCACCTGCCGGGGGCAGGCAGGTGCGTGTCACCGCTAAGCGGTTCCCATTTCTGCTTTCCGCTCCGCGAAAAGCTGTTGGATACACTCTCAACCTTCATTAGCGTTCGAAGGCTGACCAACGACCTAACTGCAACCATGGAGCGCCCATGACATCCCGGACCGGCGGAGAACTGCTCGTGCAATGCCTTGTGGAACAGGGCGTCAAGCGCGTGTTCTGTGTGCCGGGGGAGAGTTATCTCGCCGTGCTCGACGGCCTGCACGGCTCAGCGGTACAGACCATCGTGGCACGGCAGGAGGGCGGCGCGGCGATGATGGCCGAGGCCGAGGGCAAGCTGACCGGACGCCCCGGCGTTTGTTTCGTCACGCGCGGCCCCGGCGCGACCAACGCCTCGGCGGGGGTCCATGTGGCCCAGCAGGATTCGACACCGATGATCCTGTTCGTCGGGCAAATCTCACGCGGCTGGTCGGGGCGCGATGCGTTTCAGGAGGTGGATTATCGCCTGATGTTCGGCGGCATGGCCAAGCTGGTCGAACAGATCGAAGACCCCGCCCGCATCCCCGAACACATCAATCGCGCATGGCACGTCGCCATGAGCGGACGGCCCGGTCCCGTCGTCCTCGTGCTGCCCGAAGACATGCTGCGCGAGAGGGCCGAGTCGGCCCCCGCCCGCCGGGTCGAGGTCGCCGAACCCGCGCCCAGCGCCGCGCAGATGGACTGGTTCAAGTCGTTGCTGACTCAATCCGCCCGCCCCTTCGTTATCGTGGGTGGGTCGCGCTGGAACCCCGAATCCGCCCGCGCCCTGCGCAAGCTGGCCGAGGGCTGGATGCTGCCCGTGGGCTGTTCCTTCCGCCGCCAGCACCTCTTTGACCACGATCATTTCTGCTATGCCGGGGATGTCGGCCTTGGCATCAACCCGGCCCTGCGCCAGCGGATCGAGGAGAGCGACCTGCTGATTTTGCTCGGCGGGCGGTTGTCGGAAAATCCCGCACAGGGCTTCGATCTGCTCGGGATTCCAAACCCCGACAAGATGCTGGTGCATATCCATCCGGGCGCCGAGGAGCTGGGCCGGATTTATGCGCCCAATCTCGCCATCAACGCCACGCCGGGGGGCTTTCTGAGCCGCGCGCTTGAGATCGAGCCGCCCGAAACCATCGGCTGGACCGCCGAGACCGAGGCCGCTCACCAAACCTATCTCGACTGGAGCGAAACACCGCCCGAGGCCCCCGGCGATGCGACCATGGGCGCCGTCGTGACCGAATTGCGCAGGGCGCTGCCCCAGGACGCGATCCTCACCAACGGTGCGGGCAATTACGCCGCGTGGCTGCACCGCTTCTACCGCTTTCGCCGCTATGGCACCCAAGTCGCGCCGACCTCCGGCTCGATGGGCTATGGCCTGCCCGCCGCCATCGCCGCCAAGCTACGCTATCCCGACCGCGAGGTGGTTTGCCTCGCAGGGGACGGCTGTCTGCAAATGACAATTCAAGAGATGGGGACGGCGGCGCAGGAGGGCGCGCATGTCATCGTGATCGTCGCCGATAACGGTGTCTATGGCACCATCCGTATGCATCAGGAGCGCGAGTATCCGGGGCGGGTCAGCGGCACCTGGCTGCGGAACCCCGACTTTGCCGTCATTGCCGAAGCCTACGGGTTTCATGGCGAGCTGGTGACCGAAGACGCAGAGTTTGCCGGGGCCTTGGAACGCGCGCGCGGCTCTGGCCGTCCGGCGCTGATCCACGTGGTAACGTCGGCCAACGCCATCGCACCGGGGAAGAACCTGCCAAGCTAAAAAGAATCTTCCTCTCCCGCTTGCGGGGGAGGGGTTTTTGCAGCGTCATTCCCAAGGCACAAAATCTGCCGGGATCGCCCCGGATGCCCGCTCAATCTCTAACGCCTTCGGATTGGCAAGCGCAAGACGCTCGACGGTCATCGACATCAACGCAGCACGCATGGCTTCGTAGCTGTCCGTACCGGGGTCGAAAGTGCCGACGCGGATCGCGGCGGAGAGGGACGCATTAAGTTCACCCAAGCTGGATGCTTTTTCGCTACCCAACAACCCCCGCAAAACCTCCCGCTCCGCCTCCTCATCGCCGCCCTCCGCCAACGCCATCCGCAACGCATTCGCAACCATGGCCCCGGCATAGCGCGCATCGCCCGAAAGGTGTGGCAGCACCTCGGCCACCAGCGCCTCCCGCGCCGTTTCCAGCAGGGCGCGCCCGCCCGGTTCATCTCGCATCGCTGCCTCCTGTCTGAGCCAGAATATCAATCTCCAGCGTCGGCAAGACATGGCGCGTGAGCGCGAGTTCGAGCGAGCGTTCTTCGCCGGACAGATACCGGTCGCCCTGCCGGATCGCGATAACAGCCCAGCGCACGGCGGCCATCACCTCCCAATACGCAACCGCATCACGGTCGATCACCGGCCCTGCGACGTCTTCGTAACCGGCATAGAAAGCCGCGCGAGAACCGATACCCCCGGCGTCTTTGCCGGTTTGCCCGAACCGCCAGCATTTTGCGCAGAACCAGCCGAGGTCTTCGTGCCGGTCGCCCAGCGCCGCGAATTCCCAGTCGAGAATGGCCGTCGGCGCGCCGTCCTCAACCAGATAGTTGCCGGTGCGAAAGTCGTTGTGATTCAGCACCAGCGCCCCCGGTGCAGGCGGCGCGTTCAACTCCAGCCAGCGCGCACCCCACTCGACCACCGGCTGCGGCTGTGCGCTGGCATCGAGGGCCGCACGGAACTCGGCGACCCGGTTCAGGGCGGGCGACACAGATGGCGGGGTCAGGAAGCCCAGCCCGCGCCAGTCGATGCTGTGGATCGTCGCCAAC
>CALGNO010000092.1 GCA_937958625.1 uncultured Neomegalonema sp.
AAGAAATAATCAATATCGGCCCAGGGATCATCCGAGCGCGAGAGCATCGCCACCTTCGTCGTGACCGCTGCGCCGCCGCCGATCCCGTCGATATTGAGCGGATGCCCCGACCCCACCATCGAGACCAGCACCCGCGCCAGCGCTTCCCGATCCTCCGGCAAATCCGCCCGGTTCAGATAAGGCCCCCGCGACGTCCCCCCGCGCATAAAAAGAAATGGAATCGCGGTTTGGGTCATCCCAGCGGCCACGGCAAGGAAACCGCCTCCTGCAACATCCCCGCCGGGAAATCCCGGTTCAGGATACCGGCCATCGCGCAGATAAACGCGATGCCAGCGGCCATATAGGCGAGCGAAAAGCCCCAGCTTCGTCCCGCCCGAAACCGGATGAAGGCCAGCAGAAACACAGCCAGCGCGATTACGAATCCGACCAGCGCGGTCAGCACCAGCAGCCCCGCGAACCAGGCCAGCGTCGACCACAGGCCATGGCTCACCGGCTCTGACACTTCACGATCCGCGAACAGGGCATGGCTCTCGGGCCGCAGCATCATCTGAATCAGCAGCATTGCACAGCAGACAATCGCCACGCCGGAGACAAAGCGCGGAAAGACCCGGTCGGCGGCGGCATAGTCCGGGATCATTGCCGCATCGGTGAAGGCGACCGCGAGATAGGCAAAAATCGCCAGCAAGAACAGCATCGGCGCGCGCTTCGCCCCGCTCTCGACCGAGCCCTGGGCCATGATCGTCTTGGCCTGGCGCAGGCCCAGCACCACCGAAATCAGGGTGATGACGATCAGCACGATCACAATCGGCGAGAAGATATACTCCATGCCCTCGTCAAACCCCTTGCGAAACCGCGAGGCCGCAATCTGCACCGCTTGGTTGGCATAGGTTTCCGCCGGGTTCGACAGCACGAACCCGATCAAAAACGCGGGCCGCGACCAGTCGAACCGCCGCATCAGGATTCCGAGCAGACCAAGCGCGAACAGCGCCACCAAGTCCATGATGTCCTGCCCCGACTGAAAGGCGGCGAAGGCGATAATCATGAACAGGAACGGCGCGAGCAGGCTGAACGGAATCGTCGTCAGCCGCGCTATGCCCCCCGAAGCCGCGATGCAGATCAGCGTGCCGACCACATTCGCCAGCGCCAGCAGCCAGACGATGGCATAGGTAATGTCGAGGTTATTTTTCAGCATCGAGGGCCCGACCTCGATATTCCCCGACCCGAGCAGGGCGATGGCCCCGATAAAAATCGCCATCGACCCCGACCCCGGAATCCCGAACAACAGCGTCGGCACCAGCCCGCCGCCCTCCTTGGCGTTGTTCGAGCTTTCGGGACCGATCACGCCGCGCACTTCGCCAGAGCCGAATTTGGATTTGTCCTTCGTCGTCTGCACCGCATGGCCATAGGCGATCCAATCGACCACCGATCCCCCCAGCCCCGGAATCACCCCGACAATGACGCCGATGATCGAACAGCGCACCGACAGCCAGATATTGGCGAACCAGTCCTTGACCCCCGTCATCCAGCCGCCGCCCAGCGGCTTGCGGTCTGAAATCGCGCGGTCCTGTCTCAGCAGCGCGATAATCTCGGGGATGGCGAAGATGCCGAGGCCGACGATGACCAGCTTCAGCCCGTCGATCAGATAGGGCATGTCATAGGTCGCCATGCGCAGTTCGCCCGCGCTGTCGCCCTCGCCGATGGTGCCGATCATCATGCCCAGCCCGGCAGCGGCGATTCCCTTGAGGGCGATCCGGCCCGCCAGAATACCGACCATCGACAGGCCGAAAATCGTAATCATCAACAGTTCCGGCGTGCGGAACTCCAATACGATGGGCCGCGCGATCAGGATAAAGACGGTCAGAAACGTCGCGCCGACCAGCCCCCCGAACAACGACGAGGCAAAGGCCGCCGACAACGCCCGCGCCGCCTCGCCCTTTTTCGCCATCGGAAACCCGTCCAGCACGGTGGCCTGACTGGCCGAAGAGCCGGGTATGCCCATCAGGACCGACGCGAAGGTATCCGATGTCGGCACGACCGCGACCATGCCGATCATCAGCGCAAGGCCAAGCACCGGGTCCATGCCGAACATGAACGGCAACAGCAGCGAAAGCCCCGCGATACCGCCAAGGCCCGGGAAAACACCGATGCACAGACCCATCAGAACCCCGAGGATCAGGTATCCGAGGACGATGGGCTGGAAAATCAGCCCCGCCGCGTCGGACAGGGCGGGCAGTGCAATCGAGAGCGTCTCCATGGCGGGGCTTCTCTTTTAAGAGTCCGCCCCGGATTTTACGCCGGGGCCATAAGCAGCAAAGCACCTGGTCCGCGTTGCCCCGGGGCGAACCCGGGACAACCAAGAGGGTGCGCTCAGCTTACTTCAGCGAAACGCCGTAGCGGTCCATCAGCCAGCCGGTCACGAACGCCTTGGCTTCGTCCGGCACCTTGGTGCCCAGCTCCAGCGCGGCGGCGGCTTTTTCGCCGGTCATCTGCGGATAGACGCCGAGGCGACCCTTGGAGATTTCGGCGAAATCATCCCGTGCCTTAATGGCTTCGAACGCGTTCGTGTAGGTGACGATGGCGTCATTCGAGGCGCCTGCGGGCAGGAAAACCATCTTCTGAGCCGGGAAGCCCGCGATGAAGAACGCCTTCCACGCATCCCATTTCTCGCCCTCGGTCTCGCAACCCGGCGTCGCGTCGCAGACCTCCTTGAAGGTCGGCATATCCGGGAAGGTCGGATCGCGGATGATGTCGCCATCCTCGTCCAGCGCGCCCCAGCTCATCATCGGCACCGCCGTACCGGCCTCGACCAGCGGCGTGACGCCCTTCAGGAACGACGAGGAGGTCTGATAGTCGATATTCGCCTCGCCGCGTTCGAACATCAGGCGGCCATCGCCCCGGCCCTTGATGCCGAAGACCGGCTCGACGTTCAGACCCAGCATCTCCCACGCCAGCAAAGGCACGAGATCAAGCCGCGTCGCGCCTTGGGAGCCATAGATAAAGTCGGTGTCCTGCAATGCGGAGGCATCCATACCTTCCATCATTTCCGCCAGATCGGGCGGCAGATAGGCGACACCGCCGGTGCCCGAGGCGAGCACGATATTCCAGTCGTTATACTCATACCGAACGCGCGGATCGCCCAGCAGGTACGGGAACTGAGTCGAGCCGGAGGAACCGAAGATCACGGTGCCCTCGCTGTCATCGTAGGACTGCTCCTGAAACCAGTTCGCACCCTTGGTCGACCCTGCACCTGGCATGAACTTCACGACCACCGTCGGCTCTCCGGGCAAGGCCTCGGACAGCAGCGGAGCGTAAAAGTTGGCCCATTTCGCCGAACCGCCGGTTTCCGAGAATGGAATCACCCATTCTACGGTCTTGCCGGACAGGTCGATCCCGTGCCCACCCGCCATGGCCGGGGCCACGGCTACCGAAGCACTGAGCGCGACGAACGCCGACGCGGCGCGGCGCATCATTCTTGTGAAATCCATAACTTCCTCCCTTGACGCCGCGACATTGATGCCCCGGCCTTTGGCATCTGACGGGAGAAACCCGCCGTGCCGTCCCTTGAACTGCGCAAGACGCTTGCACATTTCTTTCGTCAGGGCGAGAGATTTAATCCGAAGCGAAAACCGCCGCCGCATCCAACGGCGCGGGCGGCCCGCCTAGCGCCGATTGCTCAAGATCTGCCGCAACAAACCGGAGCGATGCAGGTAATAGATCAACGTCATGATCGACGCGATGGCGGAGGCGAGATAGGTCAAAAAGGCAGCATTCAGAACCCGGTGCGCGCCCGCGGTCTCATTCTGGTTCACGATGCCCGCGTTGACGATGGCGGTCTTGGCCCGCGCGCTCGCATCCCACTCGACCGGCAGTGTTATGACCGAAAACACGACCGCCACGGAAAACAGCGCCACGCCCGCCAAAACGACCCACTGTCCCAACAAGGGCGCCAGGGACAGCATCATCATGCCGACCATCAGCACCGGCATCGACATTTTGCTGGCAATACTCGTCACCGGCACAAGGGCCGAGCGCATTTGCAGCCACTTATACCCTTGGGCGTGTTGCAGGGCGTGCCCCGCCTCGTGACAAGCCACGCCAATTGCCGCGATAGAACGCGCGTTATAGACAGGCTCGGACAGGCGCAGGGTCCGGTCGCGCGGATCGTAATGGTCGCTGAGACGGCCAGAAACAGGCTCGATCCGGCAATGTGTGACCCCGGCGCGTTCCAGCATCACCTGCGCGGCCTCCGCCCCGGTCAGATTCTGCCTTGTCCCGATGCTCTCGTATTTCTTGAAGGTACTTTTCAAATACATTGAGGCGGCCCCGGACAGCACCATGCCGGGCAGCACAACCAAAAGCATATAGGTCACATCGAAATACATTAAAAAACCTCGTTCAAGACTCTATCGGGCCTGCGCCCATCACTAAGATGCTGGTCAATCAAACAGAGGATTTCAAGGCAAGGGTTTTATCGAGTGCGTAATATTCTTTCGAAAACAGACGTTTATTTCAACCATGGGGATCAATCGAACGCGGCAAAGGCACCTCTGTTACGCGGCGATCCTGTGGTAATTCGGCATGGGATCACTAAAACTCTCGATATTGTTTACGATGGGTTTGCCATCCCTTGGCATGGTGGGGGCGGAAAGACTTTGCGGCGATTGGCGCTACACCCTATAAGCCAGTTTGTTCAATAACGGCGCGGCCATGCCCCGCGCCACAACAGGATAATGCGATGTTCGGCCTTTTTGGCATGTTTTCCAGCGATATAGCGATCGACCTGGGCACGGCGAATACGCTCGTCTACGTCAAGGGCAAGGGCATCATCGTCAACGAGCCTTCGGTCGTCGCCCTGCTCGCCAATGGTGATAAAAAGACGGTCGAGGCCGTGGGGGCCGAGGCAAAGGCGATGCTGGGCCGCACCGCTGGCCGGATCGAGGCAATTCGCCCCATGCGCGACGGCGTCATCGCCGATTTCGAAGTCGCCAAGGCGATGATCAAGAGCTTCATTGGCCGGGTGCACAAATCCAGTTTCTTTTCGCGTCCATTCATTCTGATCTGCGTGCCTTCCGGCGCGACGGCGGTTGAACAGCGCGCCATCCGCGATGCGGCGCTGGAGGCCGGTGCCCGCGCGGTAAAGCTGATCCCCGAACCCATCGCTGCCGCGATTGGCGCTGGCATCCCGGTCGGCGATCCCGACGGGTCCATGGTCGTCGACATCGGCGGCGGCACCACCGAAGTCGCTGTGATAGCGCTGGCCGACATCGTCTATGCCCGCTCGGCCCGGGTCGGCGGCGACCGCATGGACGAGGCGATCATTTCCTATCTGCGCCGCCATCATAATCTGCTGGTCGGAGAATCGACCGCCGAGCGTATCAAGATGCAAATCGGCATCGCCTGTATGCCCGAGGAGGGCGAGGGCGAGTTGATGAACGTGCGCGGGCGCGACCTGATGAACGGCGTGCCGAAGGAAATCACGATCAGCCAGGAACAAATCGCCGAGGCGCTCGCCGAACCGGTCGGGCAGATCGTCGAAGCGGTAAAGCAAGCGCTGGAATCAACACCGCCGGAGCTGGCTGCCGACATCGTCGACAAGGGCATCATGCTCACCGGTGGCGGTGCCCTGCTCGCGGAACTCGACGCCGTGTTGCGGGCCGAGACCGGCTTGCCGATCCTGATTGCCGATGAGCCGCTGAACTGCGTTGCCCTTGGCACGGGACGTGCGCTCGAACACATGGATAAATTGCAGCACGTCTTGATCGACGACGCTTAAACCCGCACGGTTCGGGTCGAAAAGCGGTGCTGAGAGGGTGAGAAGAGGCGTTTCGCAGTGGCGCAGTATCGCTCCAGATCAGGAATGGGACAGATTTTCTCGCGCGCCGCGCTGGCCATTGCGTTGGTCGTCGGCGTGCTGGTCTACGTCCTCGGCGCGTCCAGCGACCCCCGACTCGAACCCCTGCGCCGCATTGCCCTCGACATAAGCACGCCGGTCGTCTCGGTGGTCGGTGCACCCTTCCGTTTCGTGCGGGATCGTCTGTCGGGATTCGGCGGATCGCTTGACGTCTATGAACAGAACCGGGCGTTACGCGAAGACATTGTCCAGCTGAACCAATGGCGCGAGGTTGCCCGGCGTTTCGAAGAAGAAAACGCCCGCCTGCGCGCCCTGCACAACGTCGCGCTTGCCCCGAAATACGATTATGTCACCGCTCAGGTCGTCGCGGCCTCCGGCGGCGGCTTTGCCCATGCGGTGACGATTAATGTGGGCCGCGACGGCAGTGTCGAACCGGGGGCGGTCGCCCTTGACGGCGGCGGTGTCGTGGGCCGGGTGATTTCCACCGGTCGCTCGGCGGCGCGAATCCTCTTGCTGACCGACCTCGCCTCCCGCGTACCCGTCTATATCGAGGGGGCCGAGACCCCGGAAAAAGACGAGGATGACGACGAAGACCGCGAGGAAAAGATCGTCCGCGCCATCCTCGTCGGTGACAACGAAAACGCGCCCTTGGTCGAATTCGTCAACGAAATCGACGACATAGAATCAGGCCGCCGCATCTTCACCTCCAGCGATGGCGGCATCTTCCCGAAGGGCCTGCCCGTCGGCGAGATCGAGCGTGAGGGCGATGAGATTCGCGCCCGCCTTGCCGCCAATTTCGACCGGCTGGAATTCGTGCGCATCCTGCTCGATCGCAGCGACCGCAGCATCGACGCCGATGCCGTCCTGATCGTCTCCCCCAACCGGCAACGCGGCGAGGGCGAGGCGGATGCCGACGCCGGATCGACCGAGTGAACAAGGTCAAGCTCTCGCCCTCGACGGTGATCGGTGCGGTGGTCTCGGTGATCCTCGCACTCAGCATTTCCGCCGTGCCCATCGGCGTCGGGCCGGATGCGCTGACATGGCCCAACCTCACGATCTGCATCGTGTTTTTCTGGCTGATCCAGTGTCCGTCAGCCCTGCCGACCCTCGCCGTGGCCTTCATCGGCCTAGCCCATGATCTGATCGGCGGCGGGGTTCTGGGCGCCGGGATGCTCGCCCTTCTGATCCCCAGCCTCGCGGCGCGGACGGCATCCGATGCGCTGTCGCGAACCGTCTATGGCGCACAGGTCATCGCTTTCATCGCCTTCGCCGCGGCGGTGCTGTTGATCGAGTGGTCGCTGACCGGCCTGCCCCGATGGACCACACCCGCAACGGGTCCGGTCCTTGCTCAGTTTTTCGTCACAGTTGTTGCTTACGTTCCGCTATCACTGCTGATGCGCAAGCTGTTCGGAACCGGGCGTAGATGATCGACCGACGCAAGATACTCGCGACCACCAACACTCGGTTTACCCGCCGGGCGCTAGTGCTATTCGGCGCACAGCTGGGCATCGCGGGCATCCTCGGATCACGGATGTATCAGCTTCAGGTGGTCGAGAGCGGCTATTATACCGAGCGCGCCGAGCGCAGCCGGATCAGACCGCGCCTGATCGCCCCGGTGCGGGGCGAGATCTTCTCCCGCGACGGCAAACCCCTCGCCGAAAACCGCCAGAATTACCGCGTCGTCATCGTTCGCGAACAGACCGATGACATCAAGACGTCGCTGCAAAAGCTCGCGACAATCATCGAGTTGAAACCCGAGCGTCAGGATGAACTTTACGAGGAAATCCGCAAATCCTCGCCCTTCGCCCATGTACTCGTCGCCGAGCACCTGAAATGGCAAGAGTTCGCCGAAATCAACGCCAATGCCCCTGCCCTGCGCGGGATTTCGCCTGAAATCGGCCTGACCCGCCATTACCCCGAGGCCGATACCGCCGCGCATATCGTCGGTTATGTCGGTGCCCCGAACGAGCGCGACCTGAACCGAGCGGGGTCGTCCAAGAGCCTGCTGAAACTGCCCGGTATGCGAATCGGCAAGAGCGGGATCGAGAACGTCGCCGAAGAACGCCTGCGCGGCTCCGCCGGTCTCAGCCGCGTCGAGCGCAATGTCCATGGCCGCACGATCCGCGAACTTTACCGGCAAGAGGGCACCGAAGGCGATGCCCTCGACCTGACCATCGACCTCGGCCTGCAAAAATACGCGATGGAGCGGCTGGGCGAGGAAAGCGGCGCGGTCATCGTTATGGATATCGAACAGGGCGACATTCTCGCCCTCGCCTCGACCCCCGGCTATGATCCCAACAACTTCGTCCTCGGCCTGTCCCAGAAACAGTGGGAAACCCTGCGCGATAACGAGAAAAAACCGCTGAGTAACAAGGCGGTGGCGGGCACGTATCCACCGGGTTCCACCTTCAAGATGATCACCCTGCTCGCGGCCCTAGAAAACGGTGTGCAGCCGACAGAGGGGCATTTCTGCGGCGGGTCAATCTGGTTCGGAAATCGACAGTTCCACTGCTGGCGGCGCGGCGGCCACGGCTATATGGACGGCATCGACGCGATCAAACAATCCTGTGATGTCTATTTCTACGAGGTCGCGCGCCAGATCGGCATCGACCGCATCGCCGAGGTTGCCCGCCGCTTTGGCTTTGGCCGCGAACTGCCGATCGAATTGCCCCGGGTGAAGGACGGCGTGATGCCCGACCGGGACTGGAAACGCTCGGTCCTCGGCGAGACCTGGTATCCAGGCGAGACCCTGATTGCGGGCATCGGACAGGGCTATATCACAAGTACGCCATTGCAACTCGCGGTGATGACCGCACGGCTCGCAAATGGCGGACGCGCGGTCGAGCCGCGCCTGATCCGGGGACGCAATGGCAAACCGATCACGCCACCAAAGCCTGAATCCCTGGGCTTTCGACCGGAAAACCTCGCCATCGTCAAACGCGCCATGTCGGCGGCGACGAATGACGAGGGCGGCACCGCCTATCGCTCTCGGATAACAGCCCCCGGCAAGCAGATGAGCGGCAAGACCGGCACGGCTCAGGTACGCCGCATCAGCGTCGCCGAGCGCGCCACCGGCGTTCTCAAGAACGAAGACCTGCCCTGGAAAATGCGCGACCACGCGCTTTTCGTTGCATACGCCCCCACCGATAAGCCGCGCTATGCCATCGCTGTCGTGGTCGAGCATGGCGGCGGCGGGTCCGCCGTGGCCGCACCGATTGCCCGCGATGTGCTGCTGCACGCCCAATTCAACGGCAAGCCACCCCCGGACGCCGTGCCAAACGATGCCGCGCCGATCTTCGGCCAAGATCCTTTGGGGCCGGTATGAGCCTCGCAACATCAAATCGCGCGCCGCAACTCAGCCTTGGGCACAAACTGCTGCGGCTCAACTGGATGGTGCCTGCCTTTGTCGCCATCGTGTGCTGCATCGGGTTTGCGATGCTGTATTCGGTCGCGGGCGGTGATCTGGACCCGTGGGCGCGGGCACAGATGGTCCGCTTCGCCGTTGGCTTCGTC
>CALGNO010000093.1 GCA_937958625.1 uncultured Neomegalonema sp.
TACTGGTGGCCTGATGGCGGCGCTTTTCGCCGCGCTGCCCGCCCATGCCCAGGAACTCGCCAAGGCCGAGGAAGGCCTCGGAAACTTCCTGACCTTCTTCCAGGGCAATATGGGCAACATCATCGTCGCCTTCGCGATCATTGCCGCTGTTTTCATGATCCTCGCACGGCGGGCCAGCTTCGGCATGGCCGCCGGGATCGTGGTGTTGGCGATGATCCTCGCCAATGCCAAGGAACTCGCCGACCAGTTCGACGCCTGGTTCTGAGCGGCAGGAGGTTCGCGCCATACCGGCGCGGACCTCTCCTCATTTGTTTCTTCCTTTGGCATTGCGAGATGATTTTCATGACATTCTCACCGCTCTATCAGGCGATGACGCGGCCTCCTGCCTGGGGCGGCGTGCCCGTCACTCATTGGCTGGGCTTAGGCGTGATCGCCGTCATGGCGCTGCAGCTCTCCAAGAGTTTTGTCATCGCCGCGCTGATCGCCATCCCGGCCTACGGGTTGGTCCGCTTCGCAGCGCTGCACGACCCGTATTTCTTTGAATGTTGGGCAATCCGGCTGCGGCGCACGCCGCCTCAGCGTAATGCCCTCTACCATGGAGGAGCCAGCTATGCCCCGTGGTAGTCTGGCTCTCAAAAGCCTGCCGAACTGGCGGGTGATGGCCAATGAGCAAAATGTATCGGATCGCATGCCGCTGATCCGATTTCATGATGCGCGCACGCTTGTCACAAAATCCGGCGATCTCGCGCGGGTGTTTCGCCTCGGCGGGATCGTCACCGAGACGCTGGCCGAAGCGCAGGTGCTCGCCGCCCGCGATGCGCTGGCCGGTCTCTATCGCCAGCATGGACGCAGCGGCACGGCGTTTTATCTGCATACGATCCGGCGGCGGCTTGGCGACGACGAGATGCCTGTCCGTCCGATCCCATCCGGCTTTGCCGGATACGTCGAACAGCTGCGGCGGGCGGAGCTAGCCAGCGGCAGTCTGGCCGAGGTCACACATACCCTGACCGTGCTGCAGCGTCCGGCACGCGGCACGGCAAAGCTCCTGTCGCTGTTTGGCGGCGACACGGTGTCCGATGACCGCAACCGTGCCCGCGTTCAGGCAGTGCGGCGGCTTGATGAGGTAAGCCTTGCCATAGAGACGTTGCTCGCCCGGCTCGGGCCTGAACCCTTGCTGCAGGACAATCCGCGCATGACGGGTTTCCTGTCGATGCTCGTCAATGGCTGCGCAACACCGATGCGTCCCGCGAGCGCCGGTCTCGATGTGTTGCTCCCGACGCATCGCCCGGTCTTCCGGGGCGAGACGCTCGAACTCTTCGGTCCCGCGCCGGAGGATCACCGCCATGTCGGGATGTTGGCCCTCAAGGGATACGGCGATGCGACCCATCCCGATCTGCTGGACGCAGCACTCTCATCAGACGCGGAATTCATCCTCACCCAGAGTTTTGTCCCCCGCGAGGTCAGCGACACGTTAGCGCGGATGAAGTGGACCCGCCGCAAGATGCTGGCGGGCGAAGACGAGGCCCGTTCACTGGCCGAGGAACTCGAAAGTGCCACCGATGCGGTCGCATCGGGCCGCGAGCTGTTCGGCGATCACCAGTTGAGCCTCGCTGTGTTGGCCGATGACGCGGGCGATCTCGCCGCGCAGCTTTCCGATCTCTCGACGGTGCTGACGGCTGCAGGCCTGCGCCCGACCCGCGAGGACATCGCATTGGAGGCGCTCTGGTGGGCGCAGATGCCGGGCAATCTCGCCTACCGCGCCCGCACCGCGCTGATCTCGGCGCAGAATTTTGCCGATCTCGCCCCCTGCCATGCCTTTGCATCGGGGGAGACGAGCGGTGCAAATCTCACCTGGGGCGCGCCGGTCGCATTGCTGGAGACACAGAGCGGCACCCCGTATCACTTCTCTTTCCACGGCCCCGGCAAGGCGGCGAATGGCAATACGCTGATCTTTGGCCCTTCCGGCGCGGGCAAGACGGCGCTGATCGGGTTCCTGATGGCAAGCTGCTTCGCATTGCCGACACCGCCGCGCATCTTCGCCTTTGACAAGGATCGCGGCATGGAGGCGACGATCCGGGCGCTTGGCGGGACGTATTCCGCCATCCATCCCGACGAGACGGGTGGGTTCAATCCGTTCCGTGCGGCGACGGATGCACGCGGGCAGGAATGGCTGCGGAACTGGATCGCGGCGCGGCTCGAGCGTCCCGCGACACCGCAGGAACGGCGGCGCATCGCCGAAGCCGTGGCGGCGAATGCCGATGCCCCGGACTCCGAGCGCCGGTTCCGGCACTTTGCAGCACAGTTCGGCAGCATTGACGACAATGATCCGATCGCGCTGGCCCTTGATGAATGGCATTCCGATGGCTCGCGCGCATGGCTCTTCGATGCGGAAGGCGATCAGCTCGATCTCTCGAACGCCGTGACCGGTTTCGACATGACGGCGATCCTGCGCGATGCGGCGGGATCGGAGGCCTTCATCGATTACGCATTCCACCGTCTCGACCGTGCCTTGGAAAGCGGCGAGCCAACGCTGATAGTGCTCGACGAGGCATGGCGGCTCCTCAAATCCGGCGTCTTTGCGGCCAAGATCGAGGACTGGCTGAAGACGGTGAGGAAACTCAATGGCGCGGTGGTGTTCCTGACCCAGGAACCCGAGGACGCCGCCCGCAGCGACATCGCGCCCGCCATCGTCAATTCGACGATGACAAAGATCTTCTTCCCGAACGAGACCGCAGGCGCGCGGGTCTACCGCGAGGTGTTTGGCCTGACGGAGACAGAGTTCGATCTGATCCGCTCCACGCCGCGCGAGCGGCGCAGCTTTCTCGTCAAGCAGGGCGGCACGTCCAGCTTTGCCCGGCTCGATCTCTCGGCGGCCCCGGAACTGATCAAGGTGTTTTCCGGCACGGCGCAGACCAATGCCGAGCTTGCGCGCCTGCGCGCGGAACACCGCGATGACTGGCTTTCCCATTACATGGAGGTGTGACCCCTTGCGACTGACAATCCTCATTTTTGCAATTCTCACGGTGCTTTCGGGCTGCACGGCGGTCCATGAGACGCTGCTGCCCCATCGCGAGCTGCTTTCGCCCTGCGCCTGCGAGGACGATGCAGTACCGATCAATCGCTGGCAGGCGCGCGTCGAACTTGCCGATGCCCGGCCTCACCTGATCACCGGGGCGGAGGTCCGCGCATGAAGCATCTCTCGCGCGTTTCCGCCATCGCCCTGTCCCTCGGCATCGCTTCGCCCGCCTCGGCAGGCGGCGTGCCCGTCATCGACGCGAGTGCCATCACCCAGGCCGTGGCAATCCTCTCGCAGCTTGGCCGGACCCACGGGATCGAAGTCGAGCAACTGACCACGGGCCTCAAGCAATTGCAGGAAGCGATCACGACCGTGGAGCGGCTGCAGACCCAGATTGAACAGCTCGACCGCGAGTTCGCCGCCATCACCGGTAATCGCGGCATGGCGCAGCTGTTGAATGGTGAGGCTTTCCGATCCGCGCGGCGGATTGCCGGAGGGATCGAGAGCATCAATGCGTCCCTGCATGGCCTTGCTGGATCGCTACCCGATGGCGATCCGCTGAAGGCAAGAATCGAGGATATACGCACGACTTTCGCCATCCCGAAAGCCGAAGAGCTTTTTGACGTGTCCCGCGTCCCGGCGAAAGTAGCAGCGCATGATCTGGCCAATGCCGCCACCGTCACCGCGCTCGTGATGTCCGGGGACGGGTTCGCGCGGGCCGAGACCTCCATCACCCGCGTCGAAGATATCCTTGCCGAGGTGGACCGCGCCCCGGACATCAAGGCGGCGCTCGATCTCAATACCCGCATGATGGCCGAGCTCGCCTTCATGCTCGCCGATGGCCAGCGGGTCGCAGCAGCAGGGCTTCAGATGGAAAGCGCCCTTGCCAATGAGACCCTGCGGGATCGCGAGACCGGCAAGCAGCGCCTGAGTTTTATCGGCAAGCCGGAATAACCCGCATCACACGAGACGCCTTCCCGCGCGGCGGTTCTATCGCCGCGTCACGGGATCGCTGTCTTCAAACCCATCCCCTCATCCGAAAGGAGTTTTTCCGACATGGCGACACTCGGCGAAGTGACCGGCGCAGTGCTGGGCGATATCGATGGCAAGGTCGGTGCCTTCGCCAAGGCCAGCTTCGAGGCGCTGACCGATCCGGTCTCAAACCTCATGACTATGCTGCTGGTCCTCGCGCTCCTGCATCTCTCGCTCAGCGTCGCCATGGGCTGGACCGCCGCAACGATGTCGGGCGTGCTGCGCCTCATCCTGCGCTACGCTTTCATCTGGGGGCTGATCGCCAGCTGGCCTGCCTTCAACACATGGTTCTACACGGTCGTTACCGGCACACCGGACGATGTCGTGGCGATCATTGTCACAGCGACGGGCATCGATCCCGATGCCACCGGCATCTCCGCGATCATCGAACGCTTCATCGATGCCGGGATCAGCATCGGCGATACCCTGATCGAGAATGTCTCGATCTCCACCATCCCGTTGATGCTGATCGGTGTGATTATTCTGTTTTTGATGCTGGTCGTCGCCGCGGGCGTCATCTTGGTAATTGGCATCTCAAAGATTGGCATCGGCGTACTGACCGCCACCGCCCCGATCTTCCTCGCGCTGTTGCTCTTCTCAGGCACCAAGGGCTTCTTCGATGGCTGGCTGCGGCTGATGACGGGGTTTGCCATCACCTATCTCATGGCGATGGTGATGCTCGGCTTTTTACTGTTTGTCACCGAGGACACGATCCAGCGCTTTGCCAGCGTCGAAGAGGTGATCTCCGTCGCGGAGATCACCGAGTACCTGCTGATCGTGATCCTGTCGATTTTCCTGCTGCGGCAGATCCCGAGCTTCGGTTCCGGCATCGCAGGCTCGGCCAGCATCGGCGTCGATGGCATCCGCGAGGTCATGCAGAACAGCTATGGGGCCTATAACCGCGCCCATGGCCTGCGCGGAGACGGGCGCACCAATTACGCCGCCGGGAACCGCCAGCACCAGCGCCAGCGGCTGGCCAACTGGGGCAAGGCGCAAATCCAGCGCATCAGCAAATCAGGCGACACGCCAGCCAAGGCGCGCGGCGATGCGCAGGCCGCTGCGCGCAAGGCCAGCGCCGTCGAGGCCGCGCGCCGCGACGCAAAGCCCTTCCTCAAGGGAGGGGAGCCTTCCCGCAAAAACTGGAACAAGGGGATTCACTGACTTGGACACCACAGAACCAAAACTCAAAACACCCGCCGATCTCGGCACGGTCTGGGAGGAGGAACTTTTTGCCTCCGCCTCCCGCTGCGCCCGGCAGGCCTGGATCGTAACCGGCGCTGCCCTTGGCATCGCCGCCATCGCCCTCGGCCACAGCCTCGTGACATTGACCCGCCATTCCGTCGAGCCGGTGATCATCACCCTCGACAAGGCAACCGGCATGGCCGAAGTCCGTGCCCGGCTTACCGATATGGATCTCGCCTCCGACGAGGCAGTCACCCAGTCCCTGATCTACCGCTATGTCCGCGACCGCGAGACTTTCGATGCGAGCGACAACGCTGCCCGGATCGAGCGGGTCTATGTCGCCAGCACCGGGCAGGCAGCGGAAAGTCTTTACGCCCTTTGGGGCGCGGAAAGCCGCAAGCACCCTGCCACGCTCTACGGAAACGATACCATTGTGACCGTGGGCATCCGGTCGATCAGCTTTATCGACGCCGACACCGCCGCCTTGCGCATCCGCAAGACGGCAACGCGCGGCGGGACCAGCACGGACAGCGATTACGTCGTCACGCTCGGCTTTGCCTATGCCCGCGGCGGCGAGCGGCTGATCGGGGCGATCTGGCAGAACCCGCTTGGCTTCTCGGTCACCTCATACCGCATCGATCCGGAAATTTTTGAGGAGCGCGAATGATGAAGCAGATACCATCCATACCCAAAATCCTCGGCATGACAGCCCTGCTGCTGGCCACGCCAATCTCCGCCCATGCGCTTGAGGCAGGCCGTCCCGGTTATGCTGATCCGCGCATCAAGACCTATACCTATGATCGGAGCCAGGTCTTCCGCATCACCGGGCATTTCGGCTTCGTGACAACCATTCAGTTCGATGAAGGCGAGACTGTCGATTCCGTTCAGCTCGGCGATCATGTGTCCTGGCAGGTGGACCGCCTCAAGCGCGGCGACATGCTGAGCATCGTGCCGATTGAGCGCGCCCATGGCTTCACCAATATGCTGGTGACCACGAACGAACGGGTCTACGCCTTCGATATGACAGCGCGCCATGCGCCCCATGATGCTGGCGGAAGCAATGTCACCTTCCCTTTATCGCTTCGATTATCCAAAGACATGGGAAGAGATCGAGGCGGAACGCACCTCCAAGGCGGAAGCCGAACGGCAAGCGGCAACGGCACGCGCCCGCGAGGCACAGACAATCCGCAGCTTCGAGGAGATCGAAGCCAAGACCAACAGCCCGATCAATCGCGCCTATCGCGCCAGCGGGGCGGAATGGCAAAAACCCGTGGCGATGCTGGATGACGGGCAGAAGACCTACATCAGGTTTCCACCCGGCACGCCGATGCCCGCCGTCTTCGCGGTGCGGCCTGACCGGACCGAGGCGATCCTCAACCATTCGACCCTGCCCGATGGCACGCTGGTCGTTCACGGCGTCCGCGCCCGGCTCACCCTGCGCGGCAGCGAAGGTGTGGTCTGCATCTACAATGATGCGCGGATTGAGCCGCAAAAACCCCGTGCGCTGTTCCGGCTGACCGCCAACCGCGCCGACACTTCACATTCATTCATCCGGGAGGACCGCCATGACCGATGACCAACAGTCCATGATTGCCGACCGGGCCAAGCGCTTTGCGCCGAAGCGCGGCACGGAACTGCGCCGGGTTCTTGTCATCGCCATCGCCGCCCTCGGTCTTGGGGGCGGGTATTGGGCGTGGCAGAGTTCCAAGAGTGAGCTTGTCGCCACCCCGCGCATTGCCATCCCGGCGGCGGAGGAAGGCGGCAGCACCGCCCCGCCACCGCCGCGCACGCTCTTCACCGGATTGCCCGCCGCCCCGGCAGAGCCGAGCGCATTGGAAAAGCAGATCGAGGCGCTGACGGCCAGCATTGCACTGCTCGATACCCGCATTACGCAAACCGAAGGGGAGCGCAACACCGCGCCGGAACTCACGGCAGAGATCGTCGCGTTGCAGGAGAGCAATCGCAAACTGGCCGAAGAATTCCGCGCAATTCTGCAAGGTGAGGCCATCACGCGAAGCCATGAAGCCGAACGCCGGGCCATGCTCGACGCAGAGCTGGCCGCACTTCGGGCGCAGCACGATCAAAAATCCGATCTCGATGCCAAGGCCGAAGCCGACCATCGGCGGGAACTCGAAAGGCTGCGCATCGCCCATGATCTGAAAGCGCAGGAGCGGGCGGAACTGCATCGCCTCGAATCTGAGATCGCGGCTCGTAACCATGAACGGCGTAAGGAACTCCGGGCGATTGAGGCCCGTGAGGCGGCGACCGTGCGATATGAGGTGGAACGTCGTGAGGCGGCACAGGCCGCGAATGCGGAGGCCAAAGCGGCCACCGAAGCCGAAACCGCGCGTCGCCGGTCTGGCGGCATTGCGATGGATGATACCGATGACGCGCTCGCGGCACGCGATGCCAGCATCGCCGAGACCGTTCCGTCCGGGCGCACAACGATATCTGCAAGTGTCCCAGGCAATACCTCCGATGTCATCCCGCAAGGTACGCTCATATCGGGTATTCTTGAAACAGCCATCCAGTCCGATCTGCCGGGTGATCTGCGCGCCGTTGTGAGCGAGGATGTCTGGTCGGGCGATGCGTCCCGGCTCCTGATGCCGAAGGGCACGGTACTGATCGGGCGCTACGAGTCCGATCTCTCTACCGGCCAGCGCCGGGTTCTTGTTGCGTGGAATACAGCCCGACTGCCGGACGGGCGGTCCATCCAGATGAATGCTTCCGGCACTGATGCCCTCGGTCGCGCGGGTCTCGGTGGTTATGTCAATGCGCGCTTCGCGGAGAAA
>CALGNO010000094.1 GCA_937958625.1 uncultured Neomegalonema sp.
TGGCTGGGAGTCGTTGCCCATCGCCGATTGCCGGAGCGGGTTTTCTTTGGCGTGATATACATCTGCCTGACGCTGGTCGGGATCAAGCTCATCGCCGACGGATTATAAACCGGAGACCCACATGCCCCTGACCGTCACCCCGATCTACGCCGCGCTTCTGGTCGCGCTGTTCATCTATCTCAGCTTCAGCGTCATCAAGGTTCGGCGCGGCGAGAAAATCTCCCTCGGCGATGGCGACAGCAAAGCCCTGCAAGCCCGCACCCGCGCCCATGGCAATTTCGCCGAATTCGTGCCGTTCGCGCTGGTCCTGATGCTGATGGCCGAGCTTCAGGGGGCGAACCCGTTTCTGCTCCACGCCCTCGGCCTTGCGCTGATGATCGGGCGTATCGCCCATGCCTGGGCCTGACCCGAGAGCCGATGGATTTCCGGGGCCGGATCGCGGGCATGGTGCTGACCTTCAGCGTGCTGGGCCTCGGGGCATTGACCTGTCTGGTGCTGGCTCTGGTCTGACGCGCAGAACCGGATATAACAAACCCTCAAAGTCGGAGGGGCCATGTTCCGCAAGATACTCATCGCGAACCGGGGCGAGATTGCCGTGCGGGTGATCCGTAGCGCGCGCGACCTCGGCATCGCTACCGTCGCCGTCTATTCCGATGCCGATGCGGGCGCGATGCATGTCGCGTTAGCCGATGAGAGCATCCGTATCGGACCGCCTCCGGTCGCCGAAAGCTATCTGAACGCGGACGCCATCATCGACGCTTGCCAGCGTACCGGGGCCGAGGCGGTGCATCCCGGCTATGGTTTCCTTTCGGAAAACCCCGATTTCGTCGAGGCGCTGGACCGCGCGGGCATCAGCTTTATCGGCCCCAGTGCCGAGGCGATCCGCGCCATGGGCCTCAAGGATGCCGCGAAAAAACTGATGCAAGAAGCGGGGGTGCCTGTCGTTCCCGGCTATCACGGCGACAATCAAGACCCGGATTTCCTCACTGAGCGCGCCGCCGAGATCGGCTACCCTGTCCTCATCAAGGCGCGCGCGGGCGGGGGCGGCAAGGGGATGCGCCGGGTCGAGCGCGCCGCTGATTTTGCCGATGCCCTGACCGGGGCCAGCCGCGAGGGCAAGGCCAGCTTTGGCGACGGCCATGTCCTGATCGAGAAATACGTCGATACCCCGCGCCATATCGAAATTCAGGTCTTCGGCGATAGCCATGGCAATGCAGTCCACCTGTTCGAGCGCGATTGCTCGCTGCAACGCCGCCATCAAAAGGTCATCGAGGAGGCCCCGGCCCCCGGCATGAGCGAAGGGATGCGCGCGGCCATGGGCGAGGCCGCCGTGCGCGCGGCCAAGGCTATCGGCTATAGCGGCGCGGGGACGGTCGAGTTCATCGTCGATGCCTCGGACGGCCTGCGATCCGACCGGTTCTACTTCATGGAAATGAACACTCGGCTGCAAGTCGAGCATCCGGTGACCGAGGCCATTACCGGCCTCGATCTGGTCGAGCTACAACTGCATGTCGCCGCCGGAAACCCGCTGCCCATCGCGCAGGACGATCTCGCCATCTACGGTCATGCCTTCGAGGCACGGGTCTATGCCGAGGATGCCGCCAAGGGGTTTTTGCCCGCTACCGGCACGCTGCATCATCTGAGCTTTCCCGAGAATGCCCGCATAGATACCGGCGTGCGCGCGGGTGATACCATCACGCCCCACTACGACCCGATGATCGCAAAACTCATCGTCCACGAGGAAACGCGGGAGGCGGCGCTGGCCTCCCTGCGCGCGGCGTTGGGCCAAGTACGCGTAGCGGGCACGGTGACCAATGTTGCATTTCTGTCGCGGCTGGCGGGCCATAAGGGCTTTGCGGCGGGCGAGGTCGATACCGGCCTGATCGCCCGCGATCTCGACGCCTTGACCAAAGCGGCCCCGGAATCCGAGGGCGCGGCGGCGCTCGCAGCATTGGCGGCGCTGGGCTTGCCGAGAGCGGGGGGCGACGACCCGTGGCAATCCCTCAGCGGGTTTCGCGCCTGGGGTCCGGCGCAACAGGTCGCGCTGATCGAGCGCGATGGCGAGCGGGTCGAGGCCAAAGTCACCATCCACGGCCCCCGCGATTTCACGGTGCGTATTGGCGAGGCAAAGACAGCGCTGGGCTTCTCGGGCGAGACCGGGCGCGTGGCCATAAACGGGCGCGGCACCCGCGCTGAGATGCTGCCTTATCCTGGCGGCGTGACGGTGTTTCTCGACGGGTCAGACCACCGCTTCGGCTTTCCCGACCCGGCGGTGGCGGCTACTGAGGCGGCGGGCGGCGACACGGTCCTCGCGCCCATGCCCGGCGCGGTGAAGACCGTGCGTGCCAAAGGGGGCCAATCCGTCGCCAAGGGTGACCCGCTGGTGGTGCTGGAAGCCATGAAAATGGAACACACCCTCACCGCTCCAAGGGACGGCACCATCGTCGAAGTCACCGTCACCGAGGGCGATCAGGTCGAGGACGGCGCGGTACTGGTCCGGCTTGAGAGTGAGGGCGGCGATGCTGCCTGACGCCGCGTCCTATGCTGAGCTGCGCGAGCGATTCCGGTGGTCGATACCGGAGCGGTACAATATCGGCTGGGATATTTGCGACAAATGGGCGCGCAGTGATCCGGACCGTGTGGCGCTGATCCTCGATGAGGAGGATCGGACGGTTACATTCGAAGAGTTGCGGTCGCTGTCGAACCGCCTTGCCAACCTGCTGACCGCGCGCGGGGTCGGGCCGGGGGACCGGGTCGGGGTGCTGTTGCCTCAATCGCTGGAGACGGCGGTGGCGCATATTGCGGCGCTGAAGATCGGCGCAATCACGATACCACTGGCGACGCTGTTCGGCGGCGAGGCGCTGGGGCATCGACTGTCCGATGCCGGGGCAAAGGCGGTGGTGACCCATGCCGCCGGGGCGGCGCAACTGGCCGCGCTGGACCTGCCCGCGCTGACCACGGTGCTGAATATCGAAGACGGATTCGGCGCGTTGCTGAATGCGGAATCCGATGGCTTCACCCCACGCGATACCGCCTCCGAAGACCCGGCGATCCTGATCTATACCTCGGGCACCACCGGCAAGCCCAAGGGTGCGCTGCACGCCCATCGCACGCTGCTCGGCCATCTGCCGGGGGTCGAGATGGGCCATGATCTGTTGCCGAGGCCCGGCGACAATATGTGGACGCCGGCGGACTGGGCGTGGATCGGCGGATTGCTGGATGTCCTCATGCCTGCCCTGCATCACGGCCTGCCGGTCATCGTGCGGCGGTTTGCCAAGTTCACCGGCGAGGCGGCCTTCGACCTGATGGTCCGGCGACAGGTGCGCACGGCCTTCATCCCGCCCACGGCGCTGAAGATCATGCGCGCGGTGCCGGACCCGCCCCGCCTGAACCTGCGCAGCGTCAGCAGCGGCGGCGAGAGCCTCGGGGCGGAATTGCTCGACTGGGGGCGGCGGGTTCTGGGCGTGACGATCAACGAGTTCTATGGCCAGACCGAGTGCAACATGATCGTCGCCTCGACCCAGTGCATCGGGGCCCAGCGCGCGGGCGTCATGGGCTGGCCCGTGCCGGGGCATGATCTGGCAGTATTGGACGATACCGCACAGCCGGTAACAGGGGCCGAGGGCCGCATCGCCGTGCGGCGCGGCTCGCCGGTCATGTTCCTCGGCTATTGGAATAACGAGGCGGCAACGGCAGAGAAATTTGACCGTGACTGGCTGATCACCGGCGACCGGGGCGTGCAGGAAGCCGATGGCGCGATCCGTTTCGTCGGACGTGACGATGATGTGATTACGTCGGCGGGCTATCGCATCGGACCGGGAGAGATCGAGGACTGCCTGCTTAAACACGAGGCCGTTGCGCTGGCCGGTGTCGTCGGAAAGCCCGACCCCCTACGCGGTGAAATCGTGACGGCCTATATCGTTCTGGCCGAGGGGTTTGAACCGTCGGACGCGCTGGCCGACGAGATTGCGCGCTTTGTGAAGACCCGGCTCGCCGCCCACGAATACCCCCGCGCCGTGACGTTTCTCGACGCCCTGCCGATGACCACGACCGGCAAGATCATCCGCCGGGAGTTGCGCGAAAGGGCGCGCCATGACTGAGCCGCGCTTTACCACCGGCCCCGAAGACCTGCTGACCCCCGCCGATCTGGCGGGCATGAGCGGGTTCGACTTCATCGACGGCATCCGCACCGGCAAATACCCGGCCCCGCCCATCGCAAAGACCCTCAACTTTCGCCTGACCGACGTGGCAGAGGGCCGCGTCGTCTTCGCGGGCGCGCCGGAATTTGCCGCCTATAACCCCCTCGGCGGGGCCCATGGCGGCTGGTTCGGCACCCTGCTCGACAGTTGCATGGCCTGTGCAGTGCAGACGACCCTGCCCAAGGGGCGCGGCTATACGACCATCGAGTACAAGATCACGATCCTGCGCCCTGCCTTCACCCACACCCCGCCCCTGCGCGCCATCGGCACCGTCGTCAGTTCAGGCCGCCGGGTTGCCACCGCCACCGGCGAGATGATCGGCGAGGACGGCAAGGTCTACGCCACCGGTTCAACAACCTGTCTGGTCTTCGATCTGTGAGGTTTGACCGCCCCCGCGATGCTCGATAGATTCAGATCAGCGGGAGAGAGCCGATGTCTATTGAATTGAGCGACGATCTTGAGGAATACGCACGCCAGAAAGTGGCGAGCGGGGCCTACGCCGATACTGACGCGCTGCTTCAGGCCGCTTTGCGCGAAAAGATGATCGCAGAACAGGTCAACGCCGAAGAACTCGAGGCCCTGCGCGCCGAAATCGACATCGGCTGGCAACAGGCCGAACGGGGAGAATTCGCGGATTTTGACCCAGACCGGATTAATCGCGAACTCGACCGGGAATTCGGTGTCTAGTTATCGTCTGACCCTGGCGGCGCAGGATGATTTTGCAGAGATTGGGCGTTACACGGAACGGCGATGGGGAACACATCAACGAAGACAGTATCTTGGCGACCTTATCGTTGCTTTCAACGCTTTGGCCAGCGGCGAAAAAGTTGGCCGACCTCGCAGTGACCTCAAGCCAGACATGCGCTGCGTCATCCACGGTAAACACCGGATTTTCTTTCGCAACATCAACGGGTAGATCGAGATTTTGCGTATTCTTCACCAGAGCCAAAGCATCGACAAGGCCTTCCCATGACTGATCCCCTCGCCATCCTGCGCGATACATTTGGGTTCGACGGCTATCGTCCTGGACAGGAAGAGATCGTCGACGCCGCGCTGGCGGGTGAAGATCTGCTGGCGATCATGCCGACCGGGGGCGGCAAATCGCTGTGCTTTCAGCTTCCGGCGATTACCCGTAAGGGGCTGACGGTGGTCGTCTCGCCGCTGATCGCTCTAATGCGGGGGCAAGTGGCACAGATGCGGGAGATTGGGGTGGCGGCGCGGGCGCTGTCTTCCGGCAATACTTCCGAGGAAAATGCGCTGGCGATGACCGAGGCCGAGGATGGCGCGCTCGACCTGCTCTACCTGTCGCCCGAACGGCTGGCACGGCACGGGATGGTGGCGTTTCTGAAACGGCTCGACGTACGGACAATCGCGGTCGACGAAGCCCATTGCGTCAGCCAGTGGGGCCATGACTTTCGCCCGGAATACCGCCTGATCGGCGAGGTGCGCGATGCGCTTGCCGGCAGGAATGAAGGCGGCGTGCAGGTCATCGCCTTCACCGCCACCGCCGATGCCATGACCCGCGCGGATATTGCCGAGCGGCTATTCACCGCCCCGCCCCGCACCTTTCTGCGCGGATTCGACAGGCCGAATATCTCGCTGGCCATGACCCCCCGCAACAATGGCCGCAAGCAACTGACCGAGTTTCTGGCCCGCCACAAGGGCGAGAGCGGCATCGTCTATTGTCAGTCGCGCAAACGGGTGGAGGAAACCGCCGCCCACCTGCGCGCCGAGGGCCTCGACGCCCGCGCCTATCATGCGGGACTGCCGCCCGAGGTTCGCGGGGCCACACAGGATGCGTTTCTGCGCGAGGATGGCGTCGTCGTGGTCGCGACGGTTGCCTTCGGCATGGGGATCGACAAGCCCGACGTGCGCTTCGTCTTTCATTTCGACCTGCCCAAGAACATCGAGGGTTATTACCAAGAGATCGGGCGCGCCGGACGCGATGGCCTGCCCGCCACCGCCCACTTGCTCTATGGCATGGGCGAGGTGCGCCAGTACCGCCAGTGGATCGACGAGGGCGATGCGCCCGAGGCCCAGAAGAAAATCGAACGTCAGAAACTTAATGCCCT